>NZ_JBJGZI010000013.1:0-138823 GCF_054050455.1 Geodermatophilus sp. SYSU D00684 | reverse complement strand
CAGCGAGCCCCCTCCCGGCCGGGAGGGGGCTCGCTGCGTCCCGGGGTCCTAGCGGACGGGCCGGGCGGTCTCGCCGCGCTTGGGCCGCAGCTCGTGCGGCAGCGCGAACACCAGCCGCTCCTCGGCCGCCTTCACCGTCTCGACGTCGGGGTAGCCGCGCTCGGCCAGGAGGTCGAGCACCTCGCCGACCAGCACCTCGGGCACCGACGCGCCGCTGGTGACGCCGACGGTGCCGACGCCCTCCAGCCACGCCGGGTCGATCTCGGCGGCGTAGTCGACCAGGTACGCGGCGCGGGCGCCGGCCTCCAGCGCCACCTCCACCAGCCGCACCGAGTTCGACGAGTTGGTCGAGCCGACGACGATCACCAGGTCGCACTCGCCGGCCATCTGCTTGACCGCCTGCTGCCGGTTCTGCGTGGCGTAGCAGATGTCGTCGCTCGGCGGGGACTGCAGCCCGGGGAACCGGGTCCGGAGCTGGTCGACGGTCGCGAGCGTCTCGTCGACCGACAGCGTCGTCTGCGACAGCCACACGACCCGCTCGGGGTCGCGGACCTGCACGTTCGCGACGTCGTCGGCGCCGTCGACGAGCTGGATGTGCTCGGGGGCCTCGCCGGAGGTGCCCTCGACCTCCTCGTGCCCGCGGTGGCCGATGAGGAGGATATCGTAGTCCTCCTTGGCGAACCGCTTGGCCTCCTGGTGCACCTTGCTCACAAGCGGGCAGGTGGCGTCGATGGTGCGCAGGTTGCGGGCGGCCGCCTCCTCGTGCACGGCCGGCGAGACGCCGTGGGCACTGAAGACGACGACCGCGCCCTCGGGCACCTCGTCGGTCTCGTCGACGAACACCGCGCCGCGCCGCTCGAGGGTGGCCACCACGTGCTTGTTGTGGACGATCTGCTTGCGGACGTACACCGGGGCGCCGTGGATCTCCAGGGCCCGCTCGACGGCGACCACCGCCCGGTCGACACCGGCGCAGTAGCCCCGGGGATCGGCCAGCAGGACCCGTCCGCGCTGATCAGCCATGACCCCATGGTAGGTGGCGCCGGGCCTGCGGCCCGGCCGTCGCGGGGAGCGTGACGAGCCGCACGCCGCCCGACCGGGTGGGCCGGGACCCGGCCGCTGTGCCGTTCGCCGCGCGCTGCGGCAGGCTGGGCGCATGTCCCGTGAGATCCCGGAGCCGATCCGCGCCACCGTCGGTCTGGCCGCCACCGTCCTCGACGACGTCCGCAGCCTCCCGCAGACGCTGCCGGGCCTGCCGGTGCGCATCGTCGGCATCGCGCTGCAGGCGGCGATGAAGCTGCAGCAGCAGTGGTCGGGGCTGGTCGCCCGCGGCGACGAGGTGCTCACCGGGCTGCGCGGTGACCGCGAGCCGGGCCTGGCCACC
This sequence comes from Geodermatophilus sp. SYSU D00684, assembly GCF_054050455.1. NCBI lineage: Bacteria > Bacillati > Actinomycetota > Actinomycetes > Geodermatophilales > Geodermatophilaceae > Geodermatophilus > Geodermatophilus sp. SYSU D00684. Next base: position 137,442 of record NZ_JBJGZI010000013.1, on the reverse strand, counting down.
TTCGACGAGGACGAGGAGGCCGCCGCCGGCGGTGCTCCCCTCGTGGCGCAGCCGATCGACGTGCTGCGCGACTCCGCGTTCGACCGCGCCCCCGACGTCGACACCGTCGGTGACGCCGCCGAGGTCGACGTCATGGAGGTCGACGTCGACACCGACGCCGCCGGCCTGGTCGACGACGAGCTCGCCGGGCTGCCCCCGGAGCCCTCCCCCGCCGCGGTCGTCGCCGCCGTCGAGGACGTCAACGACGAGGTGCTGGGCGCCGAGGAGGCCGCGTCCGCGCTCGACGCCGCCGACTCCGCGCTGACCGCCGAGGACGCCCTGGAGAGCGCGCTGCTCGAGGCCGAGGGCACCCCGGCCGCGAGCGACCCGGGCGGCTCCCCGGTCGGCGAGCTGGCCGGCGCCCCCGACGTGGGCACCGACGACGCGGTGGTGCCCGACGCCGCGGACTCCGGCGTGCCCGACACCGGCATCGGCCTCGCCGACGGCGCCGCCGGCTCCCCCGAGGCCGGCGTGCTGGGTGAGGACGCGGAGGCCGACGCGGCCGCGGCCGAGGACGCCGCGACCGAGGTCGACGTCATCACGCCCGACGGCCGGGTCACCACGGTCGAGGGCACCGTCACCGACGAGGGCGTCGTCGCCCCCGAGGACGGCGGCGAGCAGGCCGCCGCCACCCAGGGCACCGCGACCGGCGAGGCCAGCGACGTCGTCACCGGGGAGCACGCCCGCGTCGACGAGGAGCTGGGCGCCGAGCCCGCCCCCGGCGAGGACAGCGGCGCGGCCACCGACACGCTCGAGCCCGAGCCGGCCGCCGAGGCCACCGACGAGGGCGGCACGACCGTCGCCGCTGCCACCGGGGTGCGCACCGACGTCGGCGAGGCCGACACCGCCGAGGAGGACGCGGCGATCGCCGAGGGCGCGGCCGTCGACGCCGTCGGCGGGGACTCCGCCGCCCCGACCGACGACGCGCAGGGCGGCAGCGAGCTGTCCGGCTCGCAGGCCGCCGGGGCGGCCCCGATCGAGGGCTACGACTCCTTCACCGTCGCCCAGCTGCGCGGCCGGCTCCGCGGCTACCAGCTGGCCACGGTGTCGGACCTGCTCGCCTACGAGGAGGCCACCCGGGCGCGGGCTCCGTTCCTCACGATGCTGCGCAACCGGCTGGAGAAGCTCGAGCAGCAGGCCGTCGAGACCAGCCCGCTGCAGCCCCGCGGCTAGCGGACGGGGACCCACCCCGGGGTGCCGGGCGGGGCCGTCGGTCCCGCCTGGCACCCTCGGGGCCGTGAGTGCGCCCTCGTCCCCCGAGTCGCCCTGGCCGGTCCGGACGGTGGCCCGCAAGGTCGCCGAGTGGATCGGCCGGCTCGGCGAGGTCTGGGTCGAGGGGCAGGTCGCCCAGCTCAACCGGCGCAGCGGCGCCGCGACCGTGTTCCTCACCCTGCGCGACCCCGCCGCCGACCTCTCGGTGCCGGTCACCTGCGCCCGCGACGTCGCCGACCGGCCCGGCCTGGAGCTCACCGAGGGCGCCCGCGTCATCGTCCGCGCGCGGCCGGACTACTACATCGCCCGCGGCTCCTTCTCCCTGCGCGCCACCGAGATCCGCGCCGTCGGCCTCGGTGAGCTGCTCGCCCGCATCGAGCGGATCCGCCGGCTGCTGACCGCCGAGGGCCTGTTCGACCCCGCCCGCAAGCGCCCGCTGCCCTTCGCCCCCGCCGTCGTCGGGCTGGTCACCGGCAAGGACTCCGCCGCCGAGCGGGACGTGCTGGTCACCGCCCGCCGCCGCTGGCCCGCGGTGCGCTTCGCCGTCCACCACAGCCTGGTGCAGGGCGTGAACGCCGCCGCGTCGGTGATCGACGGGCTGCAGCGGCTGGACCGCGACCCCGAGGTCGAGGTGATCGTCATCGCCCGCGGCGGCGGGTCGGTCGAGGACCTGCTGCCCTTCTCCGACGAGGGCCTGGTCCGCGCGATCGCCGCCTGCCGCACGCCGGTGGTCACCGCCGTCGGCCACGAGACCGACACCACGCTCGTCGACCACGTCGCCGACGTCCGCGCGGCCACCCCCACCGACGCCGCGCACCGCGTGGTGCCCGAGATCGGCGAGCAGCGGCGGCTGGTCGACGGGCTGCGTGCCCGCGCCCGGCACCTGCTCACCGTGCGCCTCGAGCAGTCCGAGCGGTGGCTGGAGAGCGTCCGCAGCCGGCCGGTGCTCGCCGACCCCGAGCGGCTGCTGCACGGCCGGGCCGACGACGTCGCGGCGCTGCGCGACCGGGCCCGCCGCACGCTCACCCACCGCGTCGAGTCCGCCGAGCGCGACCTCGACCACGCCCGCGCGCGGGTGGCCGCGCTGTCCCCGCAGGCGACGCTGCAGCGCGGCTACGCGCTCGTGCAGCGGGCCGACGGCGCCCTGGTCCGCGACCCCGCCGAGGTGGCCGACGGCGAGCGGCTGTCGGTGCGCGTCGCGGGTGGGCGGCTGGGCGTCCGGGTGGACGGGCAGGATGGGGAGCCGTGAGCGAGCCGACGACCGAGCAGCCGACGCAGACCTACGAGCAGGCCCGCGAGGAGCTGGCCGAGGTGGTCCGCCGGCTCGAGGCCGGGGGCCTCACCCTCGAGGAGTCCCTCGGCCTGTGGGAGCGCGGCGAGCAGCTCGCGCAGCTGTGCCAGCACTGGCTCGACCGCGCCCGCGAGCGGCTGGCCGCCGCGACACCCGCCGAGCAGGAGGGCTGACCCCGCCGGGCCTCAGCTGGGGACGCTGACCGGCGCGACGGCGGCGGCGACGGTCTCCAGCTCGTCGTCGGCGGCCGAGCCGGTGACCACGGTGGTCACCTCCCCGGCCTCCAGCGACAGCACGGTCTCCCCGCGCCCGTTGGTCTGCCGGGTCCAGGTGCGCCCGGCCAGGTCGACGCTGCCGTCGTCCTGCGCGCCGTCGAGGACGGCGCGCAGCCGGTCGGCGTCGGGGTCGTCGGTGGTGAGGAAGCCCGCGTACTCGTCCGACGGCGTCACGTAGCCGATCTCCAGGGTCACCGGCTCCCCCTCACCGGCGTCCGCCGCGTCGGTGCGCGCGCTGGTCGGCCGGTAGCCGTCGGGCAGCTCGGCGGGCACCTCGACGGTGTAGGACGCCCGCTCGGCGGCGAGCCGGACGCTGCTGGTCGGGTCGATCGGGCGGACGGGGTCGATGCCGCTCTGCCGGAAGGCGACCCAGCCGGCGACCAGCAGGACGATGACCACCAGCGGCAGCAGCGACCGGAGCATGTTGGCCGCGCTCATCCGGTTCGCGCGCTCCGCGGCGGTCGGCGCCGGCGGCGGCTGCTCCTCGGGGGCCTGCTGGCCCGACGGGCCGGAACTGGTCATGCCCCTAGGATCGCAGCACCGATCCACGACCCCGCCGCCCCGCTCCCGGACTGCCCCGCGCGCCCGACCGGCCCCGGGGACGGGTCGCGGGCGGCGGACACCGGCAACGGTGCCGGACTAGGAGGCCACGTGACCCTGCCCGTACCCGACGGCCCCGTGCCACCCGCCCCCCGCCAGAGCACCTTCCGCACCGACCGCCCGGCGCCCGACCGCAACCTCGCCCTCGAGCTGGTGCGCGTCACCGAGGCCGCCGCGATGGCCGCGGGCCGCTGGGTCGGCCGCGGCGACAAGAACGGCGGCGACGGCGCCGCCGTCGACGCCATGCGGGCGCTGATCGGCACGGTGAGCATGCGCGGCGTCGTCGTCATCGGCGAGGGCGAGAAGGACCAGGCGCCGATGCTCTACAACGGCGAGCAGGTCGGCGACGGCTACGGCCCCGAGTGCGACGTCGCCGTCGACCCCATCGACGGCACCACCCTGATGGCCAAGGGCATGCCCAACGCCATCGCCGTCATGGCGGTCGCCGACCGCGGCGCCATGTACGACCCGTCGGCCGTCTTCTACATGGAGAAGATCGCCACCGGCCCCGCCGCCGCCGACGTCGTCGACATCACCGCGCCGGTCGCCGAGAACATCCGCCGGGTCGCGAAGGCCAAGCGGAGCCGACCGGAGGACGTCACCGTCTGCATCCTCGACCGGCCGCGGCACGACCAGCTCGTGCACGAGGTCCGCGAGGCGGGCGCGCGGATCAAGTTCATCACCGACGGCGACGTCGCCGGCGCGATCGCCGCCGCCCGCGAGGGCACCGGCGTCGACATGCTGATGGGCATCGGCGGCACCCCGGAGGGGATCATCGCCGCCTGCGCGCTCAAGTGCATGGGCGGTGCGCTGCAGGGCCGGCTGTGGCCCAAGGACGACGAGGAGCGGCAGAAGGCGGTCGACGCCGGCCACGACCTCGACCGCGTGCTCACCATCGACGACCTCGTGCGCGGCGACGTGTTCTTCGTGGCCACCGGCATCACCGACGGCGAGCTGCTGCGCGGCGTGCAGTACCGGGCCGGCGGCTGCACCACGCAGTCACTGGTCATGCGCTCGCGCTCGGGCACCATCCGCTCGATCGACAGCCTGCACTCGCTGGAGAAGCTGCGCGCCTACTCCGCGGTGCCCTTCGACCGCTCCGAGGACGAGTGAACGACGACTGGACGACGACGGCCCCGGGGCGAGCGCCCCGGGGCCGTCGTGCGTCGCGGGACCGGCGTCAGCCGAGCCGGCCCTCGCAGTTGGCGACCTCGTAGGTCACCCGGCCGGCGCAGGTGCCGGCGTACTGCTCCCACTGCGAGCCCGACGGGGAGGAACCCCACAGGTCGTCGCAGGCCACCCAGTCGCCGGCGAAGCAGCCGTCGGCCAGCGGCTGGAACTCGCCGTCCGGGTCCTCCCCCAGGCCCTGCGGCGGGACCGGGTCGCCCTGCGGCTGCGGCGCGCCCTCACCGAGCCGCGACACGCACTGGCCGGCCTCGTACGGCGCCCGTCCGGCGCAGGTGCCCCCGTACTGCTCGTAGGCCGAGTCGACCGGCGTCGAGACCCACAGCTCGTCGCAGGCGGGGAAGTCACCGGCGAAGCAGGCCTCGGCCAGCGGCTGGAACTCGCCGTCCGGGTCCGAGCCGAGCCCCTGCGGGGGCACCGGGGCCGACGTCGAGCCCGCGCCGCCGCCCCCGCCGGACGACGACGAGGAGCTGCTCGACGAGGACGAGGAGGACGGGCCCGAGGACGACGAGCTGGACGCGGACGAGGAGGTGCTGGTCCGCGTCGGGTCGGCGACGGTCGAGCTGCCGTCGTCCCGGAGGAGGAAGAACAACCCGACGGCTGCGGCGGCGACCAGCAGCACGCCGGCGATCACCGAGGCGACGACGACGTTCCTCCTGTTGCCCTTCTGCTGCGGCTGCCCGTAGCCCGGCTGCCCGTAGGGCTGCTGGCCGTAGCCGGGCTGCCCGTACTGTCCGTAGGGCTGGCCGTACTGCTGGTTCGGGTCGTAGGGCTGCTGGCCGTACTGCTGGTTCGGGTCGTAGGGCTGCTGGCCGTACTGCTGGTTCGGGTCGTAGCCGGGCTGCCCGTACGGCTGCTGGCCGTAGGGCTGCTGGCCGTAGGGCTGCTGGCCGTACTGCTGCGTCGGGTCCTGGCCCGGCTGGCCGTAGGGCTGCTGACCGGGCTGGGGGAAGGGCGAGGTCTGGTCTCGCTCGCCCGGCTGGCCGTACTGGCCCGGCTGGAACTGGGACGTGGGGGGTGCCGGCTGGCCGAACTGCCTCGTCGGGTCGTCGGACTGCCCCCACCCCTGCTGGCCGGGCTGCTCGCCCTGGGGGTCGTTGCCGCCCGGCGGCGGATACGGCGGCTGGGACATGGTGCGGACTCCTCGGATCAGGTAGATGCGCCGGTCAGGCTAGGTGGGCCGGGTGGCGGCGACCAGCACCGGCAGGTCACGGACGGGCCCGGTCAGTCGAGGTCGGTGCACAGCGGCACCGACCACGCCTTCACGCGGCCGCCGCAGGTGAGCGCGTACTCCTCGTACTCCGACAGCGGCGGCGACTCGGCGAACAGGTCGTCGCAGGCCTGCAGGTCGCCGTCGAAGCAGCCCTGGGCGTGGGCGTCGAGGACCGGGTCGGACCCGAGGACGCCGGGCGGCACCGGCTCGGACTGCTCGACCTCGCCCAGCCCGCCCCCGGTCCCGTAGTCGTCGTACTCGGAGGGAACGCCGCCGTAGAGGGCGTCGCCCACCGCCTCGCCCACCGCCTCGCCGGCCGCGCGGCCGGCGTCGTCCACGGCGCCGCGCAGCACCAGGGCGCCGACGACGGCGGCGAGCACCAGCCCCAGGGCGAGGCCGCCCGCGAGCAGGGCGGCAGGGAGGACGTGGGAGGCCGGCGCGGGTCCCGCGACCGGCGCGGGCGCCGGCGGGGCGGCGGGTGCCCGGCCGGCGGTGGGGTCCCAGGTGCCCCACGGCGTCCAGCCGCCCACGGGGACGGTGCCGGGCGCGTCCGGGGGATGCGGGTGGGTCACGGGGCCTCCTCGGGCCGAGGGCGTCGCCGCACCGTAGGACCCGGAGCCGCCCCGTCCCGGGTCCCACTCCGAGCCTGCGAGCAGTGGGGAGGACGGGGCCCTTCTAGGGTCACGCGTGCAGCAGCGATCCCACCGACACCACACGGGAGCCAGCGTGGCCACCGAGCAGGACCACCGCATCGAACGAGACTCCATGGGGGAGGTCCGTGTCCCCGCGTGGGCCAAGTGGCGGGCCCAGACCCAGCGCGCCGTCGAGAACTTCCCCATCTCCGGCACCCCCATCGAGCGCGAGCTCATCGCCGCCCTGGCCGCCATCAAGGGCGCAGCGGCCCGCGTCAACGCCGACCTCGGCGTCCTCGACGGCGAGGTCGCGCGGGCGATCGCCGCCGCCGCGGCCGAGGTCGCCTCGGGCACGTGGGACGAGCACTTCCCCATCGACGTCTTCCAGACCGGCTCGGGAACGTCGAGCAACATGAACACCAACGAGGTCATCGCGACCCTCGCCACCGAGGCCGCCGGCACGTCGGTGCACCCGAACGACCACGTCAACGCCTCGCAGTCGTCCAACGACGTCTTCCCCTCGGCCATCCACGTGGCCGCCACCCGGGCGATCGTGCGCGACCTGGTCCCGGCCCTGCGCCACCTCGAGTCCTCCCTCACCCGCAAGGAGACGGAGTTCGCCGAGGTCGTGAAGAGCGGCCGCACCCACCTCATGGACGCCACCCCGGTCACCCTCGGCCAGGAGTTCGGCGGTTACGCGGCGGCGATCCGGTACGGCGTCGAGCGGCTGGAGGCCTCGCTGCCGCGCATCGGCGAGCTGCCGCTGGGCGGCACCGCCGTCGGCACCGGGATCAACACCCCGCCCGGGTTCGCGGCCGCGATCATCGACACGCTCGCCGAGGAGCTGGACCTGCCGCTGTCCGAGGCGCGCAACCACTTCGAGGCGCAGAGCTCCCGGGACTCGCTCGTCGAGGCCTCCGGCCAGCTCAAGACGATCGCCGTCGGCCTGGTGAAGATCGCCAACGACCTGCGGTGGATGGGCTCGGGCCCGCGCACCGGCCTCGGCGAGATCCAGCTGCCCGACCTGCAGCCGGGCAGCTCGATCATGCCCGGCAAGGTGAACCCGGTGATCCCCGAGGCGGTCATCCAGGTCGCCGCCCAGGTCATCGGCAACGACGCCGCGGTCACCTACGCCGGCACCACCGGCGTCTTCGAGCTCAACGTGACGCTGCCGCTCATGGCCCGCAACGTGCTCGAGTCGATCCGCCTGCTGGCCAACGTCAGCCGGATCCTGGCCGACCGCTGCGTCGACGGGATCGTCGCCAACGTCGAGCAGTGCCGGACCTACGCCGAGTCCTCGCCGTCGATCGTGACGCCGCTGAACAAGTACATCGGCTACGAGGAGGCCGCGAAGGTCGCCAAGCAGTCGCTGGCCGAGCAGAAGACGATCCGCCAGGTGGTCCTCGAGCGCAGCTACGTCGAGCAGGGCAAGCTGACCGAGGCCCAGCTCGACGAGGCCCTCGACGTCCTCTCGATGACCCACCCCTGACCGTCCGGGGTGGGCCGGGGACCCGGCCCACCCCGACGGGGACGGTCCCTGTCGTCCTCGGGGCCCGACGCCAGTAGCGTCGGGCCACCATGACCGAGACAGCCAGCACCCCCGAGGTATCCCTGCGACACGCGGGGGGTGACCTCCCGCTGCGCACGGTCCCGGCGACGGAGGGCCCCTCCGGGCTCGACGTCTCCAAGCTGTTGACGACCACCGGGCAGGTGGCGCTCGACGTCGGCTTCGTCAACACCGCCTCGTGCACCTCGGCGATCACCTACATCGACGGCGACGCCGGCGTCCTGCGCTACCGCGGCTACCCGATCGACCAGCTCGCCGAGCACTCCAGCTTCCTGGAGGTGACCTACCTCCTGATCTACGGCGACCTGCCGACGGCCGACCAGCTGGCGGCGTTCGACACGCGGATCCGCCGGCACACGCTGCTGCACGAGGACCTGAAGATGTTCTTCAACGGCTTCCCGCGGGACGCGCACCCGATGCCGGTGCTGTCCTCGGCGGTCAGCGCGCTGTCGACCTTCTACCAGGACTCGCTGGACCCCTTCGACCCCCAGCAGGTGGAGATCTCCACCCTGCGCCTGCTGGCCAAGCTGCCGACGATCGCCGCCTACGCCTACAAGAAGTCGGTCGGCCAGCCCTTCCTCTACCCGGACAACTCCTGCGGGCTGGTCGAGAACTTCCTGCGGATGACCTTCGGCTTCCCCGCCGAGCCCTACCAGCAGGACCCCGACCTGGTGAAGGCGCTCGACATGCTCTTCGTCCTGCACGCCGACCACGAGCAGAACTGCTCGACGTCGACGGTGCGGCTGGTCGGCTCGTCGCAGGCCAACCTGTTCGCCTCGGTCTCGGCCGGCATCAACGCGCTGTTCGGGCCGCTGCACGGCGGGGCCAACCAGTCGGTGCTGGAGATGCTCGAGTCGATCCAGCGCGACGGCGGGGACATCGGCCGGTTCGTCGCCCGGGTGAAGGACAAGGAGCCCGGCGTCAAACTCATGGGCTTCGGCCACCGGGTCTACAAGAACTACGACCCGCGCGCGGCGATCGTGAAGAAGACCGCCGACACGGTGCTCGACAAGCTCGGTGGGGACAACCAGCTGCTCGACCTCGCCCGCCAGCTGGAGGAGGTCGCGCTGTCCGACGACTACTTCGTCCAGCGCAAGCTCTACCCGAACGTCGACTTCTACACCGGGCTGATCTACCGGGCGATGGGCTTCCCGACCCGGATGTTCACCGTGCTGTTCGCGCTGGGCCGGCTGCCCGGCTGGATCGCGCAGTGGCGGGAGATGATCGCCGACCCGACGACGAAGATCGGCCGCCCGCGGCAGGTCTACACCGGTGAGACCGAGCGGGCGTTCGTCCCGCTCGCCGAGCGCTGACCCGGGCCGCCATGGGCAGCGAGCCGCCCGGCGAGGACCTGCTGGTCCTGCCCCCGATCCCGCTGGCCACCGGGCGGCTGCTGCGCGACGACGACGAGCGGCCGGTGCCGATCACCGGCGTCGAGCTGGTCGTGCTCACCGAGGACGGCGCCGAGCACCGCATCCCGCTGGTGGCGCGGCACGGCGCGTGGTGGCCGCCCGACCGCTGACCCCTCCGTGCAGTTCCGCGGAGGCGCACGGTGCACCTCCGCGGAACTGCACGGCGCGCCGGCCCGGTCCCCCCGTCGGGCGCATCCCCTCCCCCGTGGGGGTGACGCCTCCCCTCCCGTCCCTCCTCCGGGTCCCCCCGGCGGTCGATCTGACGGCGAGCGCTCCGCACCGGAGCGCGGCCAGCCGATCGAGACCGCCCGGGGGACCCCGCCGTGCCCGCACCACGCACGCCCGCTCCCGCCCGCACGGCCGCCCCGTCCCGCACCGCTCCCCGCCGCACCGCCCCCCGCCGTGAGCTCACCGCCCGCGAGGCCGAGGCGCTGCGCGCCCTGCTGGCCGCCCGCGCCGCCACCGGCGCCCCGGCTCCCCCGCGCCGCACCGGCACCGCGACGAGCAGGAAGCGCCGGAAGCCGCCCGCCCGCCGCCGGCCCGCCGCCCGGACGCCGCGCGGGCGCGGTCCCTGGCGCACCCGGCTGCTGGTCGTCGGCCTGGCCACGCTGCTCGTGCCCGCGCTCACCGTCCTGCTCGCCCCGGCCACCTCCGCGCCCGGCTCGGCCACCGTGGCTCCCGACCCGGCGGGCCTGGCCCTGGCCGCCCGCAGCACCCTGCTGCAGGACGCCGACGCCTACCGCCGGCTGCAGGCCGAGGTCGCCACGCGGCAGGCGGAGCTGCAGGCCGCGGTCGAGGCCGAGCAGGCCGCCCGGGCCGCCGCCGCCGCCGCGCAGGTCACCGTCGGCTCGGCCGCGGCCGACCTCTACCGCGCCTCCGCGCAGACCCGCATGCCGGTCCTCGGCCTGTCCGCCGCGGCACCCGCGACCACCGGCGACGTCCTCTACCGCCAGGCGCTGGCCGACCGCGCCGCCCGGGAGCGGGAGACCGCCGTCGTCCGCGCCGAGCGCGCCGCGGCCGCCGCCCGGGCCGCGGCCGCCCGCGTGGCCGCCGCGCAGGACGCCGTCGACGCCGCCGCCGCGCAGGCCCGCACCGTGCTGGCCGGCGTCCGCGCGACCGTGGACGACCTCGGCCTCGACGTCTCCGCGCAGCTGGCCGCGCTGGGCACCGTCCCCGCCGCCGGCGCGCAGCAGGAGCGCAACACCGCCGCGCTGCAGCGCTGGCAGGCCCACCTCGCCGAGCTGGCGTCGGCGAGGATCGAGCCGCCGTCCGCCGCCGAGCTGGCCGACCCAACGACGCTGCCCGACGGCTTCTCCCCCGCGCTGGACGCCGCCGGCCAGGCCGTCCCCGGCGTGGCGTGGGCCGTCGTCGGCAACCGGCCGGTGACCGTGCTGCCGGCGGAGACCGTCGCCGCGGTGAGCAGCGCGCTGTCCCGGCTGGGCCGGCCGTACGCGGCCGGCGCCACCGGCCCGGACGCCTTCGACTGCGGCGGGCTCACCGCCGCGGCGTGGCTGCTGGCCGGCTACGACCTGCCGGCCGGCGCCGCGGAGCAGTGGGCCGCGGCGGCCGTCGTGCCCGCCTCGCAACTGCAGGTCGGCGACCTGGTCGTCTCCGACGGCGGCGCGGACGTCGCCGTCTACCTCGGCGACGGCGAGGTGCTCGGCGCCTCGGCGGCCACCTACCAGGTCGGCGTCCGCTCGATGCCCGGCGACGCCCGCGCCGTCCGGGTCACCCTGCCCGCGCCCGCGACGCCGAACGCGCCGCTGCCGCCGTCGGCGTCCGGCCGCGGGGCCTGCGGCGCTCCCCCGGCGCCGGCCGGGCCGGTGAGCCCCGCGTGGGGCGGCTGGTCCAACGGCCGGATCCCCGCCGACGCGCTGTGCCCGGTCGCCCGGGGCCACGCGCTGCGCTGCGACGCCGCGGCCGGCTACGCCGCGCTGGGCCGGGCCTACGAGGCGGCCTTCGGCGGCCCGCTGTGCATCACCGACTCCTACCGGCCGATGGCCGCGCAGGTGGACGCGTTCCGCCGCAAGCCGGCGCTGGCCGCGGTGCCGGGGACGTCGAACCACGGCTGGGCGCTGGCGGTGGACCTGTGCGGCGGGGTGAACGTGGCCGGCACGCCGCAGTGGACGTGGATGACCGAGCACGCCGGGCAGTTCGGCTTCGTCAACCCCGACTGGGCCCGCCCCGGCGGCGAGAAGCCCGAGCCCTGGCACTGGGAGTTCGGCGCGCTGCTCCCCCGGAGCTAGGGGAGCCAGCGGAGGTCGGGCAGGGCGGCCCAGGGCAGGCGCACGCACGCCTCGCCGGTCAGCCCGGCCAGGCGGTCGGTCACGCCCGCGGAGGCGCACGCCAGCGGCCGCAGCGGCGTGACGACGACGTGCGGCTCGGCCACCCGCAGCCCGGCCTCGGCGATCCGCCCGAGCAGCCGCTCGGGATCGGCCAGCGCGGCCGTGGCCAGCATCGGCGCGCCGGGGTGCGACCACAGCGCCACCGGCCCCTCGACGCGGAGCACGCCCCCGGCCTCGGCGGCGCGGGCGGTGGCGGCGGTGCGGGTGCGGGCCACCGCGGCGGCGTCCGCGCGGTCCGACGGCGTCCACGCGACGGTGCGCTCCCCGCGGCGGACGACGACCCGCCAGCCGACGGCGGTGCACGCGGGGCCGGTCCAGTCGAGGACGGCGACGCCGGCGCCGGCGGCCGCGGCGTCGCTGACCGGGCGGGCGGCGACGAAGGCGGCGAGCGCGGCGGCGACGCCGTCGGCGGTCGGGGCCACCCCGGCGTCGGTCATGTCCTCGGCGAGGTCGTGCAGCGGCACCCGCACGCGGCGCTCGTCCTCGGCGAGGACCAGCACCGGCCCGCGGGCGGGGTCGGCGAGCACGGCGGCCCGCAGCCCGCCGGTGGCCAGGCCCGGCAGCACCGCGTCGGCGGCGGCGCGGACGTCGTCCACGGCGACCGGCGCGGGGCGCAGCCGCTGCAGCAGACCCGACGCGGCGCGGCCGGGGCGCCCGGGCGTCACGGGCGGCGCCCGCCGAGGGTCGCGCGCAGGTCGCCCGGCAGCTCGGCCAGGCCGAGGACGCTGTCGAGCTCGGCGGCCGACAGCCGCACCGGCAGGACGTCCTCGGCCCAGCCGGTCACGCGGCGGACGCGGGCGGCGGGGCCGGGCCAGACGGCGTCGCGGGCGGCGGCCACGTGCAGCTCGGTGAGGACGTCGGCGAGGTGGACGGCGGCGACCGGGTGGACATCGGGCCGCTCGACGGCGGCGCGCACGACGCCGGCCAGCAGTTCGCGGTCGGCACCGGAGAGCCAGTGCGGGAGCAGGACGACGGCGGGGTCGCCCGCAGGCAGCACGCTCACCGCACCCCTCCACCCGTCGGCGTCTGCGGTCCCCCGGCGGCGGTGCAGCGGGGACTCGCGGTCACGTCCTCGATATCGGCAGGCCCGCGCCCGGATGGACCCGTCGGCGACGGACCCTTGTGTTCCGTTTACCGGGAGGTCACTCGGACAACTCGGCGAGCCGGTCCTTGAGCGCCCGCTCGACGCGGTCGGCGTGCACGTTCATGTTGCGCACCGAGGTGCCGAGGTCGGCCGAGACCTGGGTCTTGGTCTGCCCGCCCCAGGTGGTCAGGTACCAGGTGGCCCAGCCCAGGACGTTGGGCTGCGCGGCCCGCTGGCCGCGCGCGGCGGTCGGGTCGGGCGCGCAGGCCGCGGTCAGCGCGTGCGACAGCAGCGTCTGCTCCGCCTCGTCCATGATCTGGTCGGGCGCCTCGGTGGAGTCCGGCAGCAGCACCTCGGCCGCGTCCGGGCCGCCGTCGAGGGACTGCAGGTTGCGCAGGCCGTTGAGGGTGGCGACCGTCTGCGAGTTGCGCCGCAGCGTGGCCACGCTCTGCCCCATGAAGGCCGCGAGCTCGCGCTCGCTGGGGCGCCGCTGGTGCTCGGCCTGGAAGGCGGCGATCGCCTTCTGCTGCCGGTTCTCGGTGTCGGCGGCGGTGCGGCCGTGGGCGTTGCGGCCCAGGTCGTGCACCCACTTGGACAGCTGGGTGGCGAGGAACGCGCCGAACGGGACGCCCTTGGTCTCGTCGTACTGGCCGACCGCCTTGAGGATCCACTCGGCGACCTGCTGGCCGAGGTCGTCGGGGTCGGGCAGGTGCATCCGGATCGTGCTCATGTTGCGCTGCAGCCGCTTGAGGCTGACCGGCTGGTAGTGCCGGCACAGGTCCTCGAGGAAGGCCGGCGGCAGGTCCCGCGGCGCGCGGCGGCGGACGCCGGCCTCCGCGCGCAGGCCCACGGTGGCGACGTCGCGGGTCGCGCACCAGGCGCGGATCCAGTCGGCGAGCACCTGGCCCCGGCCGCACGGGCCGTCGACCCGGTAGAGCCCCTCCCCCTCGTCGTGGCTGACCGTGACGCCGTCGGGCAGGTCGGCGCGGAACGCGGCCAGCGGCAGGTCGCGGTCGACGCGGAAGTGCACCCGGTCGCGGGCGGTGATCGGGACCCGCGCGAAGCCCTCGGCCTCGGGGATCCCGCCGAAGACGAGCGGTGCGCGGGCGCCGGCGTCGGCCGGCTGGTCGGCGGTGGGGACGGCGGACGGAGAGGTGCTGGTCACCGGGGACTCCTGGTCGATCGCGGGGAAGGCGTCGGCGAGGGGTGGGCGCTAGGCCGGGACGCGCTCGAGGGCGAGGGCGCCGTCCGGGGTCTCGACGTCGGCGTCGTCGGCGCGGAGGAGGACCTCGGCGGCGGCGCGCTCGGCGGCGGAGGGCTCGGCGGCGTACACCGGCATGTGGTCGTACAGGACCGTGAACAGGTCGCTGACGAAGGCGTAGGCGGCCTGCGCCTGCGGCGAGAAGCGGGCGATCGCCTCGCGGGGCCCGAGCTCCACGCCGACGGTGACGCGGACGACGCGCTCGTCCTTGCCGAGCCCGGTGACCGAGAAGGCGACCGACGGGTGGGCGGCGGCCAGCGCGGCCAGCTCGGCCAGGCAGCGCCGGGTGGACCCGCGGCGCGGCCGCAGCTGGACGTGGACGACGACGGTCTCGTCGGCCTGCTGGGTCCCTGCCATCACGCTGTGCTGCATCCTCATCGCCCCCTGTGTCGTGCTCGGGGGCAACTCTGGCGCATGAGCGGACAGTGACCGGCACACAACTCGCCGTGCCCTGTGCAATCTCCGGGGCGACCTTCGTCAGGTCTTGCCCAGGACGGAGCCCTCCACGGTCCGGCGGGCCGTCGCATCGGCGATCTTCGCCGAACCGCCGGCCCGCCGTCCGTGGCGTGTCGTCAGCGCGCGGGCCGCTCCGGCGAGCCGGGCCGCTCGGGGGCGGCGGGGGCGGCGGGGGCGGCCGGCGGCGCGAAGGCGGCGAGCGCGCCGAGCGTGTCCGCGGTGACCTGGGCGGCGAGCAGGTTCGCCTCGGCGATCTGCCGGTAGACCTCCTCGCGGTGGATGGCCACCTCGCGCGGGGCCTTGAAGCCCAGCCGGACGGTGCCGCCGCGGACCTCCACGACGTGCACCTCGATGTCGTCGCCGATGCGGATGGTCTCGCCGACGCTGCGGGTCAGTGTGAGCACGGGTACCCCTCCATGGGTGTGTGACGGCCTCCTGGCACCCCGCCCGGCGGGGCGGGGGTCGAGCGGCGGGACCGCTCCCCTCTTCTATCGGCGCAGGGGACGCCGGATCGGATGACGGCCGTCGGGGAGCACGACCTGGGTGGCCCGCCAGTTCGCCGGGTTGAGCACGACCGGGGCGCGCAGGTTCGCCGTCGCCGCGGCCGGGCCCTCGGCCGGGACGGTGACCAGGCAGAACAGCGAGGCGTCGGCCGGGTCCGCGAGGTCCAGGTCGGCCAGCACCGGGGCCGGCAGCACGGGCGCGTAGTCCGGGAACCACCGGGCCGGGGGGATGGCCAGGAACCGCGGACCGTCGGCGTCCAGGGACTGCAGCCAGAACAGCAGCCCGTCCCCGTCAGCCGTGACGAGCACGTAGTCGCGGAAGTCGGGGAAGCCGGGCAGCGGGGACACCATGCCCAGCAGCGGCAGGGTGACGACCGGGGCGAGGGTCACCGCAGGAAGTCCGCGAGCGAGGGCTGGATGACCTGGGCGGTCGCCTGCAGCGCGGCCTGGTAGCCGGTCTGCTGGAACTGCAGCTGCATGATCGTCTTCGGCAGGTCGACGTCCTCGACGGTGGCGAGCTGCTTCTGCAGCGCCAGCGACCGGTCGGAGTTGACCTGTGCGGCGTTGTCGATCCGGGCGGCGCGGGCGCCGACGGTCGACGCCGCGGTGAGCAGCCGGTCGATCGCGCCGTCGAGGGCGGCGAGGTCGCCGTCGACCGCGACGCCGGCCTGCACGTCGGCGGCGATCCTCCCGACGACGGCGAACAGGTCGCTGCCGGGCGGTCCGAACGCCTCGACGCCGGTGACGTCGATGCGGACCTGCTCGTCGTTGGAGATCCGCCGCTTGATCGGGACGACGCCGGTGCCGTCGGCGTTGCCCACGCCGACCCAGGTGCCGTCGGCCTGGTACGCCTTGGCGCCGCTCGTGGCGCCGCCGAAGACCGGCCGGCCGTCGACGTTCTCGTTGGCCAGGCCGAGCAGGCTGTCCCGCAGCGCGGAGACCTCGGCGGCGATCGCGGTGCGGCCGGCGTCGGTCAGGGCGCCGTCGTTGGCGGCCTGCACCGTCAGGTCCCGCACCCGCCGGACCTGCGCGACCATCGAGGTCAGCGCGGTGTCGGTCGTCTCCATCCAGCTCTGGGCGTCGGAGATGTTGCGCGCGTGCTGGGCCGTCGCGGCCTGGTCCTTGCGGATCTGCAGGGACCGGTTGACCGCGGTCGGCGAGTCCGAGGGGCGGCTGACGACCTTGCCGGAGGTGAGCTGCTCCTGCAGCTTGCCCAGGTCGGCGAGGTTGCGGTTGAGCCCCTGCAGGGCGGTCTGGGCGACGGCCCGCTGCGTGATGCGCATCCCGGTCACCGACCCACGACGCCGGTGCGGTTGATGAGGGTGTCCAGCGCCTGGTCGATCGCGCTCACCATGCGCGCGGCGGCGTTGTAGGCGTGCTGGAAGGAGAGCATGTTGGTCATCTCCTCGTCGAGGTTGACGCCGGAGGTCGACTCGCGGGCGGCGTCGACCTGCGCGGACACCACGGACTGGACCTCGGCGTTGCGCGTGGCCACGGAGGACTCGACGCCCAGGGCAACCACCAGCCTGCGGTAGGCCGCGTCCAGGCCGGCGGGGTCCAGGCTGAGCTGGAAGAAGGCGTCGGCGTTGTCGCCGTCCGCCGAGGGCGAGCCGCCGGTCCCCGACGGCGGGGTCGACGCCGCGGCGACCTGCTGCGGGGTGAGCGGGCGCAGGGTGAGGTTGGCGGCGGTGACCACGGTGCCGGACCCGCCGGTGCCGAACAGCGCCTGCCCCGGTGCCCCGGTGAGGTCGTACCCGCCGGTGTGCGCGGCGTTGAACGTCGTCGCGACCGAGCGGGCGAACTCGTCGAGCTGCGTGCGGTAGGCCGGGACCGTCTGCGTCAGGGCGGTGAGCCGGCCGGCCGCGGTGCCGCCCGCGCGCAGCGTCGACCCGCCGGGGTGGGTCTCCAGCCGCGGCGCGTCGGCGCCGATCCCGTCCGCGTCGTCCGAGCCGGCCAGCCGGACGGCGGTGGCGGTGCTGCCGGCGACCAGGCTGGTGCCGCCGACGGTCACGTCGACGACCCCGTCGGCCCGCGGCACGGCGGTGGCGCCGATGCTCTGCGACAGCTGCAGGACCAGCGCGTCGCGCCGGTCGGAGAGCTCGTTGACCGGCAGACCGGACAGGGTGGCCTGCCGGATCGCGCCGTTGAGCTCGGCGACCGAGGCGGCCGCGGTGTTCACGTCGGCGACGAGGGCCTGCAGGCCGTCGCGGGTCTGCTCCCACTGCTGGTCCAGCGCGGCCCGGGTGGTGCGGATGCCGTCGGCGAGGACGTCGAGCCGCTCGAGGACCTGGCTGCGCGAGGCGAGGGTGAGCGGGCTGTCGGCCAGGTCGGAGAAGCCGGCCCAGACGTCGGACAGCATGCTCTGCAGGCCGGTGTCGCCGGGCTCGCGGAACGCGTCCTCGATCTGCGAGAGCGCGTCGGCCTCCGCGGTGAGCTGCGCGCCCGAGGAGGTCTCGAGCTGGGCGCGGGCCTCGAGGAAGGCGTCGCGGACGCGGCGGACCCCGTCGGAGTCGACGCCGCCGTCCACGCCGGTGCTGACCGAGTGGATCGCCGGGACGGCGGTGCCGCCCATGGCGGTCTGGCCCACGCGCTGGCGGGAGTAGCCGGCGGTGTTGACGTTGGCGATGTTCTGGCCGGTGACGTCGAGGCCGCGCTGGGCGGCCCACAGCGCCGTCGACGCCGTGTTGAGGCCCGAGAACGTGCTCACAGGGCGCCGTCCAGGGTGACCGCGCGGGAGGACCCGTGCTCGGAGCGGCCGGTGGCGCCGTAGGTGCCGGCCGTGGGGTGGCGGACCGACAGCAGCGCGTCGCCGATCGCGGACAGGCCGCCCTCGATGAGCTCGCGGTTGGCGTCGGAGAGGCTGCGCAGGTCGGTGACGAGGACGAGCAGGGCCTCGTGGTGCTTGGCCAGCAGGTCGTTCCACGGCGCGGGCGCGGCCTCGGCCAGCTGGCGCAGCGACGGGTTGACCCCGGTGCCCAGCCGGACGGCGATCGCCTCGGTGGCGGCGGCCCGCTCGACCTCGAGGACGCGCAGCTGGTCGAGGACGACCTCGATCTCGTGCGCGATCCGGGCCAGCCAGCGGGTCTTGCCGGACAGGATCAGGTACTGCTTCTCCTCTGCCTTGAACAGCAGCAGGTCGAGCAGCTCCTGCTCGCGCCACAGCAGCGTCGACAGGTGCTGGAAGTCCACGTCCGCCACCGCCTCCCTCGTCTCCCGGCGGGTGTCCCCGCCTTCGCGGACAGACGGTCGGCAGCGGGCAAGCGGCCCTCAAGCCGAGTTCCCAGGATTGGCAGGAGTTGTGCGTCCGGGACGGTGCGGTCCCTGCCGAGAGAGGGACCGTGCCAGCAGCCCGCTCCCCGGTGACCGACCGCGCGGTCCCCGCGCGCTCCGCTCCCCCGCAGCCGTCGGACGCCGCGCGCCCCGAGGCCCTGCGCCCCGAGGTCCTGCGCTCGGAGGTCGAGGTCGAGGCGCTCGTCACCGAGCACCTCCCCCTGTGCTCGTTCGCGGTCAACGCGGTGGCCTCGCGCATCTCGCTGCCCGGCCACGTGAGCCGGGAGGACCTGCTGTCCTGCGCGAAGGTGGCGCTGGTCGAGGTGGCCCGCCGGTTCGACCCGGCGGCCGGCGCGACGTTCGCCACCTACGCCCTCCCCCGCCTGCAGGGCGCGGTCCTGGACGAGCTGCGCTCGGGCGACTGGGCCAGCCGCTCGGTCCGGGCCGCGGCCCGCCGCACCGACGCCGCGTCCGACGCGCTGACCATCCGGCTGGGCCGGCCGCCGACGCGCGAGGAGCTCGCCGAGGCCCTCGGCGTGCGCCGCGAGGACCTCGACGCGCTGCAGGTCGACGTCCACCGCGCCGTCATGGTGAGCATCGACGCCGAGACCGGCGCGGAGGGCGGCACGCTGGACCTGCCCGACCCCGGCGAGTCCCCCGAGCGGGCGGTGCTGCGCGGCGAGCGCGCCCGCTACCTGCAGGACGCCATCCGCGCGCTGCCCGACCGGCTCGACGAGGTCGTGGAGCGCAACTTCTTCGGCGGGGAGTCGCTCACCGACATCGCCGCCGACCTCGGCGTCACGCTCTCGCGCGTCTCACAGATGCGCGCCCGCGCGCTGACCCTGCTGCACGCGGCGATGAGCGAGGTGTGGGAGGGCCGGGCGGTGCCCGCCGACGGCGGCGTGCGCGCCCGCAACCAGCAGCGGCTCTACGTCGAGCGGGTGGCCGGCCGCGTCCCGGCCGAGCGCTCCGCCCTGCCGATCCCCCGCCCCCGCACGGGCTGGCAGGCGGCCTACGGCGCGGCCCGCCCCGCCTGAGGGATCCGGAAAAAAAGCCGCCAGTTCGCCTCAAGGACTGGTGGATCACAGCCGTAACACCACCTGCAAGGCCCGCAGCACGGATGCAGCGGGAACCAGGAAGACCCCATCCAAGGAGGATCACCATGGGTCTGCGCGTCAACAACAACATCGCCGCGTTCAACGCCTACCGGAACCTGAACGTGACCGATGGTGCGATGAGCAAGTCGCTGGAGAAGCTCTCCAGCGGTCTGCGCATCAACCGGGCCGCCGACGACGCGGCCGGCCTGGCGATCTCCGAGGGTCTGCGCTCGCAGATCGGTGGCCTCAAGGTCGCCGTCCGCAACGCGCAGGACGGCGTCTCCGTCGTCCAGACCGCTGAGGGCGCTCTCACCGAGACGCACTCGATCCTGCAGCGCATGCGCGACCTCGCGGTGCAGGCGGCCAACGACGGTGCCCTCAGCAACACCGACAAGACCAAGGCGAACGCCGAGTTCACCGCCCTGAAGGCCGAGCTGGACGACATCGCCAAGACCACCTTCAACGGCACCCCGCTGCTGGACGGCACCTACAACAAGACCTTCCAGGTCGGGGCGAACGCGCTCGACAAGCTCGCGGTGGCCATCGGCGACATGGACTCCGCCGGCCTGGCGGTCGACGCCAGCACGATCGCGACCCAGGCCGGGGCCGACGCGGCCATCGCGGCGGTGACCACCGCCATCGAGACGGTGTCCACCCAGCGCGCCAACCTCGGCGCGGTCCAGAACCGCCTCGAGCACAAGATCAACAACCTGAACGCCACCGTCGAGAACCTGACCGCATCGGAGAGCCGCATCCGCGACACCGACATGGCCCAGGAGATGGTGTCCTTCACCCGGTCGCAGATCCTGTCGCAGGCGGGCACGGCGATGCTGGCCCAGGCCAACCAGAGCTCGCAGGGCGTCCTGCAGCTCCTCCGCTGACGCGGGGCCTGAGCGGCTGACCAGCTCGAGAAGCACCACCCGGTGAGGGGGGAGGCCACGGCCTCCCCCCTCACTGCACACCTGGGCCGGGTCACACCCGCCCCACCCGTAGCACCCCAACCCTGGAGGACGCAGCGATGGTGAGCCTGAGCGTCGACGGCCTGATCTCGGGCATGGACACGACGAACCTGATCACCCAACTCGTCGCGGCCGAGGGCACCGTCCAGAACCAGCTCAAGACCCGGCTGAGTGAGACGCAGAAGGCCGCAGAGGCCTACCGTTCGGTCAACACCAAGATCGACGCCCTGCGCGCCACCGCCGAGGTCCTCCGCAAGGACGCCACCTGGACCGCCGCCAAGGCGACCAGCTCCAGCCCCGCCGTCGCCGTCGCCGTCACCGGCACGCCGCAGACCGGCTCGATCACGTTCAGGGTCGACTCGATCGCCGCCGCGCACACCGTCGTGGGCACGACGCAGGCCTCGGCCACCACCGCCGCCGCCTACACGAGCCTCACCGTGCGCACGGCTGCCGGCGACAAGCCCGTGACCGATCTCGGCACCGGCTCCCTGAACGACACCGCGGCCGCCATCAACAGGGGTGACTACGGCCTCAACGCCACGGTCCTGCAGGTCAAGCCCGGCGAGTACGCACTCCAGGTCACCTCGAAGGCGACCGGCGCGGCCAGCAGCTTCTCCCTCGTCGGCGGTTCCTTCACCACCCTCCGCGAGGGCGCCAACAGCAAGATCACCCTCGGCGGGACCACGGCCACCACCACCGGCCTGCCGATCGAGTCGGCCACCAACACGTTCACCGGCGTCATCCCCGGCGGGACGCTCACCGTCAGCGCTGCGAGCACCACCCCGGTCACCGTGGACGTCTCGGCCGACCCCGACGCCGTCGCCGCCAAGGTGCAGGCCTTCGTCGACGCCGCCAACGCCGCGCTGACCGAGATCGCCAAGCAGTCGGCCAACGGCACGGACTCCACCGCAGCCCTGCGCGGCGACAGCAACCTGCGCCGGCTCACCGATCAGGTCCTCACCGCGGTGTCCGACGTCGTGGGCTCCATCGGCTCCCCCGGGACCTTCGGCGTCCAGCTCACCCGCGACGGGAAGGTGTCCTTCACCAAGGACACCTTCCTCACCAAGCTGCAGGCTGACCCCACGAAGGTGAGGGAGGTCCTCGCAGGCGTCTCCACCGACGGAGGCCCCGACGGTGTGGCCACCCGCATGCTGACGCTAGCCAAGCAGGCGACGAACGCGACGACCGGCACGCTCACGCTGCTGGCCAAGGGCCGCGACGACCTCGTCACCGACCTCAAGGGCCGCATCGCCGACTGGGACCTGCGCCTGGCCGCCCGCAAGAAGGCCCTGACTGTGCAGTTCACCGCCATGGAGACCGCGCTGAGCTCGCTCAAGTCGCAGTCGACCTGGCTCGCCGGCCAGCTGGCCGGCCTGGCCTGACCCGATCTCTCCTGATCCCCGCTCCCCCGTCCCCGATCCAGGAGCTCCCCCGATGACCGCCGCCTCCCTCCGCGCCCGCTACCTCGGCGACGCCGTGAGCACCGCCTCGCCGCAGCAGGTGCTGGTGATGCTCTACGACCGCCTGGCCCTGGACCTCGAGCGCGCCCGGACGGCGCTGGCCGAGGGCCGGCGCGCCGACGCCCGCGAGCAGGTGCGCCACGCCCAGGAGATCGTCTTCGAGCTGCTCGGCAGCCTGCGGGTCGACGCCTGGGAGGGCGGCCCCCGCCTCGCCGCGCTCTACAACTGGCTGATCGCCGAGCTCAACCAGGCGATGGTCAAGCAGGACAGCGGCCGGATCGCCTCCTGCCTGCAGGTCGTCGAGCCGCTGCGGGACGCCTGGCGCCAGGCCGCCGCCAGCCTGGCGGGCACCGCATGACCGCGGCGCACTCCGCGGACGAGCAGCGCCGCGCGGAGTGGGCCGGCGTCCTCGAGGAGATGGAGGTCGAGGTCCTCGACGCCGAGCGGGCCATCCGCGGCAACCGCGCCGAGGAGATCGCCGCCTGGGGCCGGCGCATGGAGGACTGGACCCCGCCCAGCGTGCTCGGCCCGGTGCCGACGGACCTGCGCGAGCGGGCCGCCCGGCTGCTGCAGCACCAGCTCGCCGTCGCCGAGGAGCTCGTCGAGCGGATCACCCAGTCCCAGCGCCAGCGCGACGTCGCCGCCCGGATGGCCTACCGGCCCCGCCCGGTGGCCGCCTTCATCGACAGGGCCCTCTGACCCCGACTGGCACAACCCCACAACGCACCGGCCCGGCCGGGTCCGCCTCGCGGCGGGCCCGGCCGTCGTCGTCCCCGGGCCGGCCCCGTCCCCTGCGGGCGGGAGGCGGCTCGGGAGGCGGCAGGGGCCCCGGGAGTGCGCACCCGGCCCGTCCTCGCCATCCGTCCCACCCGTCACGCGAGTCACGGAACGTGGTCAAGGTGTGACGGACCGCTGCCGAGAACGGTCCTGCACGGACAGCACCACTCTCGCCACGGATCGGCGGCCCCTCCCCTGCGCTCGCGCGCCGGGGTCCCCGACGTACCCGGAGGCCAGTCGTGTCCTGCCGTCCTGCCCGCCGGCGGTCCACCCGATGACGATCAGCGACGTCACCATGACGACGCTGCACGCGGCGCTGAGCGGTCTGGCCCAGCGCCAGCGCGTGACCGCGGACAACATCGCCAACGTCCAGACCCCGGGCTTCCTCGCCGGCCGGACCGACTTCGAGTCCTCGCTGCGCACCGAGCTGCGCCAGGGCAGGACGCCCACGGTCTCCGGCGGCTCGATCGCGCGCTCGTTCGAGCCCACCCGCGAGGACGGCAACAACGTCAACCTCGACAGCGAGACGGTCATCGCCACCGAGACCGGCCTGCGCTACCAGTTCGCGCTCACCGCGCTCGACGGCAAGTACAGCGGTCTGCGCACGGCCCTGAGGACGTCCTGACGTGTTCGACAGCCTCGACATCTCCGGGTCCGGACTGTCCGTCCACCGCCGCTGGATGGACGCCGTCTCGGACAACATCTCCAACATCAACACGGTCAGCTCGACCGACGGCGAGGCGTTCCGGGAGCGCATGGTCGTCGCGCAGGCCGTGGACTACGGCTCCGGCGAGGGCGGCGTCCGCATCGCCCGGGCCGAGTTCGGCAGCGGCGAGGGCCGGCTCGTGCACGAGCCCGACCACCCGCTGGCCGACGCCGAGGGCTACGTCCGGTACCCGGACATCGACCTCGGCGACCAGATGACCCAGCTGATCATGGCCCAGCGCGGCTACCAGGCGAACCTGGCGTCCCTGGACCGGGCGACCACCGCCTACCAGGCCGCCCTCCAGCTCGGGAAGGGCTGACCGTGACCTCTCCGATCGACGGCATCTCGCTGCCCGGCGTCCCCCCGGTCGGCGCGCTCGACGGCGTGGCCGGCACGACGGCCGCGGCCCCGGCCTCGACGTCGGGCGAGGGCTTCGCGGCCGTGCTGACCGGCGCGCTCGACCAGCTCGGCAGCATGCAGGAGGCCAAGGACGCCCTCGCCGTCCAGGGCGCCACCGGCGACCTGCGTGACGTGCACGACTACATGATCGCCGCGCAGGAGGCCTCCGTGGCCACCGAGATGGTCGTGACGTTCAAGAACAAGGCGGTCGAGGCCTTCACCGAGATCATGAGGATGCCCGTCTGATGCCTGCCGCACTCGCCGGTCCCCTGGCGAAGATCAAGGGCACGCTCGCCACCATCAGCCTCGGCCAGAAGGTCGTGATCGGCCTGCTGGTGGCCGGGCTGGCGCTGGGCGGCTTCTTCTTCTACCGCTGGATCACGACGCCGACCATGGCGCCGCTGTTCTCCAACCTGGCCTCCGCCGACGCCTCGGCGATCGTCGACGAGCTCAACGCCTCCGGCGTCTCCTACGAGCTCGCCGACGGCGGCGGCACGATCCTGGTGCCCAACGAGCAGGTCTACGACCTGCGGCTGCAGATGAGCGGCAAGGGCCTGCCGGCCGGCTCGGACACCGGGTACGCGCTGCTCGACGAGCAGGGCATCACCACCAGCGAGTTCCAGCAGCAGGTGCAGTACCAGCGCGCCATCGAGGGCGAGCTGGCCAACACCCTCGAGGCGCTCGACGGCGTGCAGACCGCCGTGGTCCACGTCGCGCTGCCCGAGGACGAGGTCTTCGCCTCCGACGAGGGCGAGCCGACCGCCTCGGTGCTCCTGGACCTGGAGCCCGGCACCGAGCTCGGCGGCGAGCAGATCCAGTCGATCACCAACCTGGTGTCCTCCAGCGTCGAGGGCATGGACCCCGACCAGGTCACCGTCTCCGACTCGACCGGCCAGCTGCTGTCGGCCGCCGGCCAGGGCGTGAGCGCCGCCTCCGGCGACGCCCGCTCGCAGATGGAGACCGACTACGAGAGCCGCCTGGCGTCCAACGCCCAGGCCATCCTCGACACCGTCCTCGGCCCGGGCAACGCCCGCGTCGCCGTGCGCGCGGACCTGGACATGTCGCAGAGCGACAGCACCGCGACCACCTACGGCTACACCGAGGGCACCCCGCCGGTCTCCGAGCAGCGCTCGACCGAGCAGTACACCGGCGACGGCACCGCCGTCGGCGGCGTCCTCGGCCCGGAGAACACCGCCGACGCCGCCAACGGCACCGGCGGCGGGAACTCCACCTACTCGACCGAGTCCACGACGGCGAACAACTCCGTGGACCAGACGGTCACCAACACCGTCACCGCGCCCGGCGAGGTCAACCGGCTCACCGTCGCCGTCGTCCTCAACGACACGGTGGCCGGCAACCTCAACCAGACCCAGGTGCAGGACCTCATCGGCAACGCCGTCGGCCTGGACACGGCGCGCGGCGACGACATCAGCGTCGCCTCGCTGGCCTTCGACACCACCGCCGCCGACGCCGCCGCCGCGGAGATGACCGCGGCCCGCGAGGCCGAGCAGCAGGCGCAGATGTGGGCGCTGATGAAGAACGGCGGCATCGCGCTCGGCATCGCGCTGCTGGTCCTGGTCGTGTGGCTGCGCTCGCGCCGCCGCGGCGACGACGAGGAGGACGAGGACGACGAGCCGCTGGAGCTCGACGAGGGCCTGATCGCCGAGCTCGAGCGGCTGCGGGTGTCCAGCTCGCGGGACGACACCGCCGTCCTGGACAACCGGGCGCTGGAACTGGAGGCCGCGGAGCGGCAGCGGGTGCGGGGGGAGATCGCCACGATGGTCAGCGAACGTCCGGACGAGGTGGCGCAGATGCTGCGCGGCTGGCTGAGTGACGTGAAATGACGCTCGCCAGTGTCGAGCAGCTGGTGGGCGCGGGCGGGACCAACCTGCCCGCGCTGCCGCCGGCTCCCCCGCGCCCCGAGATGCCCGGCCTGCGCAAGGCCGCCGTCTTCCTCGCCCAGATGAGCAAGGAGGAGGCCGGGCTGCTGCTGTCCAAGCTGCGCCCGCGCGAGGTCGAGGCCCTCACCCGCGAGATCATGAAGCTCGGCTCGGTGGAGCCCGAGGACGTCGACGGCGTGCTCACCGAGTTCTCGCAGATGATGGCCGCGCAGCGGTACGTGGGCCGCGGCGGCGTCGACTTCGCCCGCGAGATCCTGGCCGCCGGCCTCGGCGAGGACAAGGCCGAGGGCATCCTCGCCCGGCTCAACGTCGTCTACACCGAGGTGCCGTTCGCCTCGCTGCGCAACGCCGACGTCCGCCAGCTGGTCACCTTCCTCAAGGACGAGCACCCGCAGGTCATCGCCCTGGTGCTGGCCCACCTGTCGGCCGCGCAGTCGGCCGAGGTGCTCTCGGGCTTCTCCCCCGAGCAGCAGGCCGAGGTCGCCCACCGGATCGCCACGATGGACCGCACCTCGCCGGAGATGGTCCGGCTGGTGGAGGAGGAGCTCGGCCGCCGCATGGGGTCGCTGCTCGCCCACCAGGACATGTCCACCGTGGGCGGCGTCGAGACCCTCGTGGAGATCATCAACCGCTCGCCGCGGCCGACCGAGCGCTCGATCCTCGAGTGGCTGGACACCTCCGACCCGGAGCTGGCCGAGCAGGTGCGCGCGCAGATGTTCGTCTTCGAGGACATCACCACCATCGACGACCGGTCGATGCAGCTGGTGCTGCGCGAGGTGGAGGCCAACGACCTGGCCACCGCGCTCAAGGGCGTGCGCCCCGACGTCCGCGACAAGGTGGTCCGGAACCTCTCCGAGCGCGCCGCCGAGAACCTCGCCGAGGAGATCGAGCTGCTCGGCCCGGTCCGCGCCCGCACGGTCGAGGAGGCGCAGGGCAAGATCGTCGCGGTCATCCGCACGCTCGAGGAGCAGGGCGTCCTGACCATCTCCCGCGGTGGGGACGATGAGTTCGTCGCCTGACGGGTCGCGTCCGACGGCGCGGGAGTCGGTGCTGTTGCGCGGGGCCTCGGCCAGCGCGGCGGCACCCTACCGGCAGGTGGCGGGGACGACGGTGCCCGAGCCGCGCACGGCGCCGCAGACGGTGACCCACCCGCCGACCCAGCAGCTGACCCGGCCGGTGACCCTCCCGCCGCCCCAGTCGCCGGACGCGATGCTGACCCGGCCGCTGACGAGGCCGGTCGTGGACGGCGCGCCCGACGTGGTCGAGCGGCGGTCCACGGTCCGCCGCGCCGGCGACGTCCCGGTGCCCAACGGCCGGGGCGTGCGGCGGCTCGGCGACGTGTACGCCGAGGAGCTGGCCCGGCTGCGCGAGTTCGCCCGCGCCGAGGGGCACGCCGCCGGCTACGCCGAGGGCATGGCCGAGGCGGGCCGGGTCGTGGCGGAGGCCGAGGCACAGGCGGCCGCCCGGCTGGCCGACGTGCAGGCCCGCTGGGAGCGCCGGATGGCCACGGCCACGGCCGCGCTCGGCGCCGCCGTCGCCGCCCTCGACGCCGCCGCGGTGCCCACCGCCGAGGACGTCCGCGACACGCTGGTCGACGGCGTCCTGACGCTGGTCGAGGACCTGCTCGGCCGCGAGCTGTCGGCCTCGACCACCGCCGGCGTGGACGCGATCCGCCGCGCGCTGACCCTGCTGCCCGCCGACGCGCCCGCCGTCGTCCGGCTGCACCCCGACGACCTCGCCGAGGTCCCGCCGGCCGCCCTCGCCGCGCTGCCGCCGTCGGTCACCGTCGTCGGCGACGACGCCGTCGAGCGGGCCGGCGCGGTCGCCGAGTGCGGCCCCCGCCGGGTCGACGCCCAGCTGTCGACGGCGCTCGCGCGGGTGCGGGCGGTGCTGTCTCCGTGAGCACCACGCGCACGCTGATCGAGCGCGCCCGCCTGGCCGCCCGCCCCCAGCTCACCGGCTCGGTGGTCGGCGCCATGGGGCTCACCCTCACCGTCGAGGGCGTCGCCGCCGCCGTCGGGGACCTCGTCGAGGTCGGCCCCGGCCCGCGCGGGCTCGTGGCCGAGGTGGTCGCCGTCTCCCGCGACCGGCTCACCTGCATGCCGCTGGGCGAGCTCGGCGGCGTACACGCCGGCGCGCCGGTCCGGAACACCGGCATGCCGCTGCAGGTGCCGGTCGGCGAGGCGCTGCTCGGCCGGGTGCTCGACGGCCTGGGCCGCCCGGTCGACGGGCACGGCCCGCTCGGGCCCGGCGTCGACTGGGTCGACCTCGCCAGCGAGACCCCGCACGCGCTGTCCCGGCGCCGGGTGGAGGAGCCGCTGCCGGTCGGCGTCCGCGCGCTGGACACCCTCGTGCCGGTCGGCAAGGGCCAGCGGCTGGGCATCTTCGCCGGCTCCGGCGTCGGCAAGTCCACGCTGCTCGCCCAGATCACCCGCGGCACCGAGGCCGACGTCCGGGTCATCGGGCTGATCGGCGAGCGCGGTCGCGAGGTGAAGGAGTTCCTCGAGGAGAACCTCGGGCCCGAGGGCATGGCGCGCACGGTCGTCGTCGTCGCCACCTCCGACGAGCCGCCGCTGGTGCGGCTCAAGGCCGCGTTCGTGGCCACCCGCATCGCCGAGGGCTTCCGCGACCAGGGCCGCGACGTGCTGCTGCTCATGGACTCGATCACCCGCACCGCGATGGCCCAGCGCGAGGTCGGCCTGTCCGCCGGCGAGCCCCCGGCCACCCGCGGCTACCCGCCGAGCGTCTTCGCGATGATGCCGCGGCTGCTGGAGAAGGCGGGCCCGGGCGCGACCGGCTCGATCACCGGCCTCTACACCGTGCTCGTCGAGGGCGACGACCACAACGAGCCGATCGCCGACACCGCCCGCTCGATCCTCGACGGGCACGTCGTGCTCACCCGGAAGCTCGCCACCACCGGCCACTTCCCCGCCGTCGACGTCCTGGAGTCGATCTCCCGGGTCGCCGGCGCGGTCACCGCGCCCGCCCGGATGGCCGACGCCCGCGAGATGCGCCGGCTCATGGGCGCGCTGCGCGACGTCAAGGAGCTGGTGGAGATCGGCGCCTACCAGGCCGGCAGCGACCCGCTCGTCGACCGCGCCCGCGCGCTGTCCCCCGCCATCGACGCCTTCCTGCGCCAGCCGCTGGAGGACTCGACCTCCCCCGACGACGCCTGGGCGATGCTGCACCGGCTCGTGACGGCCGGCTGACGTGGCCCGGCCGGCCGCCTTCCGCCTCGAGCCGGTGCTGCGGGTCCGCCGAGCCGCCGAGCAGGCCGCCGAGCGGGCCGCCGCCGAGGCGGCCGCCGCGGCCCGCGAGGCGGAGCGCCGCGCCGAGGCGCAGGCCGCCGCGCTGGCCACCCGGGTGCCGCCCGCGTCCGCGCCGGCGCACGTCTTCGTCGCCGCGATGGTCGCATCGGCCGCCGCGGCTGCCGATGTGACAGCTGCACGGGCGACGGCGCAGGCCTCGGCCGAGCAGGCCGGGCTGCTGCGCGCGCGGTGGACCGCCGCCGCCCAGCAGACCAAGGCGCTGGAGAAGCTGCGCGAGCGGCACCTCCTCGCGCTGCGGACCGCCGAGCTCGGCGCCGAGGAGCGCGCGGTCGACGACCTGGTCACCGCCCGGCACGCCGGGACCGGACCCGAGGGAGAGGAGGACCCGTGGAGGGACTGACCGCGGTGCACGGCCGCATCGCCGCGATCCAGAACCGGATCCTCACCCTCGCCTCGGCATCGGCCACCTCGACGTCGGCCGCCTGGGCCGGCGCGGCGGCCGCCGCCGGGCTCACCGGCACCGCGGCCACGGCGGCGACCGGCACGACGGCGGCCGCCGGCAGCGGCCTGGAGGGGCAGGCGGTCGCCGCGGCGCAGCGCTACCTCGGCGTGTCCTACGCCTGGGGCGGCACCGACCCGTCGGTGGGCCTGGACTGCTCCGGGCTGGTGCAGCGGGTCTTCGCCGACCTGGGCATCGACCTGCCCCGCACCAGCTCCCAGCAGGCCACCGCGGGCACCCCCGTCGCGAGCCTGGCCGAGGCCCGCCCCGGCGACCTCGTGTTCTTCGACAACTCCCCGTCGCGCCCGGGCATCGACCACGTCGGCATCTACGTCGGCGACGGGAAGATGATCGCCGCGCCGCAGGAGGGCGACGTCGTCCGCGTGCAGGACGTCGGCAGCCCGACCGTCATCCGCCGGGTGCTGCCCGCCTCCGCCGCCGCGTCTGCCGCGGTGGCCTCCCCCGGCGCCGGCCTCGCGGGCGTCCCGTACGCCGACCTGTTCACCGCCGCCGGGGCGCGGCACGGCGTCGACCCGGCGCTGCTCGCCGCGGTGGCGAAGGTCGAGTCCGGCTTCGACTCCGCCGCCGTCTCGTCGGCGGGCGCCACCGGGCTCATGCAGTTCATGCCGGCCACCGCCCGCGGCCTCGGCGTCGACGCCACCGACCCGGCGTCGTCGATCGACGGCGCCGCCCGCTACCTGCGCCAGCTCACCGACCGGTTCGGCTCGACCGACCTGGCGCTGGCCGCCTACAACGCCGGTCCCGGCACGGTGGCCCGCCACGGCGGCGTCCCGCCGTACGCCGAGACCCGGTCCTACGTCCGCAAGGTCACCAGCGCCGCGGAGGCCTACTCGTGACAGCTCCCGTCCCGACCGCCGCCGCGGCCGCACCCGCCCCGGCCTCCCCGGCCGGCGGGTCCGACCCCGGCTCGGCCGCCGGCTTCGCGTCCGCCCTCGACGACGCCCTCGACGACCCGATCGCCGGGCGCCCGCGCGCCGACCGCGGCGTCGGCCGCGACGGCGACCGGCCCGGCCGCGCCGTGGGCCGCGACGGCGACCCCGGCCGCCCCGGGACCGCCGACGACGCCGCCGGCGCCGGACCGGGCGACGGGCGGCCCGCGGGCGATCCCCCCGTCCCACCGGGCGCGCTGCCGGCCGGCTGGGCGCTGGCCCTCGCCCTCGGCACCGCCGTCCCCGGCGCCGGCACGACTCCCCCCGGCGGCACCGGCCCCGCCGCCCCCGGCGCGGCCGCCGCGCACGGCGCCGTCCCCGCCGGGGCCGTCGCGGTGCCGGGCGTCGCCGCCGGCCTCCCCCAGGCCGCCGCGGCGCCGGTCCCCGCCGACGCCGGGGTGCCGGCCGGTGCGGGCACCGCGCCCGCCGCCCTGCCCGGCGCCGCCGTCCCGGCCCCCGCGACCCCTCCGGCCGCGGCCCCGGGTGCGGCGACGCTGCCCGCCGGGCTCGTCGTCGTCGCCGCGGACCCGCAGCCGGCGCCGGTCCCGTCGGCCGCCGCTCCCGCCGAGGCGCCCGCCGCCCCGGCCGCCACACCGGTCCCCGCCGTGCCCGCGGACCCGGGCACCCAGGAGCGCGACCCGGGGACCTCCGGCGGGGCCCTGCCGTCGGCGGTCCCGGCGCCCGCCCCGGCACCGGCCCCCGCCGCGGCGACCCCGCCCGCGGCCCCGGCCCGGCCCGACGTGCCGCAGCCGCCGGTGGCCGCCCAGGTCGCCCCCACCGTCGCCACGCTGGCCGCGGGGCCCGACGGCACGCACACCATGACGCTGGTGCTCACCCCCGAGACGCTCGGCGCGGTCGAGGTCCGGGTGACCGTGCAGCACGGCACGGTCGAGCTGAGCCTGCGCGGCGCCTCCGACGCCGGCCGCGCCGCCCTCCTCGACGCCCTGCCCGACCTGCGCCGCGACCTGGAGGCCTCGGGCCTGACCTGCTCGCGGCTGCAGGTGGACCGCGACCCGGCCGGCTCCGGCTCGTCGCAGGCGCAGGGCGGCTGGCAGCAGGCCCAGCAGCAGGGCGAGCACGGCCGCGGGTCCGCCCAGGGGCGCGGCCCCGCCGACGACCGCGGCCGGCCGTGGCTGCGCACCCCCGACCCCGACGGGAGCCGCCCGGCTGCCGCCGCCGACCACCCCGCGTCGAGCGTCCTCGACGTCCGGGCCTGAGAGGAGCCGACGATGACCGAGCCCGTGGGCGGCGCGGGCGGCAGCCCGGCCACGTACACGGCCACCACCGCGGTGGACCGCAGCGACCAGATGGGCAAGGACACGTTCCTGCAGCTGCTGGTGGCGCAGATGCGGTACCAGGACCCGAACAGCCCGACGAGCACGACCGAGTTCATGTCGCAGACGGCGACGTTCACCCAGGTCGAGAAGCTCGAGGAGATCGCCGCGCAGAACGCCGAGCTGCTGGCCCTGCAGCGCTCGCTGTCGGCCGGCGCGCTGGTCGGCCACGGCGTCAGCTGGACCGCCGAGGACGGCACCACCCGGACCGGGACGGTGTCCTCGGTCCGCTTCGGCGGGGACGGGCCGACCGCCGTCGTCGGGGGCACCGAGGTGCCCCTCGGCCGCCTCAGCGAGATCTCCCTCCCCGCCTAGAGAAGGACCCCCTCGCCCCCCACAGTTCGCAAGCTCGCGGCGGGCCCCTGCGAGGGGGCCGCCGACCCCTCCTGAGAGGACCTCCCCGTGCTCCGCTCGATGTTCTCGGCCATCTCCGGCCTGCGCGCCCACCAGACCAAGCTCGACGTGACCGGCAACAACATCGCCAACGTCAACACCGTCGGCTTCAAGAGCAGCCAGACCGTCTTCGAGGACACCCTGTCCCAGGTGATCCGGAACGGCTCCTCGCCGACCGCCGAGACCGGCGGCACCAACCCGGCGCAGGTCGGCCTCGGCGTCCGGGTCGCCGGCGTCACCACCAACTTCGGCCAGGGCTCCACGCAGAACACCGGCCGCGCCACCGACTTCATGATCAGCGGCGACGGCTTCTTCGTGACCCGCGCCGGCAACGAGAACCTGTTCACCCGCGCCGGGTCCTTCGACTACGACGGCGCCGGCAACCTGGTCACCCCCGACGGCGCCCAGCTGCAGGGCTGGATGGCCGGCACGGACGGCACCGTGGACGCCAACGGCCCGATCGGCCCGCTGTCCATCCCGTTCGGCCAGGTCATGTCCCCGACCGCGACGACGACGGGCGCGCTGGCCGGCAACCTGTCGACGGCGTCCGTGGCGGCCGACCCGCTGGCCAGCCCGCCGGTCCCGGCCACCCAGGTGCAGACGCAGATCACCGCCTACGACTCGATCGGCACCGCGCACCAGATCGCGCTGACGTTCACCAAGACCGGCCCCAACACCTGGTCGGTGGCCGCCGGCGAGAACGGCACCGCGATCGGCGCCGCGCAGACGCTCACCTTCGACCCCTCCACCGGCCGGCCCTCCGGTGGCAGCACCTTCACCCTCGGCGTCACCGGCGCCAACTGGCCGGGCACCATCCCGCTCGACCTCACCGGGATGACCGAGTTCGGCGGCAAGACGGCGCTGACCCCGAGCGGCGTCGACGGCAACGCCATGGGCACGCTGCAGTCGATCTCGCTGAGCAACGACGGCACGATCATGGGCGTCTACTCGAACAGCCTGCGCGAGCCGATCGGCAAGCTGGCGCTGGCCACCTTCGCCAACCCCGGCGGCCTGTCCAAGGCCGGCAACTCCAGCTACCGGGTGGGCGACAACTCCGGCCAGGCCGTCGTCGGCGAGGCCGGCACCGGCGGCCGCGGCTCGCTGACCGCCGGCGCGCTGGAGATGTCCAACGTCGACCTCGCCGAGGAGTTCACCGGCCTGATCGTCGCCCAGCGCGGCTTCCAGGCGAACAGCCGCGTGATCACCAGCTCCGACGAGATCCTGCAGGACCTGGTCAACCTCAAGCGCTGACAGCGCGTCCGACCGAGCTCGCGGCCCGGCACCCGATCTCCCCGGGGTGCCGGGCCGCGTCGCGTCGTCCCCCGGTCGCCTCCCGGTGCGCGTGTGACGTGCGGGAACGCGGTGCCCGGCTCACCCCCGGGGGTGGTGCGGCGGGCCCGGTTCGGCTCAAGCAGGCCCCGCGCGGGACCGATGGTCCCTGTAGCCGGCGCCGCGCCGTCGCGGCCCCTCCCCCTTCCCGAACGAGCCAGAGGACCCACCCGTGATCCGAGTGACGCGCCTGAACGGGGAGCACTTCGCGCTCAACCCCGACCTGATCGAGCGGGTCGAGGGCCACCCCGACACCGTCGTCTCCCTCGTCGACGGCACCAGGTACGTCGTCAGCGAGGACGTCGACGCGGTGCTCGACGAGATCCGCGAGTACCGGGCCAGCATCCTCGCGACCGCCTACGCCATGGACCGCGGCAGCTACCGCTCGGGCACGACCGCCGGCGCGGGCGCCCCGGCGACCGACGCGGCCGGCGACACCCGCCGCGCGTCGGTCGTCCCCTTCCCGGCCCGCGAGGAGCGCTGACCCGTGGACCCGTCGACCCTGATCGGCTTCGTCGTCTCGCTCGTCGCGCTCCTGGTCTTCATGGTCCTGGAGGGCGCCGATCCGACGTCGCTGCTCTTCCTCCCGGCCATCGTGCTGGTCGTCGTCGCCACCTTCGGCGCGGCGATGTCCGGCCAGACGATGGCCGACCTCAAGAAGATGGGCGGCTGGTTCAAGGCCGGCCTCGTGCCGGCCAAGGTCCCGGCGGCCTCCGAGCAGATCCAGACCCTGGTCAGCCTCGCCGAGAAGGCCCGCAAGGAGGGCCTGCTCGCGCTGGAGGCGCAGGTCAAGCAGATCCAGGACCCGTTCCTCAAGCGCGGCCTGCAGATGGGCATCGACGGCACCGACCCCGAGGAGCTGCGCGCGGTCCTCGAGAGCGAGATCGCCGCCAAGAAGGCCGAGGACAAGGTCGCCGCCAAGTTCATGACGACGATGGGCGGCTACGCCCCGACCATCGGCATCGTCGGCTGCATCGTCGGCCTGATGAACGTCATGGGGAACCTCAGCAACCCCGCGGCGCTCGGCCCGATGATCGCCTCGGCGTTCGTCGCGACCCTGTGGGGCGTCATGGCGGCCAACTTCTGGTTCCTGCCCATGGGCGCGAAGATCCTGCGGGTCAGCGAGCTGCAGGCCGCCCAGATGGAGCTGCTCGTCGAGGGCATCGCCGAGATCCAGGCGGGCACCAGCCCGCGCGCCGTCCGGCTCAAGCTCAGCGCCCTCATCCCGCCGAGCGAGGCCGCCAGGGAGGCGGCGTGACCGCCACCCGGGCCCGCGCGTGAGCGCCGGCGGCCACGGCGGCAAGCGCCGGGCGAAGAAGCACGAGGAGGAGGAGCACGAGAACCACGAGCGGTGGCTGGTGTCCTACGCGGACATGATGACGCTCCTCCTGGTGCTCTTCGTGGTCCTGTTCGCGATGAGCCAGGTGGACAAGGAGAAGTTCGCCGCGCTGGCCAGCGGCCTGTCGGAGGCGTTCGGCGCCCCGGTGAGCGCGCTGAGCAGCGCGGGCACCAACTCCGACGCGTCGGTGCTCGACTCCCTCGACGCCGCCGTCGACGTGCAGATCCCGCCGGCCCCGGCCGCGGAGTCCGACGTCGACGCGGCGGCCGCCCAGGCCGCCGCCCAGGAGGCCGTGAACGTCGCGGCCGAGGCGCGCGCCGAGTACGACCTGCTCGCCGCGGCGCGCGACGCCATCGACGCCGCCCTCGCGGCGGCCGGGCACGCCGGGACCGCGCGGTACGAGATCGACGAGCGCGGCCTGACCGTGCACATCGTGTCCGACCCGGTGCTGTTCGGCCCGGAGGAGGCCACGCTGCAGCCGCAGGGCCGCACCATCCTCGACGCCGTCTCCTCCGCCCTGGCCGCGCTGCCCAACGACCTCGCGATCGAGGGGCACGCCAACTCGCTGCCGGTGACCCCGGGCGGGCCGTGGCCCTCCAACTGGGAGCTGTCGGCCTACCGGGCCACCACGGTGGTGCGCTACCTCGCCGCCGCCGGCGTCCCGCAGGACCGGATGTCCGGCACCGGCTACTCCGACACCCGTCCGGTGGTGCCGGCGAGCGCCCCGAACGCCCTGTCCCTCAACCGCCGCGTCGATGTCGTCGTGCTGTCCGACGCCTCCGCCGAGGCCCGGGAGCTCCTGCCCGGCCTCGACGCCCCCGCACAGGCCGCGCCCGCACCGGCCGCCGCCCCTGTCCAGGAAGGCACCCACGAGTGAGCACCAAGAGCAAGGCCAAGGAGAAGGACGCCGCCGAGGACGCCGAGGCGAAGGGCGGCGGCAGGAAGAAGCTGCTCGCCGTCGTCGCCGTCCTGCTGGTCGCCCTCGGCGCCGCGGCGTACTTCTTCCTGTTCGCCGGCGGCGAGGCCGCGGCCGAGGAGCCCGAGCACGGCGGCTACACCGCGCTGGAGCCCATCGCGGTCAACCTGGCCGGCGGCGGCTACCTCAAGATCGGCATCACCCTCGAGTACACCGCGGCCGCCGCCTCCGGCGGGCACGGCAGCGGCGGCGTCGACGGCTCCAAGGCCCTCGACATCCTCATCTCCACCTACTCGCAGGCCCAGCCGGCCGACGTGACCGGCGCCCGCGAGGCGCTCAAGGAGTCCCTGGAGCACCAGATCGTCGAGGCCTACACCGAGGACGGCGTCCCGATGGTCATGCACGTCTACCTCACGGAGTACGTCACCCAGTGACGCAGTAGTCCCACCCGTCCCACACTCCCCGGCTGACCGGCGGCGCCCCGCGCCGCCGGTCAGTTCGCGTCCCGGCCCCGCCGATGAGGGGACCGTGACCCGCCCCGACACCGCGACCGCGCCCGCAGGGCCCGGGCCGCAGGCGCCGGCCGGTGGCGGCCGCGGCCGGCGCGGTGCGCTCCGCACCTACGACTTCCGCCGCCCCACCAAGCTCTCCCGCGAGCACGTCCGCGTGTTGCAGATCGCCCAGGAGGCCTTCGCCCGCCAGGCGACGACGGTCCTCACCACGATGCTGCGCACCGGCGCCCGGATGGAGCTGCACGGCATCGAGCAGCACTCCTACGACGACTTCCTCGCCACGCTGCCCGACCCCTGCTTCCTGACGACGTTCACCATCGAGCCGCTGGGCGGCAAGGGCCTGCTGGCCTACCCGCTGGACATGGCGATGGCCGGCGTCGACCACCTGCTGGGCGGCTCCGGCGCCGCCCAGCAGCCCGAGCGGCCGATGACGGCGATGGAGACCACCATCACCACCTCGCTGCTCACCCGGCTGCTGCAGGAGTTCGCCGCCTCGTTCGCGCACGTCACCGAGCTGCAGCCGGCCATCGACGGCATCGAGTACAACCCCGCCCTCGCCCAGGCCGCGGCGGGATCGGACACCGTGATGGTGGCCCGCTACACGATGTCGATCGGCGGCCGCGAGGGCGCCGCGTCCCTGGTGCTGCCCTTCAGCTCCTTCCAGCAGGCCCTCGACAGCGCCGCCTCCCCGCAGCTGTCGGAGTCGGCCCAGCGCACCCGGCAGCGCGCCGCCGAGCTGCTCGCCGCCCGCCTGGAGCTGGTGCCGGTCGACGTCAGCGTCCGCTTCAGCCCGCTCGAGGTGTCCTCGGAGGACCTGCTCTCCCTGACCGTCGGCGACGTGCTGCTGCTGCGGCACCCGCGGGACGCGCCGCTCGAGGTCACCACCAACGACGCCGTCTTCGCCCACGCCATCGCCACCAACCACCGCCGCCGGCTGGCCGCCGCCATCGTGCCCGCCCCGTCCGCCGTGAAGGACCCCGCATGACCGCCACGCTCGACACCACCCAGGCCGCCACCCACGCCGCTGCAGAGACCATCACCGCCGTCGTGGTGGCCGCCGCCCGGGCCGCGGCCGCGCTCGTCCCCTCCGGCGCCGAGCTGGTCCCCGGGCCCGCGGTCACCGACCCCGACGCCGTCCCGGTCCCGCCCGCCGCGGCCGCCGCGGTCGGCGCCCGGCTGTCCGGGGAGATCACCGGCGACGTCGTCCTGGTGCTGTCGGCGGAGGTGGTCGAGGCGCTCGACAACTCCCCGGTCGGCCCGATGGACGTCGCGACCGCGCTGCGCCCCGCGCTCGAGGCCGCCGCGGCCACCCTGGGCCGGGTGCGGGTCGACGCCGAGCGCACCGAGGACCCGGTGACCGCGCTCGACGGGCTGCGCGACAAGGGCATGTTCGTCGCCGTGCCGCTGGTCGCCGGCGCCGACCACCAGGCCACGCTCGCGCTGCAGGTGACCCTGCCGACCGCTCCGCGCACCCCGCGCAACAGCCTGGACCTGCTGCGGCACGTGGCCATGGAGGTCACCGTCGAGATCGGCCGCACCCGGATGACCGTCGGCGAGCTGCTCTCGCTGCACCCGGGCGAGGTGGTCGAGCTCGACCGCGCCGCCAGCGCGCCGGCCGACCTGCTGGTCAACGGCACCCTCATCGCGCGCGGCGAGGTCGTCGTCGTCGACGAGGACTTCGGCCTGCGGATCAGCGAGATCGTCACCGACGCCGCCGCCGAGCTGGGGGCCGCGCAGGCATGACCTGGATGCTGATCCGGCTGGTCCTGTCGCTGGCCTTCGTCGGCGGGGTGCTGTGGTTCGCCGCGCGCCTGGCCAAGAAGCGCGGCCTGGGCTCCAGCGGCGGCCTCGTCGAGGTCGTGGCGCGCCAGCGGATGGGCCGCGCCAGCACGGTCAACGTGCTGCGCATCGCCGACCGGGTGCTCGTCGTCGGCGCCACCGAGGAGCAGGTCACCCTGCTCGCCGAGCTCGACGGCGACGCCGTGGAGGCCACGCTCGCCGAGCGCGCCGCCGCCCCGGCCGCGGGCGGCCCGGCCGTCCCGGCGCCCCGCGTCGGCGGCGCGCTGGCCGGCTCGGTCTTCGACCGGTCGGGCTGGCAGGGCTTCGTCACCCAGCTGCGCGAGCGGACGGTCCGCCGCTGATGACCACCACCGCCCCGCCGCGCGCCCGCGCGCGCCGGGCCGCCACCCTGCTGCTGGCCCTGCTGGGCTGCGCGCTGGCCGGCGTATCGCTCGCGGGTCCGGCCGCGGCGGCGCCCACGGCGCCGACCGCGCCCACGGCACCGACGGTGCCCGCGGTCGACGGCGGGGTCGACATCTCGGTCGGCAACGGCAGCCCGAGCACCTCGATCACGCTGATCCTGGCGATCACCGTGCTGTCGGTGGCGCCCGCGGTGCTGCTGCTGTGCACGTCGTTCACCAAGATCGTCGTCGTCCTGTCGCTGACCCGGAACGCGCTGGGCCTGCAGTCCTCCCCGCCGAACTCGGTGCTCACCGGCATCGCGCTGTTCCTGACGCTGTTCGTCATGGGGCCGGTGCTCTCCGACATCAACGACGTCGCCGTGCAGCCCTACATGGACGGCGCGATGTCGGTCTCCCAGGCCTACGACGTCGGTGTCGTGCCGCTCAAGGAGTTCCTGCTCGACAACACCCGCGACGACGAGCTGCAGCTCATGGTCGGCCTGTCCGGGGAGGAGCAGCCCGAGGACCGCGCCGCGGTGAGCATGACGACGCTGGTCCCGGCGTTCGTCCTCTCCGAGCTCAAGAGCGCCTTCATCATCGGGCTGGTCGTGTTCATCCCGTTCCTGGTGATGGACATGCTGGTCAGCGCCGCGCTCATGTCGATGGGGATGATGATGGTGCCGCCGTCGATCGTGTCGCTGCCGTTCAAGCTGCTGTTCTTCGTGGTCGTCGACGGCTGGGCGATGATCACCACGTCGCTGGTGGGGTCGTACGGATGACCGACGCCGACGTCACCGACATCGCGATCCAGACCATGATGGTGGCCGCCAAGGTCGCCGCCCCGGTCCTGCTGACGGCCCTGCTGGTCGGCTTCCTCATCTCGCTGTTCCAGGCGGCGACCCAGATCCAGGAACCGACGCTGTCGTTCGTCCCCAAGATGATCGCGGTGAGCATCGCCCTGCTGGTCACCGGCAACTGGGTGCTCTCCGAGCTGGTCGACTTCACCCACACCCTGTTCGACCAGCTGCCGCGCCTGCTCGGGCGGACCTGACCGGCATGGACCTCGAGGTCCCGGCGGTCACCCTCGCGGCCCTGCTGCTGGCCACCGCCCGGGCGGCCGGCTTCGTCCTGCTCGCCCCGCCGTTCACCACCCGCACCATCCCGGCGCCGGTCAAGGGCGCCCTGGCCCTGGCGCTGTCGGTCGCCCTGGTCGACCGCGTGGCGCCGGGCCTGCCGGAGCCGACCACCGGGTTCCTCGTCGTCACCGCCGTCAGCGAGGTGGCCATCGGCGCGGCGCTGGGCTTCGTCGTCCAGCTGTTCTTCACCGCGGTGCAGTTCGCCGGCGAGCTCATCGACCTCACCGGCGGCTTCTCCCTGCAGCCGGCCTACGACCCGCTGGCCATGACCACCAACTCGGTCATCGGCAAGCTGCACTACCTGCTCGCGACGACGCTGCTGTTCACCAGCGGCGGGCACCTGATGATCGTGCGCGGGTTCGCCACCTCCTACGAGGGGCTGCCGGTCAGCGGCGGGTTCCCGGCCGGGGACGTCGGCCAGGTCGTGCTGACGGCGTTCTCGATGATGTTCCTCGCCGCGCTGCAGATCGCCGGCCCGATGGTGGCCGTGCTGCTGCTGGCCGACGTCGCCCTCGCCCTGCTGTCCCGGGCCGCCCCGGCGCTGAACATCTTCGCCATCGGCTTCCCCGTGAAGATCATGCTGACCCTCGCGCTGCTCGGGCTGACCTTCCCGCTGCTGCCGCCGGCGCTGGACGCGCTGGTGGAGCAGGCCACCCGCGCGATCGTCGGCTTCCGGAGCGGGTGAGGCCGCGTGGCCAAGGACGGACAGGGCGGTGAGAAGACCGAGAAGCCCACTCCCAAGCGCCTCAAGGAGGCGCGCAAGGAGGGGCAGATCCCGCGGACCCAGGAGCTCGGCACCTGGGCGGGCGTGGCGGCGGCGAGCGTGTTCCTGCCCGTGCTGGTCGGCAACGCCTTCGACGCGGTGGGCCGGCTGTTCGTGCGGTTCGGGTCGGTGGTCGAGCACCCGGAGGCCGACGCCGTCGGCGCGCTGCTCGGAGAGGCGCTGAGGACGTTCCTCGAGACGGCGCTGCCGATGGCGCTCGCGCTCATGCTCGTCGGGGTGCTCGCCTCGGCCGCGCAGGGTGGGGTCGCGCTGGCCACCAAGGGCATGAAGCCGACGCTCAAGAAGCTCAACCCGTTCCCCGGGATGAAGCGGATGTTCGGCACCCACGGCCTGTGGGAGGCGCTCAAGGCGGTCATCAAGACGGCGGCGCTCGGCACCGTCGTCGTCGTGACCAGCAGCGAGGCGCAGGCGCTGGTGTCGGCGTCCGGTGCGCTGCCGCTGTCGGCGGTGGTGGCGACGTTCGCCTCCTCCGCCGTCCTCATGTTCCGCGTCGTGGCGATCACCGGCCTGGTCATCGCGATCGCCGACTACGTCGTGGTGCGCAAGCAGACGATGACCAGGCTCAAGATGACCAAGTACGAGATCCAGCAGGAGCACAAGCAGTCGGAGGGCGACCCGCACGTGAAGGGCCAGCGCCGCTCGATGCAGCTGGCCATGTCGCGCAACCGGATGATGGCCGAGGTCGCCACCGCCGACGTCCTGCTGGTCAACCCGACGCACGTCGCCGTCGCGCTGCGGTACGAGCCGGACAAGGGCGCGCCGCGGGTGGTGGCCAAGGGCGCCGACGAGGTCGCCGCGAGGCTGCGCGAGCGGGCCGCCGAGGCGCGGGTGCCGATGGTGCAGGACGTGCCGCTGGCCCGGGCGCTGCACGCCTCCTGCGAGCTCGGCCAGGAGGTGCCGCCGCAGCTGTTCACCGCCGTCGCCCGGGTGCTGGCCTTCGTCATGCAGCTCGGCGCCCGGGGTGTGCGCGGCGGCTTCCACCGGCCGGGGTTCGAGGCGCCCGACGTCGCCGGCCTGCCCCGGGCCGGCCGCCGGAGGACCCCGGTCGCCTCGTAGGCACCCGCGACGCTGGGACGGCTGTGACTCGTGCGCCGTCAGCGGTCGGCCGGGGACCCCCGGCTGCCGATGGTGTGCCCGTGCGAGGGATGACCAAGGCCGCCGTGCCGATCGGCGTGGTGGCCATCGTCCTCATGCTGGTCGTGCCGCTGCCCGCGGCGGTGCTGGACCTGCTGCTGGGCCTGAACATCACGGCGTCGCTGCTGATCCTGCTGGTCGCGATGCAGATCAAGCGGCCGCTGGACTTCGCGGTCTTCCCGTCGCTGATCCTCATCGCGACGCTGTTCCGGCTCGCCCTCAACGTCTCCTCGACGCGGCTGGTGCTCACCGACGGCTACGCCGGCAAGGTCATCGAGGCCTTCGGGCACTTCGTGATCGGCGGCTCGCTCGTCGTCGGCCTGGTGATCTTCGTGATCCTCACGATCATCCAGTTCGTCGTCATCACCAACGGTGCCGGCCGCGTGGCCGAGGTCGGCGCCCGGTTCACCCTCGACGCGATGCCTGGCAAGCAGATGGCCATCGACGCCGACCTCAACGCCGGGCTGATCAACGAGCAGCAGGCGCGCAGGCGGCGCACCGAGGTCACCGCCGAGGCCGACTTCTACGGCTCGATGGACGGCGCCTCGAAGTTCGTCAAGGGCGACGCCATCGCCGCCATCATCATCACGCTGATCAACCTGGTCGGCGGCTTCGCCGTCGGGGTCATGCAGCGCGGCATGGCGCCGGGCGACGCCGTCTCCACCTTCTCGCTGCTGACCGTCGGCGACGGCCTGGTCTCGCAGATCCCCGCGCTGCTGCTCTCCACCGCGACCGGCATCATCGTCACCCGCTCGGCCAGCGACGGGGACATGGGCAGCGACCTGCTCGCCCAGCTCGGCCGCTTCCGCCAGCCGGTGCGCATCGCCGGCGGCGCGGCCCTGGCGCTGTGCCTGATCCCGGGGCTGCCGAAGCTGCCGTTCCTGGTCATCGGCGGGCTGTTCCTGGTCATGGCCGCGCGGATGCAGGAGACCCCGGCCGAGGACGACGACACGCCCGCGCTCGCCGCCGCCGAGGAGCCCGCGCCGGACTCCCCCGAGGCGATCGCCGAGCGCATGCGGGTCGACCCGCTGGAGCTCGAGGTGGCCTTCGACCTGGTCGACCTCGTCGACTCCTCCCGCGGCGGCGACCTGCTCGACCGGGTCAAGGCGCTGCGCCGGAAGGTCGCGATGGAGACCGGCCTGGTCATCCCGCTGGTCCGCACCCGCGACAACCTCGACCTGCCCTCGTCGCAGTACGTCATCTGGCTCAACGGCGTCCCGGCGGCCAAGGGCACCTCCCCCGCCGGCACCGTGCTGGCCATCGGCGACGCCCTCGACGGGCTGCCGGGCCGGCCCACCCGCGAGCCGGTGTTCGGCCTGCCCGCCAAGTGGGTGCCGGTGGAGCTGCAGCGGCAGGCGGAGATGGCCGGCGCGACCGTCGTCGACCGCTCCTCGGTCATCACCACCCACCTGGCCGAGGTGGTCCGCCAGAACGCCGCCGAGCTGCTCGGCCGCGAGGACGTGCGGCTGCTGGTCGAGATGGTCAAGCGGACCCACCCGGTCGTCGTCGAGGAGCTCACCCCGGGGCTGCTCACCCTCGGCGAGATCCAGCGGGTGCTGCACGCGCTGCTGGCCGAGAACGTCTCCATCCGCGACCTGGTGCGCATCTTCGAGGCGCTGTCGCTGCGCGCGAAGACCTCCACCGACCTGGACGGGCTGGTCGAGGCGGTGCGCGCGGCCCTCGGCGCGGCGATCAGCCACCCCTACGTCACCCCCGACGAGCGGCTGCACGTGCTCACCCTGGAGCCGGCCTTCGAGCAGCGGCTGCTGGAGGCGGTGCGGCACAGCGACGGCGGCCAGGTGCTCGCGCTGGACGCCGGCTCGGTCGACGCGCTGGTCACCGGGTGCAGCGGGCTGCTCGAGGACGCCGAGCAGCACGGCCTGTCCCCCGTCCTCGTCTGCTCCCCCCAGGTGCGGGCCGCGCTGTCCCGCCTGATGCGTCAGGTCCTCCCCCGCCTGCCGGTGATCTCCTACTCGGAGGTCTCCCGGACGGCCCAGATCGAGTCACTGGGAGTGGTGAACGGTGCCGTTGCCATCCGTTGAGGCGCCCACGCCCGAGGCCGCCGTCGCCGCGGCCCGCGAGCGGTACGGCAACGCGGTGCGGATCACCGGCGTGCGCCGCATCCGGTCCGGCGGCGTGCTGGGCTTCTTCGCCACCGAGCGGTTCGTCGCCGAGGTGGAGGACGTCGAGCCGGCCCGGCGCGGCCCCGCACCGAAGTCCGAGTCGGTCCGCCGGATCGAGGCCGCGCTCAGCCGCGACCCCGGCCCGCTCGCCGACACCGGCGCGTTCCTGCGCGCCACCGAGCTGCACCGCAGCCGCCCCGCGGCGACCCGGCCCACCGCGCGCCCGGCCGTCCGCACCGAGCGCCCGACCCTCCCGACGGAGCTGCCGGACCCGGTGTCCGAGCTGGCCGGCCTGCTCGGGTCCGGCGACGGCGACCCGGGCGTCGACCTGTACTCCCGGGCGTCGGTGGGCGCGACCCGCCGCCCCGCCGCCGGCACCGCGGCCTTCCGCCCGGCCACCGCCGTCCGCACCGCGGCCCCCCGCACCGCGGCCCCCCGCACGGCTGCCGCCCCGTCCGCTGCGGTCCCCTCGGCGGCCGCACCCTCGACCGCCCGGCGGCCTGCT
Source organism: Geodermatophilus sp. SYSU D00684 (assembly GCF_054050455.1). Classification (NCBI taxonomy): domain Bacteria; kingdom Bacillati; phylum Actinomycetota; class Actinomycetes; order Geodermatophilales; family Geodermatophilaceae; genus Geodermatophilus; species Geodermatophilus sp. SYSU D00684. Next base: position 93,395 of record NZ_JBJGZI010000013.1, on the reverse strand, counting down.
CGGGCGGCGGTGCGCCCGCCGGCCGAGCCCGCCGGTCCGTCGCTGTTCACCGCCGCGCTGGCGCAGGTCGTCGCCGGTGACCGGGAGGTCCGCGAGGCCGTCGACGACGCCGTGCGCTCGGCCGCCGCGATGTCCGCCGCCGAGGCGCTGCGGGCGGTCCAGGCCGTCGCCGCCGCGACCGCCGAGGCCACGGACGAGGAGCTCGCGCCGCCGTCGGTGCTGCGGACCCCGGAACCCGCCCCCGCCGCGCCGGCGATGCCGCTGGCCGCCGCCCTGGCCGCCGCGATGGCCGCGCCCGCCCCTGCTCCCGCGGCTCCTGCTCCGGCTCCGGAGCCGGTCGCCCCGGTGGCCGAGGAGCCCGTGGCCGAGGCCCCCGTCGTCGAGGAGTCCGTGGTCGAGGCGCCGCTGCCCGAGGCTCCCGAGGTCACCGAGGTCACCGAGGTCACCGAGCCTGCCGACGAGTCCGGTCCCGGCGTGGACATGTGGGCCGACCCCGTGCCCGTGTCCCGCCCCGCCGCCGTCACCGAGCCGGTCGTCGCCGAGCCGGTGGTCGAGGCGCCGGCCGTCGAGGAGTCCCCGGCGGGCGAGGACCCCGAGGACCTCGACGACACCGAGGGCTCCCTCCTCACCGAGCTGCTCGGCCCGGAGGCGGACGAGACCGCCACCGACGAGACCGAGCACCCCGCCGTCGAGGACACCGCCGTCGAGGACACCGCCGCCGCCGTGACCGAGGACGAGCCGGTGACCGACGTGCTGCCGGCCGTCGTCGCCGAGCCCGTCGAGGTGCCGGCGCCCCAGCCGGTGGCCGCCTGGGCCGACGCGGACCTGACCGGCCCGGTCACCGGGCGGGAGGAGGCCATCGCCGAGGTGCTGCGCGCGGCCCTGGCCCACGACACCCCGGACGACGCGCTCACCGACATCCTCCGCGGCGTGCTCGCCAGCGCCTCCACCCAGGGCGGCGCGCACCGCGGCCGCCCGCCGGTCCCGGCGCCCTCGCAGCGCGTGGACCAGGAGCCGGGCTGGGTCGACGCCGCGGCCGAGTCCGACGAGTGGGAGGCCGAGGAAGCGGTGCTCGCGCCGACCGCCAGCGACCCGGCGCCGCTGGCGCTGGACTCGACGGCCGTCCTGCCCCCGCTGTCGCTGCTGCCGCCGCCCACCCCGGGCGCCGAACTGGCCGTGCCGCGGCTGCTCGGGCGCCCGCCGGTGCCGCCGGCGCGCCGCCTGCCCCCGGCGCCGGGTCAGGCCGTCGCCCGCGTGGCCGCCCCGGCGCCGGGCCTGGCCACCGTGACCCGCCTGCCCGTCGACGCCCGCGGGTGGACGCCGGCCCGCGTCGTCGTGCCGTCGGTCCGCGAGGCCGGCGCGGTGGCGCCGGGCCGCGGCTGGGTCGACCCGCGGATGGTCGAGGCCGCCGGCACCGTCGCCCGCCTGCGTGCGCTCGGCGTGCCGGAGGACCTGCTCGGTGCGGGCTTCCCCGCCGAGGTCGCGCAGTCCGGCACCTACGCGGCGCTGACCCGCGCGCTCGGCGCGACGCTGCCCGCGGCGCCGTCGGCCCCGGCCGGTGCCGGCGAGGTGCTGCTGGTCGTCGGCCCCGGCGTCGAGACGCTCGCCGCCGCCCGCTCGCTGGCCGCCGGCATGCGGCTCGACGGCGACCGGCTGCAGTGGGCCACCCGCGGCGACCTCGCCGCGCTCGCGCCCGGGTCCAGCCGGATCACCTCGGTCGACACCGCGATCGCGCGCAAGCAGGACGCCGCCGCCGCGGGGACGCCGACCGTCGTCGCGGTGGACGCCCCCATGCGTGCCGCGAGCCGGACGTGGCTCGAGCAGGTCATGGCGATCTTCTCGCCGGTCGCCGTCTGGGCGGTCGTCGAGGCGACCCGCAAGCCCGAGGACGTCGGCCCGTGGCTGGAGGCGCTGCCCCGCGTCGACGCGCTCGTCGTCCAGGACTCCGACCTGACCGCCGACCCGGCCGCCGTGCTGGGCCGGACGACGGTGCCGGTGGCCCTCCTCGACGGCGTGCGGGCGACCGCGCACCGCTGGGCCTCGCTGCTGTGCGAGCGGCTGGAGACCGCTGAGGCATGAGCCCGCTGCGCTGGGACGTCCTCACGGCGGGGTTCGTGCTGGCCCTGCCGGTGCTCGCGCTGTACCTGCGCGGCGACTTCACCATCGACGACGTCGTCACCCGGCTGCCCTGGTGCCTGCTCGCCGGCTGGGGCGCCGTGGCGCTGCTGCGCTGGGCCGCGACGCCGCGGACCCGCCCGGCCCCCCAGCCCGCCTCCCGGGCGCCGGCGCTCACCGACGAGGACCCCACCGCCGCCGCCTGACCCGGCGTCGGGTCTCGTTGCCGGTGTTCCTCGCCCGTTGCCGGTCCTGCAGGACCCGCACGGCGCGAGGAACACCGGCAGTGCACTGTTCACAGGGGCTCGCCCCCTCCACGGACCGGCCGCCCGGACACCGGGCAGGGCATCCCGGCGCGACGGTGGCCCGCATGCCGTCCGACGAGCCGATCCCTCTCGTCCTGCGCCGCGTCCTGGTCGCCGACGGGTGGAGTGACGACGAACTCGCCCGTGCCCGTCGGTCCGGCGAGCTGTCCCGGGTGCGCCGCGGCACCTACGTCGAGGGCACGTTGCCGACGACGGCGGCGGTCCGCCACGAGCTGCTCGTCCGGGCGACCGTCGCCGGTCTGCGGAGGGACGCGGTCGTGAGCCACGAGTCGGCGGCCGTCCTCCACGGGCTGCCGACGTGGGGACTGCGGCTCGGTCGCGTGCACGTCACGCGGCGACCGCCCGCCTCCAGCGACGTCGGCCGCACCCTGCGCTGCCACGTCGCCCGGCTTGGGGACGACGAGGTGACGACGGTCGGCGGGATCCCCGTCACCGACCGGGTCCGCACGGCGCTCGACCTCGCCCGATCCCTGCCCTTCGAGGTGGCGGTGGTCGTGCTCGACGACCTGCTCGCCGCACGGCCGGCCGACGCGGTCGTCCTGGCTGCCCGGCTCGCCCGCATGACCGGGACCCGGGGCAGCCGCACGGCAGCGCGGGCCGTGGCCTTCGCCGACGGACGCAGCGAGAGCGTCGGGGAGAGCCGGAGCCGGGTCCTGCTGCACCGTCTCGGGTACCCGCCCAGCGGACTGCAGCACCCCGTGCACACCGCCGACGGGGTGATGCTCGGGCGGGCGGACTTCGTGTGGGAGCCCGGACGACTGCTCGGGGAGTTCGACGGACGGGTCAAGTACGGGCGGCTGCTCCGGCCGGGGCAGGATCCGGGCGACGCCGTGTTCGAGGAGAAGCGCCGCGAGGATGCGATGCGCGGTGAGGGCTGGGGCATGGTCCGCTGGACCTGGGACGAACTCGACGGCGCGCTGGCCATCCGGGTCGGCCGTGCGCTGCGCCTGCGTCGTCCGGGCTCCTGAACCGGCCATTGCCGAGGTTCCTCGTGCACTGCCCGCCCTGCAGCACCGGCAGCGCACGAGGAACGCCCGCAATGGGTCCCGCGGTCAGAGCTCGAGGTCCTCCAGCATCTCGGTGACCAGGGCGGCGATCGGCGAGCGCTCGGACCGGGTCAGCGTCACGTGGGCGAACAGCGGGTGCCCCTTGAGCTGCTCGACCACCGCCGCGACGCCGTCGTGCCGGCCGACGCGCAGGTTGTCCCGCTGCGCGACGTCGTGGGTGAGCACCACCCGCGAGCCCGAGCCCAGTCGCGACAGCACGGTCAGCAGCACGCCGCGCTCGAGCGACTGCGCCTCGTCGACGATCACGAACGAGTCGTGCAGCGAGCGGCCGCGGATGTGGGTCAGCGGCAGCACCTCGATGAGGTCGCGCGCGGCGATCTCGTCGAGGACCTCCTTGGACACCAGCGCGCCGAGGGTGTCGTAGACCGCCTGCGCCCAGGGCGACATCTTCTCGCCCTCGCTGCCCGGCAGGTACCCGAGCTCCTGCCCGCCGACGGCGTAGAGCGGGCGGAAGATCACGACCTTCTTGTGCGCCCGCCGCTCCATCACCGACTCCAGCCCCGCGCACAGCGCCAGCGCCGACTTGCCGGTGCCCGCGCGCCCGCCGAGCGAGACGATGCCGATCTCGGGGTCCAGCAGCAGGTCCAGCGCCACCCGCTGCTCGGCCGAGCGCCCGTGCAGCCCGAACGCCTCGCGGTCACCGCGCACCAGCCGCACCTGCTTGTCCGGCGTCACCCGGCCCAGCGCCGACCCGCGCGAGCTCAGCAGCACCAGCCCGGTGTGCGCGGGCAGCTCCGCGGCCGCCGGCACGTACACCTCGCCGGTGTCGTAGAGGCCCGACAGCTCGGCGTCGTCCAGCGACAGCTCGGCCATGCCGGTCCAGCCCTCGTCGACGGCGTCCAGCGCGCGGTACTCGTCGGTCTCCAGGCCGACGGCGGCCGCCTTGACCCGCAGCGGCACGTCCTTGGTGACCAGGCAGACGTCGCGGCCCTCGGCCCGCAGGTTCAGCGCGACCACCATGATCCGGCTGTCGTTGCTGTCGTTGCGGAAGCCGGCCGGGAGCACCGCGGCGTCGCTGTGGTTGAGCTCGACGTGCAGCGTGCCGCCGCCCTCCCCCACCGGGACCGGCGCGTCGAGCCGGCCGTGGGTGACCCGGAGGTCGTCGAGCAGCCGCAGCGCCTGGCGGGCGAACCAGCCGAGCTCCGGGTGGTGCCGCTTGTCCTCGAGCTCCCCGATGACGACCAGCGGGAGCACCACGTCGGCGTCGCCGAAGCGCAGCAGCGCGCGAGGGTCGGACAGCAGGACGGAGGTGTCGAGGACGTACGTGCGGCGAGTGGTCACGGGTCGTCTCCCCTGGGGCGCGAGACCGCGCCCCGGCTCGAAGGTGGCCGGGCCCCGGCGCAGGGGCCGGGCACCGGCCCCCCTGGTCGACGAGAACGTCAGCACCAACCGGGCCTCCCGTGGACGGCGGGGCGGGCCCGTCGTCCACCCCGGACGCTAGAGCTCCGGACCGACAGGAGCGCGCGGTCGCAGCGCGCCGAAACGCACTGTTCACCCGATGGGGTCCCACCCGTACCGCCCGTCCCAGCGACGGCCGGGCACGCACCGCTCAGTACGGCTCGCGCCCCCGCGCGTCCGGCGGCCGGGGCAGCGGGCGCGACGCCGGCAGCTCCCACGTGGGCGGCGGGCCGCCGTGCTCCGGCGCCCCCCAGGTCTCCGCCCGCCGTCCCCGCCGCGGCCGCAGCACGACCGCCGCCCACAGCACCGGCACGAGCAGCACCGGCCACTGGACGGCGAGGTCGCCGATCCACACCAGGCCGGCGAGCAGGAGCACGAACAGCCATCCCGCCGTCCACAGTCCGAGGGCGCGGGCCTCCCGGGGATCGCGGCGGGGCACCGGTCAGGCGTCCGAGAGCTCGGCGGTGACGACGGCGGGGGTCAGCGGCTCGTCGAGCAGGCGCACGAAGCGGTCGGCGACGTCCTGGTCGGCCGGCCGGGCGCCGAGCCAGCGGTGCAGCAGGTCGTAGCCCTCGACGTAGGTGGTGATGTAGGCCCGCCACAGCGGGTGGGTGAGGAACCGCAGCTGCTGGCGGGCCCGGTCGGGGCTGACCAGCGACCAGCGCTGGATGTAGGCGGCGACCTCGTCGGCGTCGGCCCCGCGGTCGTGCAGCAGCACCGCGGCGTCCTGGCGCACCCGGTTCAGCGGTGCGGCGGCCGCGGCGATCCGCTCGGCGAGGTGCCCGTCGAAGCGCAGGCCCAGGTCGCCGAGCACCTCGGCCGACCACGGCCCCCAGCCGTCGCCGACGGCGGCGTCGACGCCGAGGTCGGCCAGCCCCTCGGCCATGAGGCACTCGGGGGTGTTGACGAGGAACACCGTGTGCTCGAGGTGGCCGGCCCGCTCGACCAGCCCGCGCTCCTTGCGGCAGTGCTCGGTGTGGTGGCCGGGGTAGGACTCGTGCGCCACCAGGTGCACCAGCTGGCTGAGCCGGTGCGGCAGGTCGGCGTTGATCGCCACCCGCGAGCGGAAGTCGCCCTCGTAGTAGTTGAAGCCCGACCACGGCTTGTCGGTGACCACCTCGTAGCGCACCGTCTCGGCCTCGGGCAGCCCGTACCGGCCGCGCACCCGGTCGCGCAGCGCGCTGGACAGCGCGTGCACCGCGGCCTCCAGCCGCTGCGGCGGGCACTCCTCGCGGCGGCGGTGCGCGGCGTAGCGCTCGGCCAGCGCCCCCTCGCCGGGCAGCAGCCCGTCGAGCTCGGCGTGCGCGGCGGCGTAGGCGGCCGGGTCGCCGAGGGTGAGGTCGACCTGGAAGTAGCTGCGCACCTCGTCGAGGAAGCCGACCGGCTCGCCGCTCATCTTCCGGGCGCTGCACTCCAGGCCGGCGAGCTGGCCGCGCAGGAACGCGGCGCGGTCGGCCGGGAGCAGGGCCGAGTCCAGCTCCTGCAGCAGCGCCCGGGCCTGGTCGCGCAGGCCCTGCGGCGTCGGCGCCGGCTCGCTCTCGACCTCGGCGCGGATCCGCTTCTCGCCGGTGTAGGCGTCGACGAAGCCGGACTCCAGCCGGTCGAACCGCAGCCCCAGCCGCACGTACTCGAGGGGGACGTCGACCGCGCCGGCTGCCATGGGCCCGAGTCTGTCACCCACCGAAACGGCGGTGCCGCGCCGCGTAGGCCCGCAGCGCGCGCAGGAAGTCGACCCGCCGGAAGTCGGGCCAGTAGACGTCGGTGAAGTAGAACTCCGAGTGCGCCGTCTGCCAGAGCAGGAAGCCCGACAGCCGCTGCTCGCCGCTGGTGCGGATGACCAGGTCCGGGTCGGGCTGGCCGCGGGTGTAGAGGTGCTCGGCGATGTGCTCGACGTCGAGCACCTCGACCAGCTCGTCCAGCGACGTCCCCCGGCTGGCGTGCTCGGCCAGCAGCGAGCGGACGGCGTCGGCGATCTCCCGGCGGCCGCCGTAGCCGACGGCGAGGTTGACCGTGGCGCCCGGCCGGTCGCGGGTGACCTCCTCGGCCTCCTTGAGGACGGTGACCGTCTCCGGCGGCAGCAGGCCCAGCGCGCCGACCGGGTGCAGCTGCCACCGGCGGTCGGGCGCCGACAGGTCCAGGGCGACGCCCTCGATGATCCGCAGCAGCGGCGTGAGCTCGGGCTCGGGGCGGGACAGGTTGTCGGTGGAGAGCAGGAAGAGGGTGACCACCTCGACGCCGGCCTCGTCGCACCAGGCGAGGAACGAGGCGATGCGGTCGGCGCCGCGGCGGTGGCCGGCGTTCGGGTCGAGCAGCCCGGTGGCGCGCGCCCAGCGGCGGTTGCCGTCGATGATCGCGCCCACGTGCCGGGGGACGTCGGCACCCACCAGCTGCCGGGCCAGGCGACGCTCGTACATCTGCGTCAGGACGTCGCGGACCCACTGACGCGCCCCCACGGGGCCTCACCCTAGGCGCCCCGGGACACCGCCGTTCCGCTGCCTCCCGCCCGCGCGTCGCCCCTCCGGGACGCTGCCGGGGAACTCACAGGTCGCTGCCGGTGCAGGCTCACCTACGCCTCCGTAACCTCGGGTGCGTGACCCCTTCCCCCGACGAACTCGAGCCGGTCCGGGTACAGGCCGACGGCGCCGAGATCGAGGCCCCGCGCGGTCCCGCCCTCGCCGCCGTCCTCGAGGAGGACGAGCAGGTCGAACGGACCTGGACCGCCGAGGACTTCGGGGACAGGGACTGGGACCACCCCGACACGCGACCGCGGATGCGCGGGTGGCTGCACCTGTTCGCCTTCTTCGGCGCGATCGTCGCGGGCGCCGTCCTCGTGCCGCTGGGCTCGGTGCTCGGCGCCCGCGCCGGCTTCTCGGTCGCCGTCTACTGCCTGACCATCTGCGGCCTGTTCGGCATCAGCGCGCTCTACCACCGGCGCCGGTGGTCACCGCGCGGCTGGAAGGTCATGAAGCGGCTCGACCACTCGATGATCTTCCTGTTCATCGCGGGCACGTACACCCCGTTCTCGCTGCTGGCCGTCGACCAGCCGCTGGGGTACTGGATCCTCGGCGGCGTCTGGGCCGGCGCGCTGGCCGGCGTCTGCCTCAAGCTCACCTGGCCGACGGCGCCGCGCTGGGTGGGCGTGCCGCTCTACGTGGGCCTGGGCTGGGTCGCGGTCTTCATCCTCACCGACATCCTGCACATCGCGGGCGTGACCTCGCTGGTGCTGCTGGCGGTGGGTGGCGTGCTCTACACCGTCGGCGGCGTGGCCTACGCGATCAAGAAGCCGAACCCGTGGCCGGGCGTCTTCGGGTACCACGAGGTCTTCCACGCGATGACCGTCGTGGCCGCGATCTGCCACTACATCGCCGTCTACTTCGCGATGTACAACTCGCCCTTCGTGTGAGGCCGCTCAGCTGAAGGGCGGACGGTCGTCCCACCGGGTCGACGCCCGGCCCGCCGCCCGCCAGGCCCGCGCCACGACGTCGCGGTCCTGCTCGCTGACCAGGTTGCCCATCACCCGCAGCGCCACGGTCATCAGCGACCGGGACCGCATCCCGACCGGGCCCGCCGTGGGCAGGAACCGGGGCACCGTGAGCAGCCCGGCCAGCCGCCGGGCGATCGAGAAGGCCTCGCCGTAGTGACGGCGCAGCGTCGCCGGCCAGGCGGCCGACCAGTCGTCCTCGCCGAACAGGTCGACGACGGCCCGCCCGGTCTCCAGGCCGTAGTCGATGCCCTCGCCGTTGAGCGGGTTCACGCAGCCGGCGGCGTCACCGACCAGCGCCCAGTTCCGGCCGGCGACGCCGGAGACGGCGCCGCCCATGGGCAGCAGCGCGGACGCGACGTCGCGGACCGGCCCGTCGAGCTGCCACTCCTCGCGCCGCGCCTCGGCGTAGAACTCCAGCAGCGCCTTGAGCTGCACGCCGGCCGGCCGCCGGGCGGTCGCCAGGGTGCCCACGCCGAGGTTGACCTCCCCGGCCGCGGCGCCCAGCGGGAAGACCCAGCCGTAGCCCGACAGCAGCTCGCCCTCCTCACCGCGCAGCTCGAGGTGCGAGGAGATCCACTCGTCGTCGCTGCGGCCGGAGCGGACGTAGCTGCGGGCGGCCACGCCGTAGGCGGTGTCGCGGTGCCACTCCCGGCCGAGCACCCGGCCCAGCGGCGACCGCACGCCGTCGGCGACGACCAGCCGGCGGCAGGCGACGCGCACCCGACTGTCGTCGGCGAGCTCGAGCACCACGGCACGGACCCGGTCGCCGTCGCGCTCGACGTCGACCGCCCGCGCGCCGTCGGCGGGGACCGCCCCCGAGCCGAGCGCGACCTCGCGGATGCGGGCGTCGAGCTCGGTGCGCGGCACCGCGCTGCCGTGGTCGGGGAACTCCCCGCCCGGCCAGGGCAGCTCCCACTGCCGGCCGAACCCGGCGGCGCGCAGACCCCGGTTGCGGGTGTGCCCGCGGACCCAGTCGCCGAGGCCGAGGTGGTCGAGCTCCGCGACCGCGCGGGGGGTCAGCCCGTCGCCGCAGGTCTTGTCGCGCGGGAAGACGGCGGCGTCGGCGAGCAGCACGTCGTGACCGGCGCGCGCGGCCCACGCGGCCGCCGCCGAGCCCGCCGGCCCGGCCCCCACCACGAGGACGTCGGTCGCGGCGGGGACGGCGGCAGCTGCTGGCACGTCGTCCAGTGTCCCCGACGGTGAGGTGCTGGAACGGCGAGCCTTCAGGGGCCCGCGCCGAGCCTGCGAGGCGTGGGGGGAAGGGTGGTCCTCCTCAGCCGAACAGGGGGAACCGGGCGGCGGCGTCCCCCAGCGCGGCGCGGTCGGCGTCGGACAGCGGCTCCCGGCCGGTGCCGCGGCGGACGGCGGTGGCGTCGTCCCAGCCGGGCGGCAGCGGGCCGCCGAGCAGGCCCTCGAGCACCCGGCGCACCTCGGCCAGCAGCTCCGGCGCGGGTCCCGGCCGGTCCAGGTGCGCCACCAGGTCCAGGTGGTGGACGGCGGCCTCGACGGCGAGCGTGGACAGCAGGTCGTCGACGCGGACGACCCAGCCCTGGGTGCCCACCAGCTCACCGGGCCCGACCCGGCCGGCCGCCACCCCGACCGCGGCCGCCGTCCGGACGTAGAGCGGCGCCAGCCCGCGCAGTCCGTCCGTCACGCTGGCCCGCACGCGGGTCCGCCACAGCGTGCCGTCGTCCTCGGCCGGCGCGGGCTGCCAGGCCCGCCAGTAGGCGACCGCGTCGGTGGTGGCCGGCGCCTCCGCCGGGGTGGCCAGGGCGACCAGGCCCCGGCGGGCGTCGTCGAGCAGGTGCTGGGTGAGGTCGAGGACCGTCCAGCCGGCGCAGCCGCTGGGCTGCCAGGCCTCGGCGGGCGTCAGGTCGGCGACCAGCCCGCCGAGGGCGCCGTAGGCCGACCGCAGCAGTTCCAGGCTCACCCCGCCAGCCTGGCAGGGCTCACAGCTCCGGGCCGCGCGCCCGGACCTCCTCCACCGAGGCCATGGCGTCGCGCAGCTCGGTCAGCCAGGCGTCGGCGTGCTGCCCGACCAGGCGCACGGCCCACACCAGGGCCTCCGAGCGGGAGCGGGCGACGCCGGCGTCGACGAGCGTGTCGAGCACCAGCCGCTCGGGCTGGCGCAGCCGGGTCATCACCGGCACCGAGGCGTTGGTGAACACCTCCCGGACGTCGCCGCACGCGGCGCCCCAGGCCACCGAGCGGCCGTAGCGCTCCTGGGCGGCGTCGGCGATGGCCATCCGCTGACCGCGGGTGTCCTCGCGGAAGCGGGCGATGCGGCCGGCGCGGGCGGCGGTCGGGTCGCCCTCGCCGGCGTCGGGCTCGGCGAGCGGGCCGACGACGGTGATCTCGTCCCGGTCGACGGTGATGTCGGCCGGCCCGGTGAACCAGCCGTCGGGCAGCCGCCCGGCGAACCAGCCGGCGACCTCGGCGCGGTCGACCGGCGGGGTGTCGCCCCCGCGGCCGCCCGGGCCGCGGCGGCGCCAGCCGGGGGCGCCCATGCGGGCGAACGGTGAGTCGGCGAAGCGGTGGTGGTGTCCGTGCACGACGGCCTCCTCCGGTGCGGTGCTTACGTGATTACACGGTAAGACCGCAGGACGGTGTCAGGAAGGGGCCATCGCTGCGCTGAGAGCGGACACGTCGGTCACCGGCGCGGAGCAGACGAACCCCCGGCACACGTAGGCGGCGGGGCGCCCGCCGACGGCCGGCCGGCCGGCCAGCAGCGGCACCCCGGGGGCGTCGGGCTCCCCCACCACGACGACGGCCCCGGGACTCGTCGACCTCCGCGCGACCGCGGCGAGCGCGTCCCGCTCCGGCCCGGCCGGCCCGCTGACGGCGACCTCCAGGGGCCCGGCGAGCAGCGCCTCCCCCACCGCCGCGGCCCAGCCCGCCGCCCGCGGCGCCCGGCGCACCAGCACGCCGAGCTGCCCGGTGGCGGCCTCGCCGAGCTCGCGGTGCCGCGGCGACCCGGCCAGCGCCGCGTAGGTGACGAACGCCCCCGCGGCCGCGGCCACCCCGGCCGGCGTCGGCCCGTCGGCGGGGTCGAACGGGCGGTGCACCAGCGCCTCGGCGTCGGCGGCGGTGTCGTGCCACCCCTCGGCGTCGAGGAACTGCTCCGCGACGACGTCGAGCAGGTCGCCGGCCCACTCCAGCCACCGGCCCTCGCCCGTTGCCTGGTGCAGCGCGAGCAGCCCCTCGGCGAGGTCGCCGTGGTCCTCGAGCACCGCGGCCGGGGCACCGGCGACGCCGTCCCGCGAGGCCCGCCGCAGCCGCCCCTCCACCCGGTGCACGCCCGCGAGGAGCTCCGCCGCGCGGCGGGCGGCCTCCACCGACGCGGGGGCGCCGGTGAGGACGCCGTGCTCGGCCAGCGCGGCGATCGCCAGCCCGTTCCAGGCGGTGACGACCTTGTCGTCGCGGGCCGGCTGCGGGCGCCGGGCGCGGGCGGCCAGCAGCCGCTCGCGCACGGAGGCGAGGCGGGCGGCGTCCTCGGGGTCGTCGCCGGGGTCGCGGAGCAGCTGCAGCGTGGAGGTGCCGTGCTCGAACGTGCCGCGCTCGGTCACCGCGAACAGCTCCGCGGCCCAGCGGCCGTCGTCGTCGCCGAGCACCTCGGTGAGCTGGGCCGGCGTCCACACGTAGGTCAGGCCCTCGACGCCGTCGGTGTCGGCGTCCAGCGCGCTGGCGAAGCCGCCCTCGGGCGTGCGGAGGTCGCGGACGAGGAAGGCGGCGGTCGCGTCGGCCACGCGGCGCGCCCACTCCTCGCCGGTGGCCCGCCACAGGTGCAGGTACACGCGCAGCAGCAGCGCGTTGTCGTAGAGCATCTTCTCGAAGTGCGGCACCACCCAGCGCGCGTCGACCGAGTAGCGGGCGAAGCCGCCGGCCAGCTGGTCGTGGATGCCACCGCGGGCCATCGCCTCCAGCGTGCGGCGGGCCACCTCCAGCGACCGCGCGTCCCCGCTGCGCGCGGCGTGCCGCAGCAGGAACTCCAGCAGCATCGACGGCGGGAACTTCGGGGCGCCGCCGAACCCGCCGTGCCGGTCGTCGTGGTCGGCGGCCGCCGCGGCCGCGGCGCCGTCGAGGTCGGCGGCCGACAGCGGCGTGGGCGGCCCGAGGTCCAGGCGGCGGGAGATCCCCTCGGCGATCCGGGTGCCGGCGTCCTCCAGCTGCTCGCGGCGCTGCGTCCAGGCCTCGGAGACGGCGGCGAGCACCTGCCGGAACGCGGGCATGCCGCCGGCGGGGCGCGGCGGGTAGTAGGTGCCGCAGTAGAACGGCCGCCCGTCCGGGGTGGTGAAGACGGTCATCGGCCAGCCGCCGGAGCCGGTGAGCGCCTGGGTGGCGGTCATGTAGACGCTGTCGACGTCGGGCCGCTCCTCCCGGTCGACCTTCACGCACACGAAACCGGCGTTCATCTGCGCCGCGGTCGCCTCGTCCTCGAACGACTCGTGCGCCATCACGTGGCACCAGTGGCAGGCGGCGTACCCGACGCTCACCAGCACCGGGACGTCCCGCTCGCGCGCCTCGGCGAAGGCCTCCTCCCCCCACTCGCGCCAGTCGACCGGGTTGTCCGCGTGCTGCAGCAGGTAGGGGCTGGTCGCGGCGGCGAGACGGTTCACCATCTGGCGCCTCCCGGCGTCGGATCGGAGGTGGGGTGCCCCGGCGCTCGGCCACCGCGACACCAGGTCCCCACCGTGGCAGAGGACCACCGCGACGACGAGACGGCGCCCGGACCGCCGCCCGCAGGGCGCACGGGCGGAGCCCCCGCCACCGGTCAGGGCACCGACAGCTCCTGCACCGGCAGCAGGCCCGCCTGTACGGCGTACAACGCCGCCTGGGTCCTGCTGCGCACGCCGAGCTTGCTCAGGATGTTGCTCACGTACGTCTTGACCGTCTGCTGCCCGATGCGCAGCTCGCGGGCGATCTCCTTGTTGGCCCTGCCCTTGGCCAGCAGCACCAGCACCTGCGACTCGCGCGGCGTCAGCTGCGCCGGCGCGACCGGGGCCGTGACCTCGCGCACCAGCCGGGCCGCCGCGGCGGGCGAGAGGTACACCTGCCCGGCCGCTGCGGCCCGGATGGCGTGCAGCAGTTCCGGGCCCTCGGTGTCCTTCAGCAGGTACCCCACCGCCCCGGCGCGCACCGCTCCCACCACCGACGCGTTCTCCAACACGCTGGTCAGCGCGAGCACCTCGACGTCGGGCATCTCCGTGCGGATGACCTCGGTGGCGGAGATCCCGTCCATGCCGTCCATCAGCAGGTCCATCACCACCACGTCGGGGCGGAGCTCACGGGCCAGCGTCACCGCCTGCTCCCCGCTCGCGGCCTCCCCCACCACCTGGAGCTCGTCCTCCAGCTCGAGGTACATGCGCAGTCCCTGGCGGACCACCGTGTGGTCGTCGGCGAGCAGGATCCGGACGGCCACGGCCACCACCTCTAGGACTCGGTCGTCGGGCCTGGGCTGCCCACTCCCAGCATGGGTCCCTGAGCTCCCCTCGACAGGGTCCAGGGACTCCGTCGGTCAGGGGAACCCGGCTCGTCCCGCCACTCGCCCCCTCCACCCGCGGCGGCGTCGGCCACGCGCCCTCGTACCGGCGGGGGCGGGAGCGTCGCCGCAGGTCAGCGGCGTCCCCACGGCGGCCCCTCCCCGCTCCGGGGGAACGCCGCTCCCCAGAAGGCCCGGCCGGACTCCCCCGGAGCGAGAGGCCCCGGTCAGGCGTGCGTGGGTTCCACGCCGGGCCGAGCGGCGGCCGCTCCCCGGTGCTGGCCGGTGTGGGCGGTCTTCTCCCAGTTGTGCACGCCGCGCAGGTGCCGTGCGAGAGCGCGCAGCGCCGCGTAGGCGAGCAGCACCTGGTAGGGGAACCACGCGACGGCCATCCGCAGGATCATCGTCCTGGACGGCTTGAGCCCGTGCGCCTCGGTGAACTCGTACAGGCCCACGACGTGGATCATGAAGTGCGCGGCGAGCAGCACGACCGGCACGTAGGAGATGAGGGCGATCCCCACGGGTGCCCGCAGGGTGAACATCATCAGCAGCGACAACGGCACGTAGATCCCGAGCACGGCCTGGGCGTTGGGGAAGGCGAGCGTGTAGAAGGCCAGCCACCGCTGGGTCCGGGTCGGCATGTGCCTCCAGGTCCCCTTGGCCAGGGTCTGCATGAACCCCTGGCACCACCGGGTGCGCTGCTTGATGAAGTGGGTCAGCGTCGGCGGGGTCTCCTCGCGGGTCACGTAGCGGTCGTCGTAGATGACGCGGACCCGCTCGCCCATCTGGCTGACCCGCAGGCCCATGTCGGCGTCCTCGGTCAGGTTCGTCTCGTCCCATCCACCGAGGCGGTCCAGGACGTCGCGGCTGAAGAAGACCGTGTTCCCGCCCAGCGGGATCGCCCCGTACTTGGCGTGGTAGTGCAGCCGGCTCTTGAACCAGAAGAAGTACTCCAGCACGTTCAGCACCGAGTACCAGCGGGACGTGTAGTTCATGAGCTGGACGCCGGCCTGCACGACCTTCACGCTCTCCTCGACCATGACGGTGTTGACGATGTTGAAGATGTCGGGGTGCATGTCGTCCTCGGCATCGAAGATCGTCACCACGTCCCCGGTGGCGAAGGCCAGCGCGTGGTTCATCCCGTGCGGCTTGTTGATCGGGTCGTCGTCGAACACCACGATGTCGACGTTCTCCAGCCCCACGTCGGCGAGCTGCTCGAGCTTGGCCAGCGCCCGCTCGATGGTGCCCTCGTCGTCGACCCGGCAGATCACGAAGACCTGCAGCAACCGCGAGGGGTAGTTCGCCCGCATGACGTTCTCGATGGTCTGGGCGATGACGTCTTCCTCGTGCCGTGCCGGTAGGAGGACCGTGAACGACACCGCCGGCGACGCGAACACGTCCGGCGCCCTGGCTCGCCGCTCCGCCTCCGGCTGGTCCCAGGTGTAGACCATCATGTACAGCGCGTAACCCGCTTGCAGCGACAGGATGAGCGACAGCGCCGTCAGCACGACGAGCACCACGGACATCGGTCGCCTCCGCCGGGTGTCGGCCTGGGAGCGGGAGGGGCCCGCGTCCCCGCTGAGCGGACCTCCGCTGGACCGGCCTTCCCCGGATGTTCCGACACAGGACGGGCGGCGGCATCCCGCCGGGAAGCGAGGCCGTGCCCGGACTTCCCGGGGTCGGGGGGACCCACTCGCTCGGGGGGTGCGCCCCCGCCGCACGGGCGACCCCTCCCCGCGGTGGGGCGACCGGACGACGCCGGGGCGTCGCGGTGTCGCGCTCCCCTGACCTGGCGAGCACCCCCTCCCGGTGACCGGCGCCTCCCTCCCCAGCAGAGGTCAACGCCGTGCCCCCCGGAAGTCGGCCCGCGGTGTCGCTTCGTTGCGGGATGCGGACCGCCGGCCCCGCGTCGCACGGTTCCGGTGCCGGTGGATGAAGGGACGACGGGCGGATGGCAGAGTCGTCGTGGAGCACTGCTCCGGTCACCGGGCGCACCCCGCGGGTGTCGACGCCCGTCAGGGCGTTGCGCTTCGCCGTGGTGGGCACGGGCGGCGTCGTCGTCAACGTGCTGGTGCTGCAGGTGCTCTACGCGGCGGCGGACCTGCCGCTGCTGGTCGCCTCGCCGGTGGCCGTCGCCACGGCGGTCGTCCACAACTACCTGGTCAACAACCGCTGGACCTTCGGGTGGCGCCGGGTGTCGCTGGCCCGGTTCGCCCGGTACGGCGTGAGCTCCCTGACCACGGTCCTGCTGAACGTCGCGGTGGTGTGGTCCCTGGTCGGGGCCGGGGTGCACCACCTGCCGGCCGACCTGGCCGGGATCGCCGTCGCCGCCGGGCTCAACTTCGGTGCGAGCACGCTGTGGGTGTGGCGCGACACCGGCACGTCGACGCGCGGAGGCGTGCCGGCCGGCCTCGCGGTGGCCGACGACGGGCCCGGGGGTGCCGGGACCGCACCGGTGGAGCGCGGTGACCGGCGACCGCTCGCCGTCGGCGGACCCCTGCGCGACGACGCCGTCACGGACACCGCGCAGCCGCTCCCCGCCGCGGGCGCAGCGGTCCCGCGCCTGACCCCGGCGCCGTGAGCGCGTCCGCGGGAGCCGGCACGGCGGGCCGGGGCGGTCGCACGGCCGCGAGTACCCGGCGGGTGGCCACCCTTCGGGTGAGCCGGCGGACCCCCGAAGTGCTGGGGGCGGGACGGATTCTCGCGGGATGCCGGCGGTGGATCCCGCAACGGACGATCCACGGGACGGTCGCCCCCGATGGGGCCTCGCCGAGAGGGGGCTGGAGCTGGCGATGACGCAGACCGTTCCCGACACCTCCGAGTCCCCGGTCGCGACGCCCGTGCGTCCGCGGACCGGGGAGGCTGCGTCGGACCGGGCCGGTGGGCCGCGGGTCGCCCGGCCGAGGGGGGCGGCTGCCGGTGCGCAGGACCCGGGGGCCGGGGCGGAGCCGCGGGACAACCGGGTGTTGCTCGCCCTGCTCGCGGCGGGCGCTCTCTCCCACGGCTACAACCTGTTCCGCTACCCGCTGTACCTGACCGACGAGGGGATCTACCTCCAGCAGGCGTGGGCGGTGCTGCGGGAGGCGACGCTGTCCCCGTACACCTACTTCTACGACCACGCGCCCGGTGGGTGGCTGACGCTGGCTGCGTGGGTCGGGATCCTGCCCGGGCAGTTCGACCTGTTCGGTCATCCCGTCGACACCGGCCGGGTGTTGATGGTGCTGGTGCACACGGCGTCGGCGTTCTTCCTGTTCGAGATCGCGCGACGCTTCTCGGGGAGCACGACCACCGCGGTGGTGGCGACGGCGCTGTTCAACCTGTCGCCGTTGGCGATCTTCTACCAGCGGCAGGTGCTGCTGGACAACCTCATGGTCTTCTGGCTCCTGCTGAGCCTCTACCTGCTCAGCAGGACCGACGACCGCATCACCCCCTCCCTCGTCGCGGGACTCGCCTTCGGGATCGCCGTGACGACGAAGGAGAACGCCATCTTCTTCGGCCCGGTCCTCGTCTTCCTGCTGTACCGGCGGATCCGTGGCCGGCTGAACCACCGGTTCGCCAGGGGCTTCTTCTTCCTGGCCGCAGGGACGCCGGTCACCTTCTATCTCATGTACGCACTCCTCAAGCAGGAGTTGTTCCCGACGGGCCTCAACTTCGACCTGGAGAACCCACCCGCCGACCGGGTGTCGCTGCTGTACACGGTGTGGTGGCAGCTCAACCGCACCCAGGGGACGGCGATCAGCGGCGACAGCGTCTTCTGGCAGATGATGAACGACTTCTGGCTGCCCAAGGACGTGTTCCTGCTGGTCGCGGGGGGCGCCGCCACCGTCGTCCTGCTGGTCCGGGGACTGCGGGACTCGCACCGCAACCAGAGCCAGCTGGTCGCGGCCCTCCTGGTGCTGAGCTACGGGGTCTACCTCGCCCGCGGCAGCGTCCTGCTGGAGTTCTACGTCCTGCCGTTGATCCCGCTGCTGGCGCTCAACATCGGCCTGGTCACCGGCCCGCTGGTGCGCCGTGTCCCGGTGATGGCGAGGAGGGCGGTGCTGGTGGCCGCGGCCGCGGCGCTGCTCTCGCCGGTCGGCGGCTACCTGGTCGTGCACGGCGACCAGGGCCAGCTGCAGGCCCACGACATGTACCGGCTGAACCTGACCGGGATGCAGGAGGAGCAGCTGGCGTGGATCGAGGACAACGTGCCGAAGGACGCCAAGCTGATCATCGACGACGACATGTGGATCTCGCTGCGCGAGGCCGGATACGAGTTCGCGCACTCGCACTGGAAGGCGTCGGCCGACCCCGAGGTGCGCGACGAGCTCTTCGGTCAGGACTGGCAGGAGATCGACTACATCGTGATGTCCAACAAGATGCGCGTCGCGATGGACCGCAACAACGGTGACGGGCGCGAGGACTGGATCCTCGACGCGTTGGACAGCCACTCCGAGCAGGTGTGGCAGGTCGAGCAGGGCGACGTCGCCCTGTTCGTGCACCGCGTCGGGTGACGACGTCCCCGCCCGTCCCCACGGCCGGGAGGTACCAGCGAGATGAGCGACTCCACCGAGGCCCCGGACAAGGTCGCGACGAACCGGTCGGCCGCGCGGCTGCTGCGTCCCAAGCCGCGCCGGGCGGCCGAGGAGCAGGAGCCTGCGGCCACTCGCACCGGCGTCCCGGACGAGCCGGCCCCGCACCCGGCCGGCGCGGGACCGTCCGCCCAGGGAGAGGTGCGCCCCGCACCCGGCGACCCCCGACCCGACGTCCCGGTCAGCCGCAGCCCGCACCCGTCGGAGTCCGTGACCGGCGGGACGGGCGTGCTCCCGGACGACTCGGACGTCCCGCGGGCCGCGACGCGCGGCGCCGCTGACAGGGGGGCCGCGTCCTCCTCCGGCGACGTCCGAGGACCGGCCACGGGGGCTGCCGAGCCGCCGGTCCCGGCGCGTCCGCCCGGTGCCCCGGACGCCGGAGGCGCGCCCTCGACGGGTGCCCGGCACGCGGACACCTCCGCCCCGGCCGACGCCCCGTCCCCGCGCGCCGCGTGGCGCGCGTTCCTGCCTCCCGTCCGGTGGCGGAGGCGTCCGCCCGACGCCCCGGACGCCGAGGGCCCGCCCTCGACGGGTGCCCCGCACGCGGACGCCCCCGCCCCGGCCGACGCCCCGTCCCGGCACGCGAGGTGGCGCACGTCCCTGCCGCCCCTCCGGTGGCGGACCCTGGCGGTGGTACTGGCGGTGCTCGCGGTGGCGGTCTGGGTCGGCCGCGGTGTCATCGGGAGCTCCGGTGGCGAGTCCGAGCCCGGCGCGGGGAACGGGGGCGCGGAGGCCGCGGCGGAACCCCCGCCCGAGCCGGTGGTCATCGACGGGCAGCAGATCGCGCCGGCGGGTTCCCTGATCACGCTGAACCCGGCGGTGGCCCAGCCGGGTGCGGCGATCGCGGTCGACGGCGCCGGCTTCGACCCCGGGGCGACGGTGGACCTCGCGGTGAGCCCCGCGGACGCCCCGGCGGACCAGCCTCCCGCGGGCGAGGCGGTGGGGTCCGCGGAGACCGACGAGAACGGGGGGTTCACCGCCGAGGTCACGCTGCCCGAGCAGCTGGCGACGGGCAACGTGGTGGTGACGGCCCAGCAGCGCAACAGTGACAAGACCGCGCAGGCCGAGGCGGTCGCCACCGCCGGCACGGGGTCGGTCAGCCTCAGCGAGGAGACCGGGCAGCCGGGCGACGTCATCTCGGTGACGGCGCGCGGGTTCTCGCCCAACGAGACGATCGACGTGTTCTGGGGCCGGGTGTCCGGTGAGCCCTCGGCGACCCTGACGGCGGGCGAGGGCGGGGGCGTCGACGAGGCACCGGTGCGGGTCGGCACCGGGACGGTGGGCGAGAACACCCTGGTGCTGGTCGGCGAGGAGAGCGGCACCACGGCCACCGCGGGGTTCTTCCTCAACGGCCTGTACCCGACCTCTGCCGCGACGCCGTACGCGGTGAAGGCCAAGCAGGTGCTGACGCTGTCCGGGGAGGGCTTCGCACCCGACGAGCGGGTGCTGGTCTACGTCAACGCGTCCAGCGGGGCGCCGCTGATGACCGCGCAGGCCGACAGCCAGGGCAGCTTCGGCGGGGTCGGGTTCGAGGTCCCGTACGGGCTGTCGGGCTCGAACAGCCTCGTGATGATCGGGGAGCTGAGCAGGGCGACGACCCGGTCCGGCTTCGAGATCCTGCCCTACACCCCCAGCGCGGGGCCCAGCACGTACGGCGGTTCCCCCGGTACGACGTTCAGCTTCTTCGCCGAGGGGTTCGGCCCGGACGAGGTCGTGCTGGTCTACCTCGGCCGCAGCGAGACCAGCGAGGGCGAGCTGGTCACCGCGTTCCGGGTCGACGACCGCGGCGAGGCGGGCCCGGCCGGCAGCTTCCAGGTCGACGGGGGCGACCAGG
This sequence comes from Geodermatophilus sp. SYSU D00684, assembly GCF_054050455.1. Classification (NCBI taxonomy): domain Bacteria; kingdom Bacillati; phylum Actinomycetota; class Actinomycetes; order Geodermatophilales; family Geodermatophilaceae; genus Geodermatophilus; species Geodermatophilus sp. SYSU D00684. The sequence continues at coordinate 73,121 of NZ_JBJGZI010000013.1, read as the reverse complement.
GCACGCTGTCCTTCACGCTGATCGGGCGCGACAGCGGAGGCCAGACCACCGTGGAGTTCGAGGCGAGTGCGCCGACCGGCCCGGTGGGCGACGTCCCCGAGCGGGCGGAGTACACGCTGCCGGCGGAGCTCGCCGAGACGGCGGACACGCCCCAGGGCGACCAGCCACCGGAGGGCGCCACCCCGCCCGAGGGCGCCCCCCAGGAGCCGGCCGCCCCGCCGGAGGGCGCTCCCCCGCCGGAGGGCGCCACCCCACCCGAGGGGGCCGCCCCACCCGAGGGCGCGCCGCAAGAGCCGGCCGCCCCGCCGGAGGGCGCTCCCCCGCCCGAGGGCGCGCCGCCGGAGCCGGCCGCCCCGTCCGAGGGCGGGCAGGGATGACCGTCGGCGGCCGGGTGGCCTCCTCGGGCGACCCGGTGCCGGGGCGGGTCCTCGATCGGGACAGGGCCGCCCTCCTGATCGTCGACACCGAGGACCGGGTCGGCCGGGTCAACCCGGGCGTCGAGCAGCTGTTCGGGTACCCGCCGGGCGAGGTGGTCGGCGGCCCGGTCGACGTCCTGGTGCCCGACCGCTGCCGGGCCGAGGTCGCGCAGCACCTGGAGCGGTGCCGCGCCACGCGGGTGACGACCAGCCTGCAGGTGGCCGCGCGCCGCCGGGACGGCACCGAGGTCCCCGTGGAACTCACCATCACCCCCCTCGGCCGCGACCCGGGCAACGGGCTGGCGTTGTCCTTCTGGAACGACGCGCAGCTGGAGCGCGCGCTGGGGGTGGTGGACGACAGCGTGCGGTGGCTGCACGCGACCGAACGGGCGCGCGTGACGCTGCTGACCCACCTCGTGCGCGCCCAGGACGAGGAGCGGAGACGGATCGCGGCCGACGTCCGCGACCACTCCATCCTGGCGATCGCCGTGGCCTCCCTGCGCCTGCAGCAGCTGCGGCGGCGCCTCAGCGACCCCGGCGACCGCAGGCTGCTGACCCGCCTGGAGGAGAGCATGCAGCTGGCCGTCGGACGGCTGCACCACCTCGTGTGCGACCTGCGGCGACCCGGACCGGAGCGGGGTGGGTCCCTCGTCGCCGTGCAGCAGTGCCTGCAGCAGCTGCGCGCCGACACCGGCGCCACCGTCGGTCTGGACCACGGCCTGAGCGGGGGCCTGCCCGTCGAGACCCGGGCGCTGGCGTACCGGCTCACGCAGGAGGCGCTGACCGACGTGCGCAGGTACGCCCGGGTCAGCACCGTCCACGTCCGGCTGCACGAGGTCAGTGACGGCGTCCTGGCCATCGTGGCCGACGACGGCGTCGGGGACCCCGCCGACACCGCCGGGTCGGACCCCGTACCCCTCGGCCTGACCCTCCTGCACGAGCGCGTCGAGATCGCCGGCGGCTGGTGCCGGATCGAGAGGACGCCCGGTGCCGGCGCCACCGTCGAGTTCTGGATCCCCCGGATCGACGAGGCGACCGACCGGGCGGAACCGCACAACACCCGTCCAGAGGCGAACCATGAACGCAGGTCGTGCAGTCGAGTCGGTGGGCGACGTCGGAGCGGTGCTGGTCGTCGTGCCGACCTATGACGAGGCAGCCAACATCGCATCCGTGGTCGGCCGGCTGCGCGCGGCCGTGCCCGGAGCGGACGTCCTCGTGGTCGACGACGACAGCCCCGACGGGACCGGGCGGATCGCCGACGGTCTCTCCGCCGGGGACCACCACGTGTCGGTGCTGCACCGGCCGGCCAAGCAGGGGCTCGGCAGGGCCTACCTCGCCGGGTTCCGCCAGGGTCTGGACCGGGGCTACGACGTGCTGGTCGAGATGGACGCGGACGGATCCCACCAGCCGGAGGAACTGCCCCGGCTGCTCGCCGCGCTCACCCGGGCCGACCTGGTGCTGGGCTCCCGGTGGGTGCCCGGGGGTGCGGTCCGCAACTGGCCGGCGACGCGCCGGCTGCTGTCCCGGGGCGGCACCGCCTACGCCCGGCTGGCGCTGGGGCTCCCGGTCCGGGACGCGACGAGCGGGTACCGGGCGATCCGCGCCGGCGCGCTGGAGCAGCTCGACCTCGACACCGTCGCGTCGCAGGGCTACTGCTTCCAGATCGACCTGGCCCGCCGGGCGGTCGAGCGGGGCCTGCGCGTCGTCGAGGTCCCCATCACCTTCGTCGAGCGGGAGCGCGGCGCGAGCAAGATGAGCGGCGCGATCGTCCGCGAGGCGCTGTGGCGGGTGACCGTCTGGGGAGTCGGACGCCGCGTCCTGCACCGCCCGGCCACCGGCGGGCGCCCGGTGCAGGCCACCTCGGGGGCCGGGGCCCTGGCGGCGTCGCGGCGGTGACCGCCCGACCCGCCCCGGGTCCGCAGGAGGCGTCCCCCGCTCGGCTCGGGCGACCTCCCCCGTGGGTGGGTCGCCGGCTCCCCTCGCAAGTGCCCGGTGCGGCTCCGAGTCCTGCGGGATGCCCGCGGTGGCCGGCCGGCCGGAGGATGACGGCCAGCCCGTTCAGGAGCACAGACGGCCTCACGCACGGGACAGAGGGCCAGAGATGATCGACATCTTCGGACCCGGTTCGCAGAAGCTGCTCGGGTTCCTCGTACAGATCCCTGACCTCGGTCCCGACGACGTCGATGCCGTCGCCAGGGCATGGCGGCGGACACCGGCGGAGGCGCGGGCCACCGCCTGGGCGGCGATCCAGCGCGCGATGCCGCCGGAGGACCGTCCCCTGGTCCACAACGCCGCCATGGTGGCCCGCGAGCGGGCGATGAGCGTGGCCCTGTCGCACGACCGGACCGACTGGGCCTTCTGGGCGGCGGCGTGGGACGCCGCCGGCGCGCTCGCCGCCGAGCACCGCATCAGCGGCGGGTCCTACCGGGTGCTGGTCGAGCCCATGGCGGTCGCGCTCGGCTGGCTGGCGCCGGACACCGCCGACCTCGTCCCGGCGCCGCGGGAGGCGCGGCTCGAACCGGCCCCGACCGAGACGGGAGGCACCGGATGAGCGCCGCCGTCGTCCGGCTCCTGGTGGCCGACGACGACCGGGCGATGCGCGACGCGCTGGCCGACACCCTCGTCAGCCACCCCGGCATCGTGCTGCTCGGCGTCGCCGACGACCACGCCGACACGGTGCGGCAGGCGGCCGAGCTGCGCCCCGACGTGGTGCTGGTGGACATGCGCATGCCCGGCGGCACCGGTCCGGACACCGCACGCGAGGTCCGGGCGAGGTCGCCGGGCACCGCCGTGCTCGCGCTCTCCGCCTTCGAGGACCACGGGCTGGTGCTCGAGGTGCTCGCCGCCGGCGCCGCCGGCTACCTGCTGAAGGGCACGCCGGGCACCGAGATCGTCGAGGCGGTGCAGCGCGCCGGCCGGGGCCAGCTCAGCATGCCCGTCGACCTCGGCACCCGGTTCGCCCGGGCCCTGCTGCGTGACCGGGAGGACCACCGGCGCGCCGCCGCGGAGCTCCGGCACAGCGAGGAGGCCTTCCACGACCTCGTCGACGCGGTCCCCGCAGCCGTCGTGCTGGTCGGGCCGGACGACCGGATACGGCTCGTCAACGCGGGGACGGACCGGGTCTTCGGTCGGGTCAGGCGCGAGCTGACGGGGAAGCCCGCGACCACGCTGCTGCCCCCGAGGTACCACGGGACCCTCGCCGACCGGCTGTTCCACGCGCGGAGCGCACCGCCCGACGAGGCCCCCGGCCCCGCGGCCGAGCTGGCCGGTGTCCGGGGCGACGGGACCGAGTTCCCGGTGGCCGTCACCACGAGATCCCTGCACCTCGGCGGCGAGTCGCTCGTGGCGGTGTTCCTGCGCGACCTCGGCACCCCCGACGCGGTCGACACCCACCACCGGTACGTGCCGCAGTCCGCCCCCGACGCCCTCGTCGCGGTCGACACCGCGGGACGGGTGGAACTCGTCGACGAGCAGGCCGAGCTGCTGTTCGGCTACGGGCCCGGCGAGCTGCTGGGGCGACCGCTGGAGCTCCTCCTCGACGGTCCCGTCGAGACGTACGTGCGCCGGTGGAGCGGCCCGCCACCGCCCCGTGCCGAGCGGGGCACCGAACCGGGGGTCGAGCTGACCGGCCGCCGCAGCGACGGCACCGGGTTCCCCGCCGACGTCGTCTTCAGCCGGCTGCGCGACGGACACCGGTCCCTGGTGGCCGCCACGATCCGTGACCGGACCGAGCAGCGCCGCTCCGAGCTGGCCCTCGAACGCAGCTTCCAGCTGCTCCGCAAGAGCGACCACGAGCACCAGTTGCTGCTGACCCACCTGGTACGGGCCCAGGAGGACGAGCGCAAGCGCATCGCCGCGGCCATCCACGACGACCCGTTGCAGGCGATCACCGCGGCCTCGCTGCGGTTGCAGCAGCTGCGCCGCCGGCTGAGCACCCCCGCCGAGCGCGACCTGCTCGCCGTGGTCGAGGAGACCGTCCAGCAGGCCATCGGCCGGCTGCGTCACCTCACGTTCGACCTGCAGCCGCCGTCGACCGAGCTGGGGCTGGTCGCGAACCTGACCGGCCACCTGGAACAGCTGCGCTCCGACACCGGCACCACCTTCACCGTGACGAACCGGCTCCGCTCCGAGCCCAGCGCGGACGTGCAGCTCATCGTGTACCGGATCGCCCAGGAGGCGTTCACCAACATCCGCAGGCACGCCCGCGCCCGCACGGTGACCGTCCGGTTGTCCACCGTGGACGACGGGTGCCTCGTCGCCATCAGCGACGACGGCGTCGGCTACCAGCCCGACACGGAGTCCGTCCCGGGGCACCTGGGGCTGCCGCTCATGGTCGAACGCGCACAGATCGCGGGTGGGTGGTGCCGGATCGAGAGTGCCCCCGGCCGGGGGACGACGGTCGAGTTCTGGATCCCCCACACCGCCGACGCCCTGCACGGCGCGCGCCAGGACGAGGAGACGCACGCACCATGACGGTCCCGGAGAGCCCGCCGGACGCCCCGATCCGGGTGCTGCTCGTCGAGGACCACCAGGTGGTGGCCGAGAGCCTCGCCGCCCTGCTGGCGGAGTACCCCGACCTGGACGTCCTCGGCTGGGTCCCCACCGTCGCCGCGGCCGTCGACGCGGTCCAGCGATCCGAGCCGGACGTCGTCCTGGTCGACTTCCGGCTCCCCGACGGCAGCGGCGCGCAGGCAGCGGCCAGGATCCGCGAACTGCGCCCCCGCGCCGCCGTCGTCTTCCTCAGCGCCGACTCGTCCGACGACGCCGTGACCGCTGCTGTCGAGGCCGGCGCGGCGGGCTACCTGCTCAAGTCCGCGCCCAGCGACGACCTCGTCCGCGCCATCCACCGGGCGGCCGACGGCGAGATCCTCATCCCCGCCCAGCGGCTCGCCGAGCTGCTGACCCGGCGGCGTGTCATCGCGCGCCAACGGGCCCAGCACACCCGACTCGGCGCGAGTCTGACCCCCCGCGAGCGCGAGGTCCTCGGCCTGATGGCCAGGGGCATGGACAACCGCGCACTCGCCCGCCACCTGGGCGTCGAGTACTCGACGGTGCGCAGCCACGTCCACAAGGTGCTGCTCAAGCTGGGCGCCCGCTCGATGCTCGAGGCGGTCGCGAAGGCCACCGAGTCGGGGATCGTGCCGACGCCGCGGTCCCCCGGGGAGCCGCGGTGACCTCGGCCCGGGTCGGGCGCGGCACCGAGCCACGGCGGAGGTCCTTCTACGCAACGACCGGTAGCGATAGGCTCCCCGGACCCGAGCCCGTGGTCTCTCCCCTCCCCCGGTCACCTCACGCGAGCATCGACACCAGGGGTGGTGGCTGCCGTGAACGCCGAGGCGTCGAGTGCCCTGTGGCACGAGACCGGCCGGCTCGGGGTGCCTTCGCCCTGGGCCGCCCCCGCGGACGGCGACGTCGCACGCCCCGCGGACGGGTCCCTGTTCCGCCGCCTGGTGGACTCGGTGACGGACTGCGCGATCGTGGCCGTCGACGCCCGGGGCCGGGTGGCGAGCTGGAACCAGGGGGCCGCGCAGAGCTTCGGTCACCGGGCCGACGAGATCATCGGGGAGCCGATCGAGCGGTTGTACCCCTCCGCGGTCGCCGAGTCGGGCGAACCGGGCAGGGCCCTCGCCGAGGCGGCGCGCCGGGGCAGCTGTACGGGGATCGGGTGGCTCCGGCGCGGGGACGGGGCCCGGTTCTGGGGCAGGACGGTGCTGTCGGCGTCGACCGACGACGCCGGGCACCTCGAGGGGTTCTGCCTGGTCGTCCAGGACCTCACCGCGCAGAGGTCGCTCGAGGACAAGCTCCACCAGCGCGGGCGGCTGGAGCAGCGCCTCCTCCGGGCGCTGGCCGAGATCACCCAGGCCGTCCTGGAGGCGGGCCCCAGCGACGAGGTGCTGCGGCGCACCGCCCGGCTGGCCCGGTGGCTGGTGGGGGCGGCAGCCGCGACGGTCGTCATGCCCTCCCCCGGCGGCGAGCTGGTGCCGCGGGCCACCGACGGCCCGGACGGGGATGCGGCGCAGGGGGCGGCCTCGTCCGCGGTGTCGTCGATGGCGGCGGAGGTGATGCGCAGCGGGCGCGTCTGCGTCGTCGCCGACCCGTCCCCGGAGCCCCGGGCCGGCGCCGGTCCCCCGGCGCACGACGGCGCGGGGTCCGTGCTGCTCGTCCCGCTCCTGGTGCGGAAGCGGGTCGTCGGGGTGGTCGAGCTCGTGAACCGGCACGGGCAGGTGGCGTTCGACGACGAGCAGGTGCTGACCGTGCAGTTGTTCGCCGCCGACGCCGCGGTCGCGGTGGAACGGGTCCGGATGCGCGAGCACCTGAGACAGCTGGCCGTGACGCCGATGCTGGCCGAGCGGCCGCTGCAGGAGACGCTCGACGACCTGGCGCGCAGCGTCGTCGAGTTCGCCGACGCCGAGGCCTGCTCCGTCCACCTCCTCGACGGCGACCAGAGGCTGCGGACCGTGGGCAGCCACGGCCTGCCGACGGCCCTGGTGCTGGGGCTGGACGCCGCGTGCCGCGGAGGCGAGCACCCGGCGATGGAGGCGATCACCGGGCACGGCCCGGTGGTCGTCGAGGACGCGAGGGCGCGACTGCGCGGCGACGAGCGGCTGCGCCCGGTGCACGACCTCCTGGACGAGGCGGCCTGGACCACCGTGGTGTGCCTCCCGCTGATCGGACCGGTCGCGACCCGCGGGGCGCTCTGCTGCTTCTTCGCCGAGCGGCCGGACGACCCCGACGTCGCCTTCCTCCGAGTCGTCGCCAGCGACGCCGCGACCATCGTGGGCAACCTCCTGCTGCTCGCCGCGGCCCGGGAGAGGGGGTCGCTGGCCGAGCGGCAGCACCTCGCCAGGGAACTGCACGACTCGGTGTCGCAGGCGCTCTACGGGATCGCGCTGGGGGCACGCACCATCCGCGAGCTGCTCGACCGGGACCCCGGACAGATCTCCGGGCCGGCGGACTACGTGCTGCAGCTGGCCGACGTGGCCCTCGCCGAGATGCGGGCACTCATCTTCGAGCTGCGCCCCGAGTCCCTGGAGCTGGAGGGACTGCACGCCGCACTCAGCAAGGAGGCCGACGCCGTCCGCGCCCGGCACGGGCTCGTCGTCGAGACGGTCCTCGACGACGTGCCCGAGGTCTCGCTCCAGGCGCAGCACGCGCTGTACCGGATCGCGCAGGAGGCGCTGCACAACGCGGCCCGGCACGGGCACGCCTACCACGTCGGCGTCCGGCTCCACGCCGACGGGTCCACCGTGATCCTCGAGGTGGTCGACGACGGGGTCGGTTTCGAGCCCGACGCCGAGTACCCGGGACACCTCGGGCTGCGCTCCATGCGCGAGCGCGCCGCCGCGCTGGGCGGGACGGTGCGGATCACCAGCTCCTTCGGCGCCGGGACGCGGGTGCGGGTCACCGTCCCGTCCGGCCCGCCACCCGCCGCAGGGCCGCTGCGGGGCGTCATCTGGCCGGGCTGACCCGCCGGGACGTCGTCGTGGTCCCGCCGGGCGCCGGGTCGCGGCGGTGCGGCTGCGAGGTCCCGGCCCGACGTCACGGCTCGACGGGCTCCGCTCCCTCGAGCAGGCTCATCGCGAGCTCCGGGGAGAACTCGCCCGCCGCGGTGCCCTCGCCGATCCCGCAGTCGCCGTCGGACTCGCCCGGGGCCTTGAGCCACAGTCGCAGCTGTCCCCCGTCCTCGGCGCCGGGCGCCTCGCCGATCTGCCGGTCACCGGGGTTGCACCACTCACCGTTCGCGCCGTTGCCGTTGCGGCTGGTGTCGACGACGAAGGGCTTGGAGGTCCCCAGGGCACCGTTGAGCTCGTCCGCGTACGCGACCTCGTCGTCCGTGGCGTTGTAGTTGGACACGTTGAGGGCGAACCCGTGCGCGTCGGCGATGCCGGCCGCCTCCAGCCGCTCGGCCATCACGTCCGCGGGGACCCAGTTCGAGTGGCCGGCGTCCAGGTACACCCAGACGTCGTCCGACTGCAGCTTCTCCACCGCGTAGGACAGCAGGCGCAGCCGGTCCTCCTGCTGCTGGTCACTCAGGCAGGTGTCCAGCTGGGCCAGCGCGTCCGGCTCCAGGACCACCAGCGCGGGGCGGTCGCCGAGTCCGGCGTCGAACCCGTCCACCCAGCGGCGGTACGCGCCCTCGTCGCCCTGTCCGCCGGCGCTGTGGCCGCCGCAGTCGCGGTGGGGGACGTTGTAGGCGATCAGGACGGGCACCTCGCCGGCGTCGGCCGCGGCGGAGGTGTAGTCCTCCACGGCGGTGGTGATGTCACCGCTCCACGCGCCGAACCACTTGCCCGTCGGCTGGCTGGCGATCCGTTCCTCGACCTCCCGGGCCGCGGGATCGTCCGGGTTGGACTCCGCCCAGACCGCGGCCTGGGAGTCCGGGTCGACGTACAGCGACGAGGCCAGCTCCGGCAGCGACGTGCCGGACGGCGCCGGCTCCGGCGAGGACGTGCCGTACGCCGCTGCGGAGACGGCCAGCGTCGCGGCCGCGAGGGGCGCGGCGACCTTCCATCGGGTAGCGCGGACCGTGGCCCGCGGTGAGCGCAGGGGCATCGCGGGGGACTCCTGTCGATTCGGCGAGGCACCGCCGGCCTCGCTGGCGGTCACTTCGCGGAACCGCGGTGGTGTTCGTGGACGAGATCCCGCATGAGTGACGCGAAATCTGCTTCCTTGGGCTCGAACCGGTCCGCACCGGCCGAGAGCATCCCGCGGATCCGTTCCTCTTCCAGATGTGCGGACAATGCGACGATCCGCACGCCGGGAAGCATTTCCCGAATGGTGGAGGCCACTCGTTCACCACCGCCGTCGGGCATGTGCACGTCCACCAGGACGACGTCCGGGCAGTGGGCCAGCGCCAGCGTTATGGCGTCGTCCACCCGCAGCGCAGCGCCGACGAGCCGCACGGACGGCTCCTCCGCGATGAGATCGATCAGCGCAGCGAGGGAGAGCGGGTGGTCGTCCGCGACGACGATCCGCAGGAGGCCCGCGGAACGGCCGTTCGGTGGAATGGACACACCAGGGACGTTAGATTTCCCGCACCGGCCGATCAGCGTACGACGGATCGATCTTCACATCCGTCAATTGCATGACGCCGGAATGGACGACGGGACGATCCCGCCGGTCGAGCGCCCGGTCGGGCCGCCCACCACGACACCGGTCACCTCCCGGTCGGGAGGTCCCGCCCCGGCTGCCCGTCCTCGGCGCCGGCCCGCCGTGGTGGGCTGCCGTCACCGTGGAGCCCGGGGCCTGCGGGCCGCTGCGTGGGTGCCGGCTGCGTGAAGGCGGTCAGGGCGGCGTGCACGACGCGGTCGACGTACTCGCGGGTGACCGGGTCGCGGGTGATGAGCAGCCGCGTCCAGACCGGGCCGATGAGCACGTCGATGAAGAGCTCGTGGTCGACGGCCGGCGACAGCTCACCGCGGGCCAGCGCCCGCGCCAGGATCCGCCGGTAGGCCTGGCGGCGGGTGTGGATGACGGTGGCCAGCAGGTCGGCTATCTCCGGCCGGTGCCCCGACTCGCGGATCAGCCGGGGCACGAACCGTCCACGGCCGCGCACGAACGTGTCGACGGCCCCGTGCAGCATCTCCTCCAGGTCCCCGCGCAGGGTCCCGGTGTCCGGCACGGACACGCTGTGCAGGGCCAGCCGCTCCAGCCCGGCGGCGGCCACCGCCGCCTTGGACGGCCACCGGCGCAGGATCGTGGTCTTGGCGACGCCGCTGCGGGCGGCCAGCTGGTCGAGGGTGAACCCGGCGTAGCCGTGGGCCACGAGCAGCCGGATCGTCTGCTCCAGGATGCGCGAGTCGAGGCTGTCGTCCCGGGGCCGCCCCCGACCGCGGGAGGACCCACCGGACCGGGACGTCACCCGCCAACGCGTAGCGGAACGGGTCACCGGACACAAGCAGGCCGCGGCGGACGCCGTGCGCCGACCCCGCCGATCCGGCCCCTACCGGTTCCCCGCACGCAGCGTCATGCCCGGACCACGGGAAGGCGATCTGCCACCTCGTGTCGCGCCCGGGAGGCCGTTTCCTGTCACTTCTGCACAGTGGAAGGCGCCGCAGATCGACGCCCGTGGGCGATCCGGGCCATGGTTTCCGGACGACCGTCGGCGCATCCTCGCCTCGTCCGCATCCCCCTGACCCGGGAGCCCGCCATGAGCACCACCCGCACCCGCGCCGCCGTCGTCCTGGCCGCCGCCACGGCCGCCCTCGGCGTCGCCCTCCCCTCCGCCTCCGCCGCCTCGTGCAGCACGGCGTGGGGCTCCCTGCCGGAGACCGTCGCCGACGGCGGCCGCGGCACCCTCGACGACGTCCGCACCGGCCGGCACGCCTGCTACGACCGGCTGGTCCTCGACCTCGACGGGATCGACGCCACCGACGTCGGCTACGACGTCCGGTACGTGCCCCAGGTCGTGCAGGACGGGTCGGGCCGGCCCGTGCCCCTGCGCGGGGCCGCCGACCTGCAGGTCGTCGTGCACACCCCCGGGTACACCGAGACCGGGGCGGCGACCTACGACCCGCCCACCGACGCCGAGGCCGTCGCCGTCGCCGGCTACCGCACCTTCCGGCAGGTCGCCTACGCCGGCTCGTTCGAGGGCAGCAGCACCGTCGGGCTGGGCGTGCGCGCCCGCCTGCCGTTCCGCGTGCTGGTCCTCGACGGCCCCGGCGACGGCTCGCGCCTCGTCGTCGACGTCGCGCACACCTGGTGAGCAGCGCGGCCGGGCCGGGGCTCCCCCGGCCCGGCCGGCAGGAGGCCCGCCGGCGTCAGTGCGCCGGCGGGTCCGTGCGGTCGTCGCGTTCGGGGTCGCTCCGCCTGGGGCCCTCGATCGCGCGGGGAGCGCGGCGCAGGTCGTCGAGCAGGTCCTGACCGGGCCGGCGCGGCGGGTCGACCAGCTCCGCCGGGGTGTCGGGGACGACGACCTGCGGCTGGTCGTCCTCCGGCTCGAAGCTGCGCGGGATCCGCTTGAGGTGCCGGTTCATCGAGCGGACCAGCAGGAGGACGGCGAGCAGCAGGACGAGGGTGAGGAACAGCCCCAGCGGGCCGGACTTGCCGACGTCCTCGGGCAGCTGCTCCTCCGCGGCCAGGACCGCCCCGGCCAGCGCGCCGCTCACCAGCCCGGCGTTCACGGGACCGGCACCTCGCTGCGGATGCCGGCGAACAGGTCGTCCTCCGGCAGCATCGAGTCCACCAGCGAGCGGGCCAGCTCGTAGTCCTCGGTCGGCCACACCCGCTGCTGCAGGTCCATCGGGCAGGCGAACCAGCGGCCGTCCGGGTCGATCTGGGTGGCGTGCGCGATCAGGGCGGCGTCGCGCACCGGGAAGTACTCGGCGCACGGGACGCGGGTGGTGACGCGGTGGCTCGTGTCCCGCTCCGGGTCCCAGTTGGCCAGCCACTCGGCGTAGGGCGACTCGGCGCCGGTCTCGAGCATCGCCTCGTGCAGCGCCCGCGTCCGGGTCAGCGTGAAGCCCATGTGGTAGTAGAGCTTGCTCGGCTGCCAGGGCTCGCCCAGCTCGGGGTAGCGCTCGGGGTCGCCGGCGGCCTCGAAGGCGTGCACCGAGACCTCGTGCGTCTTGATGTGGTCGGGGTGCGGGTAGCCGCCGCGCTCGTCGTAGGTGAGCACGACCTGCGGCCGGAACCGGCGGATCAGCGCCACCAGCGGCGCGGACGCCTCCTCGGTGGGCACCAGCGCGAAGCAGCCGTCGGGCAGCGGCGGCAGGGGGTCACCCTCGGGCAGGCCGGAGTCGACGAACCCGAGGAACTCCTGCTGGACGCCCAGGATCTCCCGGGCCCGGGCCATCTCCTCGACGCGCAGCTGCGGCAGCCGCTCCCAGATCTCCGGGCGGTCCAGCGACGGGTTGAGCACCGAGCCGCGCTCGCCGCCGGTGCAGGTCGCCACCATCACCTCGACGCCCTCGGCGACGTACTTGGCCATCGTCGCGGCACCCTTGCTCGACTCGTCGTCGGGGTGGGCGTGCACGGCGAGCAGGCGCATCGGATCGGCGTCGGTCACCTCCCCAGTGTCCCCCGACCCGCCGACGGAAGGCCGCCGACGGGTCCCCCGGAGGGCTGGATGTGGTGCCTGTCACGGTCCGTTCCGGTACCGTCCGCTCCCCCGACAGGGAGCGGACGGTCCCTGCACGGGCTGCCCGGCCGGTGTTAGCTTGGCCGGATCGACGTCGCCGCATCCCGACCGGGAGGCGGCTCCCGAGCTGTGCAGGAGTACCCCGCGTGACCACCCCCACTGAGAACGAGCAGGGCATCTGGCTGACCCAGGAGGCCCACGACCGGCTGAAGGCCGAGCTCGACCAGTTGGTGGCCGGCCGGCCCGCCATGGCCGCCGAGATCAACGCCCGCCGCGAGGAGGGCGACCTCAAGGAGAACGGCGGCTACCACGCCGCCAAGGAGGAGCAGGGCAAGCAGGAGGGCCGGATCCGGCAGCTGACCGACCTGCTCCGCAAGGCGCGCGTCGGCGAGCCGCCGACGACGGCCACCACCGCCGAGCTCGGCACCGTCATCACCATCCGCTTCCAGGGCGACGACGAGACCGAGAAGTTCCTGCTCGGCTCCCGCGAGATCGCCGGCACCACCGACCTCGCCGTCTACTCGCCGGAGTCGGCGATGGGCTCGGCGATCCTCGGCGCGAAGCCGGGAACCTCGGTCACCTACCAGGCGCCCAACGGCCGCGACATCACCGTCGAGGTCGTCGCCGTCGAGCCGTTCGTCCCCTGACCGGGGTCCTCCCCGTGCGCGTGGCCCGCTCGCGGCGGGCGGAGAACACCGGCTTCGCCTGCGTGCACTGCGCCGCCGACGTCCCCGCGAACACCGACGGGCACTACCGCAACCACTGCCCGGTGTGCCTGTGGTCGCTGCACGTCGACGACCTGCCCGGCGACCGCGCGAGCGGGTGCCGGCAGCCCATGGAGCCGATCGGCCTGGTCGAGAAGTCCGGCAAGGGCTGGCAGGTGGTGCACCGCTGCACGGCGTGCGGCCACCGCCAGCCCAACCGCCTCGTCCGCGACGGCGACGCCCCCGACGACCTGGACCTGGTGCTCTCGCTCCCCTGGCTCTGACACCGCCGGCCTACCGGCCGACACCGCGGCCAGGTGCCGTCCCCGGCTGCCGTGGAGCCGCTGCGTCGCGCCTGCGCGGACCCCTCCGGGGCCCACTCGGCACGACATGGCCCGACGGCCCTAGCTGCTCGCCACCAGCCCGCGGCGGCGGAGCAGGGGCGCCGGGTCGGCGTCGCGGCCGCGGACCGCGCGGAAGGCCTCCAGCGGGTCCACCGCCCCGCCGCGGGACAGCAGCCGCTCGCGGAAGACGTCGCCGTTCTCCCGCCGCAGGCCGCCGTTCTCGCGGAACCACTCGACGGTGTCGGCGTCGAGGACCTCCGACCAGATGTAGGAGTAGTAGCCCGCCGCGTACCCGCCGGCGAAGACGTGCTGGAAGTACGTCGTCCGGTAGCGCGGCGGCACCAGGTCGGAGGCGACGCCGGCCGCCTCGAGCGCCTGCCGCTCGAACTCCGCCGGGTCGCCGACCTCGGTCTCCGGGGTGATCCGGTGCCAGGCCTGGTCCAGCAGCGTCGCGGCGAGGTACTCCAGCGTCGCGAAGCCCTCGCCCCACAGCCGGGCGGCGTCGAGCGCCTCGACGGCGGACGACGGCAGCGGCTCCCCCGTCTCCACGTGCCGCGCGTAGTGCGCGAGCACCTCCGGCCACAGCGCCCACATCTCGTTGACCTGGCTCGGGAACTCGACGAAGTCCCGCGGCACCGCGGTCCCGGCGAAGCGCGGGTAGGTCACCGCGGAGCTCAGCCCGTGCAGCGCGTGGCCGAACTCGTGGAAGAGGGTGTCGACCTCGTCGAGGGTGAGCAGCGTCGGCCGGCCCTCGGGCGCGCGGGCCACGTTGAGGTTGTTGACGACGACCGGCCGGGTGCCCAGCAGGCGCGACTGGGTGACGAACGAGCTCATCCACGCGCCGCCGCGCTTGCCCTCGCGGGCGGAGAAGTCGCCGAGGTAGAGGCCGACCGCCTCGCCGTCGGGACCGCTGACCTCCCACACCCGGACGTCGGGGTGGTAGCCGGCGAGGTCCGGGCGCGGGCTGAACCGGAAGCCGTAGAGCAGCTCCGCGGCCCGGAAGACGCCGTCGACGAGCACCCGGTCCAGCTCGAACCACGACCGCAGCGCCGCGGTGTCCACCGAGTACCGCTCGGCGCGCACCCGCTCGCTGTAGAACGCCCAGTCCCACGGCGCGAGCTCGTCGACCCCGTCGCGGGCGGCGGCCTCGGCCAGCACCTCGGCCTCGGCCCGCGCGTTCGCCGTCGAGGGCCCGACCATCGAGGTGAGCATCGCGTCGACGGCGGCGGTGCTGCCGGCGGTCTGGTCGGCCAGCACCAGGTCGGCGTGGGTGGCGAAGCCGAGCAGCCGCGCCCGCTCCGCGCGCAGCCGGGCGATCCGCGCGGCGACCGGCCCGTTGTCGTGCTCGCCCGACGACGCGCGGGTCACCGACGCCTCGAACACCCGGCGGCGCAGCTCCCGGTCCCGCAGCTTGGCCAGCACCGGCTGCCGGGTGGGCAGCAGCAGCGGCAGCACGTACCCGTCGAGGCCGCGGTCGGCGGCGGCGCGCGCCGCGGCGGCGACCTCCTCCTCGCCCAGCCCGTCGAGCGCGGCGGCGTCGGCCACCCGGACGGCGGCGGCCTCGGTGGCCAGCTGCAGGTTCTGCCCGAACTGCGTGGACAGCTCCGACAGCTCCCGGTTCAGCTCCGACAGCCGGGCGCGGCCGGCCTCGTCCAGCCGGGCGCCGGCCAGCACCCGGTCGAGGTGGTGACGCTCCACCAGCCGGACCGCCTCGGGGTCCAGGCCCGCGGAGTGCCGGGCGGCGTGGACGGCGTCGACGCGGGCGAACAGCTCCGGGTCCAGCCGCAGCGCGTCGGCGTGCGCGGCCTCCAGCGGCGCGAGCTCCCGCTCGATCTCCCGCAGCCGCGGCGTGGACAGCGACGAGGACAGGTTGCCGAACACCGCCTCGGCCCGGCGCAGCAGCGCGCCGGAGCGCTCGAGGGCCTCGATGGTGTTCGCGAAGGTCGGCGGCTCGGCCGACCCGGTGATCGCGGCGATCTCGGCGCGCTGCTCGGCCATCCCGGCCAGCACCGCCTCGCGGCAGTGCTCGAGCGTGATGCCGGCGAACGGCGGCAGCCCGTACGGCAGCGGCGACTCGGCGAACAGCGGGTTGGACACGGCGGGGGCGGTCTCGGCGCTCATCGCCGTCCATCCTGCGCCGCTCCGCCCTGGGTCCGTACGCCGGTGGCCCAGGACCGGGGAGATCCTGGGCCACCGGCGAACGACGGTCGCTCTACCGGGACGCGGTGCGCTGGTAGAGGCGGACCGACAGCGGCACGAACACCGCGAGGATGACCGCCGTCCAGATCAGCGTGTAGAGCACCGGGTTCTGCAGCGGCCACGCGTCGGGCACCGGGTAGCCGGCGGGCACGTTGCCGAACAGCTCGCGCGCGGCCAGCGTCACCGACGAGACGGGGTTCCACTCGGCGAAGGTGCGCAGCACCGCCGGGAAGGTCTCCAGCGGCACGAACGT
This sequence comes from Geodermatophilus sp. SYSU D00684, assembly GCF_054050455.1. Classification (NCBI taxonomy): domain Bacteria; kingdom Bacillati; phylum Actinomycetota; class Actinomycetes; order Geodermatophilales; family Geodermatophilaceae; genus Geodermatophilus; species Geodermatophilus sp. SYSU D00684. Next base: position 57,126 of record NZ_JBJGZI010000013.1, on the reverse strand, counting down.
GTTGGCGATGAACGTCAGCGGGAAGATCACGATGAAGCTGGCGTTGTTCACCACCTCCGGCGTGCGGACCAGCAGCCCGACCACCGCCATCAGCCACGAGATCGCGTAGGCGAACACCAGCAGCACGAGGAACCCGCCCACCGCCTCGCCGATCGAGGAGTTGATCCGCCAGCCGACCACCAGGCCGGTCAGCGCCATCACCGTGATCGAGATGACGTTGAGCCCGGAGTCGGCGATCGTGCGCCCGACCAGCACCGCGGACCGGGACATCGGCAGCGACCGGAACCGGTCGATCAGCCCCTTCTGCAGGTCCTCGGCGATGCTCGCGCCGGTGACGGTCGACCCGAAGACGACGGTCTGCGCGAAGATCCCCGGCAGCAGGAACTCCGCGTAGCTGATGCCCGGCGGCAGCCCGCCGATCGCGCCGCCGAACACGTAGCGGAACAGCACCACGAACATGATCGGCGACAGCGTCGCGAACACGATCAGGTCGGGCACCCGCTTCACCTTGATCAGGTTGCGCTTGGTGATGACGACGCTGTCCGACAGCGTCGCGGCCAGCGAGGTCATCGCACGCCTCCCGTGGGGACCGGCTCGGCCGGGGTCTCGTCGGTGGTGCCGGCGTCCGCGCTCTCGGCGGCCCTGTCGTCGGCGGCATGGCCGGTCAGCGCCAGGAACACGTCGTCGAGATCGGGGCGGCGCAGCCCGACGTCGAAGATGTCGGCGGTGTGGCCGTCGAGCCGGCGCAGCGCGTCGGCCAGGACCTCCGCGCCGCCGCTGACCGGGATGCTCAGCCGGCGCGCCTGCTCGTCGACGTGCGGCTCGTCCACCGCCAGCGGCCGCAGCCGCGCCACCATCTCCGGCAGGGCACCCGCGTCGGTGACCGCGAACTCCAGCCGCTGCCCGCCGACCTGCGCCTTGAGCTCGTCGGCCGTGCCGCGCGCGATCGCCCGGCCGCGGTCGATGACCACCATCGAGTCGGCCAGCCGGTCGGCCTCCTCCAGGTACTGGGTGGTGAGCAGGATCGTCGTCCCGCCGCCGGCGAGGTCGGCGATGAACTCCCACATCGCCAGCCGGCTGCGCGGGTCGAGGCCGGTGGTGGGCTCGTCGAGGAAGAGCACCCGCGGCCGGGCGATGAGCGAGGCGGCGATGTCCAGCCGCCGGCGCATGCCGCCGGAGTAGGTCTTCGCCGGCCGGTTCGCGGCGTCGGTGAGGTCGAACCGCTCGAGCAGCTCGCCCGCCCGGGCCCGCGACTCCCGCTTCCCCAGCCGGTACAGCCGGCCGACCATCTCCAGGTTCTCGAACCCGGTCAGGTACTCGTCGACCGCGGCGTACTGCCCGGTCAGCCCGATGACCGAGCGCACCCGGTCCGGCTCGCGGACGACGTCGACGCCGGCCACCTCCGCGCGCCCGCCGTCGGGCTGCAGCAGCGTGGTCAGGATGCGGACGACGGTCGTCTTCCCCGCGCCGTTGGGCCCGAGCAGCCCGAGCACGGTGCCCTCGGGAACGGCGAGGTCCACCCCCGCCAACGCTGTGTTCGACCCGAAGCGCTTCTGCAGTCCCTCGACCAGGATCGCGTCGTTCATGACAGGGAAACTAGGTGTGAGCACCGACACTTCCCGAACGCTTTTCGCGTCCGGCGAACGGTCCGACGCCTGCTGTTCTCTCCCACGACACCTCTCCTCGTCCGGCGGTCCCGGAGGGCAGACCGCCGGACGCGGGAGAAGTGAGCGCTAGGCCTCCGCGACGGCGAAACCGGCCTGCTCGAGCGCCCCGACGACGGTCCGCGCGTGGTCCGGTCCGCGGGTCTCGAGGACGACGAACACCTCGACCTGCCCGAGGTCCAGGCGGGTCGCCGTCCGCTCGTGCTCGACCTCCAGCACGTTGGCGCCGGCCTCGGCGAGGACCGCGAGCACCGCGGCCAGCGACCCCGGCCGGTCGGGCACCGCCAGCCGCAGCCGCAGGTACCGGCCGGCGGCGGCCATGCCGTGCTGGACGACCTTCATCATCAGCACCGGGTCGACGTTGCCGCCGGACACGACCGCGACCACCGGCGGCCGGAACGCCTCCGGCTCGGCCATCACGGCGGCGACCGCGGCCACCCCCGCCGGCTCGACGACGAGCTTGGCCCGCTCCAGGCAGAACAGCAGCGCGCGGGAGAGGTCCTCCTCCCCCACCGTGCGCACGTCGTCGACCAGGTCGCGGACGTGCGCGAGGGTGAGGTCGCTGGGCGCGCCGACGGCGATCCCGTCGGCCATCGTGGAGACCCCGGTCAGCGCCACCGGCCGCCCGGCGGCCAGCGACCCGGGGAAGGCGGCGGCCCCGGCCGCCTGCACCGCCACGACCCGCGCCTCCGGCCGCCGCTCCCGCACCGCGGCGGCCACCCCGGACACCAGCCCGCCGCCGCCGGTGCAGACGACGACGGTGGCGACCTCGGGGCACTGCTCGAGCAGCTCCAGCCCGACCGTCCCCTGCCCGGCGATGACGTCGGGGTGGTCGAAGGGGTGGATGAACACCGCCCCGGTCGCCTCGGCGTGCTCGACGGCGGCCGCCAGCGCCGCGGTCAGGTCGGCCCCGACCAGCCGCGCGTCGGCGCCGTAGCCGCGGGTGGCGGCCACCTTCGGCAGCGGCGCGGACTCGGGCATGAACACCGTGGCCCGGACGCCGAGCATCCGGGCGGCGAGCGCCACCCCCTGCGCGTGGTTGCCGGCACTGGCCGCGACCACCCCGCGGGCCCGCTCGTCGGCGGTCAGCCGGGACAGCCGCACGTAGGCGCCGCGGAACTTGAACGAGCCGGTGTGCTGCAGGTTCTCGCACTTGAGGTGCACCGGGCCGCCGACCCGCTCGGCCAGCGCCCGCGAGTGCTCCAGCGGCGTGCGCCGGGCGACCCCGTCGAGCAGCTCGGCGGCGGCGACGACGTCGGCTCCGGTGACCAGATCCGCTCCCATGCCCTGATCCTCGCAGGGCGGACGATCCCGTCCGGGCCGACGCAGCCGCTCCCGCATCCTCCCTGGTCGTCGTACCGTGGCTGAGGTGACGGACGTCGCCCCAGCGCAGACCCCACCCGCACCCACGACCCTCGGCGAGCTCCGTGCCAGCGGAGCCGTCGCCCGGCCCGTCAAGGCCGAGATCCGCGCCAACCTGCTCGCCCGCCTGGGCGCCGGCGAGCCCTCCCTCCCGGGCATCGTCGGCTTCGAGGACACCGTCGTCCCCGAGGTCGAGCGGGCCCTCATCGCCGGCCACGACCTCGTCCTGCTGGGCGAGCGCGGCCAGGGCAAGACCCGCCTCATCCGCACCCTCGTCGGCCTGCTCGACGAGTGGACGCCGGTCCTCGCCGGCAGCGAGCTCAACGAGCACCCGCTGCACCCGATCAGCGTGTGGGCGCACCGCCAGATCGCCGAGCACGGCGACGACACCCCGGTCGGCTGGCTGCACCGCAGCGAGCGCTTCGGGGAGAAGCTGGCCACCCCCGACACCAGCGTGGGCGACCTCATCGGCGACGTCGACCCGATCAAGGTGGCCGAGGGCCGCACCCTGGGCGACCCGGAGACGGTCCACTACGGCCTGGTCCCGCGCACCAACCGCGGCATCTTCAGCGTCAACGAGCTGCCCGACCTCGCCGAGCGGATCCAGGTCGCGCTGCTCAACGTGCTCGAGGAGCGCGACATCCAGATCCGCGGCTACCGCGTGCGGCTGCCGCTGGACCTGCTGCTCGTGGCCAGCGCCAACCCGGAGGACTACACCAACCGCGGGCGGATCATCACCCCGCTCAAGGACCGCTTCGGCGCCGAGGTGCGCACCCACTACCCGCTCGAGCTCGCCGACGAGATCCGCCTGCTCGAGCAGGAGGCGCGCACCAGCGGGCTGGGCGCCCCCAGCGGGCACGACGCGTTCGACGCCCCCGTCGTCCCCCAGCACCTGGTCGAGATCATCGCCCGGTTCACCCGGCTGGTCCGCGAGTCCAGCCACGTCGACCAGCGCTCCGGCGTCAGCGCCCGGTTCGCGATCGCCGGGCTGGAGACGGTCGCCGCCTCCGCCGTCCGCCGGGCCGCGATCGCCGGCGAGACCCGGCCGGTGGCCCGGGTGGTCGACCTGCCGGGCGTCGTCCCGGCCAGCCGGGGCAAGGTCGAGTTCGCCGACGCCGGCAGCGACCCCGACGACGACCGGGAGCTGGAGGTGCTGGAGCACCTGCTGCGGCAGGCGACCGCGCAGACCTTCCGGGCCCGCTGCGGCGGCCTGGACCTGACCGGCCTGCAGGAGCACTTCACCGGCGGCGAGACCGTCGAGTCCGGCGAGCTGGTGCCCGGCGCGGCGCTGCTGGGCCAGCTGGGCACCATCCCCCGGCTGGCCGAGCTGCTCGGCCGCCTCGGCGTGCCGGAGGGCGAGGAGTCCGCCGAGCAGGCGGCCGCCGCGGTCGAGTTCGCCCTCGAGGGGCTCTACCTCACCCGCCGGCTGGCCAAGGACACCGACGGCACCCGCACGGTGTACGGGGCCTGACGGTGGCGCGCCCACGCCCCGGCAAGGGGTACCGGTACGGCCGCTGGCGGGGCGGGCCCGACCCGCTGGCCCCGCCCTACGACCTCGGCAGCGCCGTCGACGAGATCGGCGACTCGGTGCTCGGCGGCAGCGGCGTCCGCGAGGCGCTGCGGGAGCTGCTGCGCCGCGGCATGGACGGCCGCCGCGGCCTCGACGAGCTGCGCCGCTCCGTGCGGGACCGGCTGCGGCAGGCCCGCACCGCCGGCCGGATGGACGGCACGCTGCAGGAGGTCCGCGAGCTGCTCGACCGGGCGCTCGCGGCCGAGCGCCGGGAGCTGTTCCCCGACCCCGACGACCTGGCCCGGCTCAAGGAGGCCGAGCTCGACGCGCTGCCGCAGGACACCGCGGGCGCCGTCCGGGCGCTCAAGGAGTACGACTGGGCCTCCCCCGAGGCCCGGCAGACCTACGACCAGATCCAGGACCTGCTGCGGCGGGAGGTGCTCGACAGCTCCTTCGCCAACATGAAGCAGGCGCTGCAGAACGCCACCGAGCAGGACGTGCAGGCGGTCAAGGACATGGTCGCCGACCTGTCGCAGCTGGTGGACGCGCACAACCGCGGTGAGGACACCGAGGAGCGCTTCCGCGAGTTCATGGACAAGCACGGCCAGTTCTTCCCGGACGACCCGCAGTCGGTGGACGAGCTGATCGACTCCCTCGCCCGCCGGGCCGCCGCGCAGGAGCGCATGATGGCCGGCCTCTCGCCCGAGCAGCGGGCCGAGCTGGCCGACCTCATGGCGCAGACCATGTCCGACCTGGGGCTGGCCAGCGAGATGGCCCACCTGCAGGACGCGCTGCGCCAGGCCCGCCCCGACCTGCCGTGGGGCCAGCGCGGCCAGGTGCCCGACGGCGAGCAGGGCCTGGGCCTCGGCGACGCCACCAGCGCCGTCGCGGAGCTGGCCGACCTCGAGGCGCTGTCCAACCAGCTCTCCCAGGGCTACGCCGGCGCCTCGCTGGCCGACGTCGACGAGGAGCTGCTCGAGCAGGCGCTGGGCCGGGAGGCCGTCGACGACCTCGCCGCGCTGCGGCAGATGGAGCGCGAGCTGGAGCGGCAGGGCTACCTCAACCGCTCCGACGGCAAGCTGGAGCTCTCGCCGAAGGCGGTGCGCCGGCTGGGCGCCACCGCGCTGCGGCGGGTGTTCGCCAAGCTCGACGCCACCGGCCGCGGCGAGCACGACGTCGCCGACGCCGGCGCCGCCGGGGAGCTCACCGGCAGCTCGCGGGAGTGGCAGTTCGGCGACGAGCAGCCGCTCGACGTCGTCCGCACGGTCCGCAACGCGGTGCTGCGCACCGCCGGCGACCCGCACGGGCACGGCGAGCGCCGGGTCCGCATCGCCGTCGAGGACTTCGAGGTCGTGGAGACCGAGCGGCGCACCGGCGCCGCGGTCGCGCTGCTGGTCGACCTGTCCTACTCGATGGCGCTGCGCGGCACGTGGGGCGCGGCCAAGTCGACGGCGATGGCGCTGCACTCGCTGGTGACCACCCGCTTCCCGCAGGACGCGATCCAGATCATCGGGTTCTCGTCGACCGCGCAGGTGCTCAAGCCCGAGACGCTGGCCGAGCTGTCGGTGGACACGCTGCAGGGCACCAACCTGCAGCACGGGCTGATCCTCGCCCGCCGGTTCCTGGCCCGGCACCGCGACGCCGAGCCGGTGGTCCTGGTGGTCACCGACGGCGAGCCGACGGCGCACCTGGAGGAGGACGGCACGCCGTACTTCTGCTGGCCGCCGATGCCGGAGACGATCGCCCGGACCGTCGCCGAGGTGGAGCGGGTGGCCCGGTCCGGCGCGACGCTCAACGTGTTCGCGCTCGACCCCGAGCCGGGGCTGGTGCACTTCGTCCACGACATCACCGCGCGCGCCGGCGGCCGGGTCTTCACGCCCGACAGCGAGCGGCTCGGCGAGTACGTCGTCGCGGACTACCTGCGCACCCGCCGGGGCCGCCGGGCGCGCTGAGCCGGGCCGGGGAGGCAGGCCGTCCCCGGTCAGCGTGGACCCGTGCCCCGACTCCTCCGGGCCGGCCTGCTCACCGCGGCCGGCGCCCTGCTGGTGAGCTGCGGAGGTGGGGACGACGGCGGCGTGTCGGCGTCGCCGTCGTCCGCCTCGAGCGCGGCCGCGACGTCGTCGTCGTCCGCCGCGCCGTCGTCCGCCGGCCCCGGGGCGGCGGCGTTCTGCGCCGACGCCACGCCGGTGGTCGCCCGGCTGGGCGCGGCGCTCGAGGCCGCCGAGACCCAGGGCGTCGCCGCCCTGCCGCCCCTGCTCGACCAGGCCGTCACCGCGTTCGACGGGGTGACCGCCCCCGGGGAGGTCGCCGCCGACTGGCAGACGGTCCGCGACGGGCCGACGCTGTCGCGCATCGGTACCTACCACGGGGAGAACTGCGGCTCCGGGGCCGCGCCCACGACGTGACCGTCACGGTCGAGGAGGTCGGCCTCGACGTCGTCCTGCCGCTGCGCAGCGCCGTCCTGCGCGGCGGCGGGCCGGCCGCGATGCCCGGCGACGAGGACCCCGCGACCGTGCACCTCGCCGCCCGGACCGCCGACGGGCGGGTGGTCGGCGTCGTCCGCCTGTCCCCCGCGCCCTGCCCGTGGCAGCCGGCCCGGGCGCCGTGGCAGCTGCGCGGCATGGCCACCGACCCCGCCGTGCGGGGCGCCGGGGCCGGCCGCGCGCTGGTCGCGGCCGGCCGGGAGCTGCTCGCCGCGCGGGACGCGGACCTGCTGTGGTGCAACGCCCGGGTCCCCGCGGCCGGCTTCTACGAGCGGATGGGCTTCCGCGTGGTGACCCCGCCGTTCGACGTCGCGGGCACCGGCCCGCACGTCGGCATGCTCACCGCGCTCGGAGCGGCTGGGCGCCGCTCGAGCTGATCCCGGGGATGCGCCCGGCGCGGAAGGCGTCGACGAACAGCCGGTGGTCCTCCTGCGTCTGCCGCGCGTAGGAGTGCGCGAAGTCGACCAGGTCGGCGACGAACTCCTCGCGCCGGCCGCCGACCATCGCCGACACCGCCTCCTCGGTCTGGAAGTCGACGAGGGTGTGGTCGCTGTCGATGTCGCCGACGCAGTGCATCTTCGCCGTCGCCCGGCCCAGCTGGGCCACGACCGGGGCGATCTCCTCGGGCTCGGTGAGGTCCTCCCAGTCCAGGTCCACCTCGTAGGGCGAGAGCTCCTGGACGACGAACCCGACGCCGTCGATCTCGGTGTGCCCGAGGAACTGCGAGGCGTTGGCCTGCAGCGCCCGCTGGCTGACCGCGGTGCGGTGCCCGTGGTGCTCGAAGTAGGAGCGGATCCGCTCGTCGCGGACGATCCGGCTGGGCGCGGCCACGTTGCCCTGTTTGAGCGACAGGACGACGTCGTTCTCCAGCGCCTGGTCGTAGCCCTCGAGCAGCACGTTGTAGGCGGGCAGGCCGGCGCTGCCGATGCCGAACCCGCCGGTGCCGATGACGTCCTTGACGTCGTAGGCGACGTCGCGGCGGCGCACCGGCGGGACGACGGTCTCCCGCCAGCGGTCCAGTGCGGCGAGCACCCGGTCGCGCTCGGCGTCGTCGAGCCGGCGGGTGCGGCCGCCGTCGGCGAACCGCCGCCGGTAGTCCTCGACGACGGTCATCCGGTCCAGCAACGAGGCCCGCGTGCGGGTCGTCGTCTCGAGGATCGCCTCGCGGACCGCGCCCTCGGTGTTCGCGACGGTCAGCGCGAACGAGCGGTCGTCGTCGGAGCGGCGGAAGGCCTCCACCTGGTCCAGGTAGGCGCCGAGGTAGGTGCCGACCAGGTCGCCGATGACGTCGTCGCCGAGCGCCTTGCGCCACGCCAGCAGCGCGAAGCTGGCCACGAACCGGCGCAGGTCCCAGGTGACCGAGCCGACGTAGGCCTCGTCGAAGTCGTTGACGTCGAAGACGATCCGCCCGGCGCCGTCCATGTAGGTGCCGAAGTTCTCCGCGTGCAGGTCGCCCTGGATCCACACCCGGCTGGTCCGCTCGTCGCACCAGGGGTCCTCGAGGCGGTCCACGTCGGCGTAGAAGAGGCAGGCGCTGCCGCGGTAGAACGCGAAGGGGTCGGCGGCCATCTTGCGGAACTTGGTCCGGAAGGCGTCGGCGTCGGCGGCCATCAGCTCGGAGAAGGCCTCGACCAGGACGTCGACGATCAGCTGCGAGCGGTCACCGGGAGTTCCCCCGGGGGCCACCCGGTGGGGGGATTCGGGCACGGGGGGCACCGTAGAGGCCGACTAGCCTGCAGGACAGACGGTTGCGCGGCGCGACGAGCGGGGTGGCGGTGACGAGGGCGAGCAGGGCGCGACGGCTGGCGGCCGGCGCCGCCTACGGCGGCGGCGGGCTGGGCCTGGCCGGGGCCGGCCTGCTCGCCCTGCTGCGCCTCCAGGCCCTCGCGGCCCGCCGCCGGGTCGAGGCGCGGACGTCGAAGCAGGACCCGCCGTCCGGCGACGGCGTCTACGGCCGGCGCCGCGGCAAGCCGATCGTGTTCACCGTGCTCGGCGACTCCAGCGCCGTCGGCCTGGGCGTCACGCGCGCCACCGAGACCCCCGGCGTGCTGCTCGCCGCCGCGCTGACCGAGCTCGCCGAGCGCCCCGTGCGGCTGGTCCGGCTGGCCGTCTCCGGCGCCGAGTCCTGCGAGCTCGACCCCCAGGTCGAGGCCGCGCTCGAGCAGAGGCCCGACGTCGCGCTGATCATGATCGGCGCCAACGACGTCACCACCCGCACCCGGCCGGCGGTGTCGGTGCGCCACCTGGCCGACGCGGTGCGGCGGCTGCGCGAGGCGGGCGCGCAGGTCGTCGTCGGCACCTGCCCCGACCTCGGGACGATCCGGCCGATCGGGCAGCCGCTGCGCCTGCTGGCCCGGCGCTGGAGCCGGCAGCTGGCCGCGGCGCAGACGATCGCCGTCGTCGAGGCCGGCGGGCGGACGGTGTCGCTCGGCTCGGTGCTCGGGCCGAGCTTCGCCCAGGACCGCTCGCTGTTCAGCGTCGACGAGTTCCACCCGAGCGCGGCCGGCTACGCGCAGGCCGCCGCGGTCATCCTCCCCGCGCTCGCCGACGCCATCGGCGTCTGGCCGGCCCGGGCCGAGCGCGGGCGGCTGCGCCGCACGTCGGTGCGTCCGGTGGCCCAGGCCGCGGCGCGGGCCGCCGGACGTCCGGGCACCGAGGTGCGGGCCACCGAGGTCCGCGGCTCGGGCACCGGCCCGCTGGGCCCGTGGGCCCGGCTGCTGCGCCGCCGGCCCACCGAGCTGCCCACGCCCGAGGAGGCCGGCGAGGCCAGGGAGGCGTCGGTCGGCTGAGCGCCGAGTGACCCGCAACACAACGGCGCTCTGTTCCCGGCGCACCCGCGACCCGTCGCGTACCCGGGGGTAGTTTCCGGGGTGACCCGACACCCGGCACCCCCCGGCCGGGAGCCCCTCACCGTGGAGGACCCCATGCCCGAAGCCGTCATCGTCGCGACCGCGCGCTCCCCCATCGGACGTGCGTTCAAGGGGTCGCTCAAGGACCTGCGTCCCGACGACCTGACCGCCACCATCGTCCGCGCGGCGCTGGACAAGGTCCCCGCCCTGGACCCGACCGACATCGACGACCTGATCCTCGGCTGCGGTCTGCCCGGTGGCGAGCAGGGCCACAACATGGGCCGCGTCGTCAGCGTGCTCCTCGGCATGGACCACCTGCCGGGCACCACGATCACCCGCTACTGCTCCTCGTCGCTGCAGACCACCCGCATGGCCATGCACGCGATCAAGGCCGGCGAGGGCGACGTCTTCGTCTCCGCCGGCGTGGAGATGGTCTCCCGCTTCGTGAAGGGCAACAGCGACTCGCTGCCCGACACCCACAACCCGGTCTTCGCCGACGCCGAGGCGCGCGTGGCCAAGACCGCCGAGAGCGGCGCCGACTCGTGGACCGACCCGCGGGAGAACGGCGAGATCCCCGACATCTACGTCGCCATGGGGCAGACCGCCGAGAACCTGGCGCTGCTCAAGGACGTCTCCCGGCAGGAGATGGACGAGTTCGCCGTCCGCAGCCAGAACCTGGCCGAGAAGGCGATCGCCGAGGGCTTCTGGGAGCGGGAGATCACCCCGGTCACCACCCCCGACGGCACCGTCGTCAGCAAGGACGACGGCCCCCGGCCCGGCACCACCCTCGAGGGCATCTCCGGCCTCAAGCCGGTCTTCCGCCCCGACGGCCGGGTCACCGCCGGCAACGCCTGCCCGCTCAACGACGGCGCCGCCGCCGTGGTCGTCATGAGCGACACCAAGGCCCGCGACCTCGGCCTCACCCCGCTGGCCCGCATCGTCTCCACCGCGGTCACCGGCCTGTCGCCGGAGATCATGGGCTACGGCCCGGTCGACGCCTCGAAGCTGGCCCTGCAGCGGGCGGGCATGACCATCGACGACATCGACCTGGTCGAGATCAACGAGGCGTTCGCCGCGCAGGTCATCCCGAGCTACCGGGACCTGGGCATCGACATCGACAAGCTGAACGTGCACGGCGGTGCGATCGCCGTCGGCCACCCCTTCGGCATGACCGGCGCCCGGATCACCGGCACGCTCATCAACGGCCTGCAGACGAGGGACGTGACCTTCGGGCTGGAGACCATGTGCGTCGGTGGCGGCATGGGCATGGCGATGGTGCTGGAGCGCCTCTCCTGAGCTGAGCTCCCGGCACGCCACGGCGGCCCGGTCCCCGCACGGGGGCCGGGCCGCCGTCGTCGCGCGGGGGCGGGGTCAGCCGCGCAGCGGCCGGAACGCCGCGCGGACCTCGGTCGTGAACAGCTCGGGCTCCTCCCAGGCGGCGAAGTGCCCGCCGCGGTCGACCTCGTTGAAGTAGGTGAGGTTCGGGTAGGACCGCTCGACCCAGCTGCGCGGCGCGCGCCAGATCTCGCCCGGGAACGTGGTGAAGCCGGTCGGGACCGCGACCGGCGGGGGCGCCTGGCCGGCCGCGGCGGCGGCGGGCGCGTCCGGTCCGTAGCTCTCCCAGTAGGACCGGGCCGCCGAGGCGCCGGTGCCGGTCAGCCAGTACAGCGTGACGTCGTCCAGCACGTGGTCGCGGGTGAGGTTGCCGGTGGGCTGCCCGTCGACGAAGGCGCGGGCGAACTTGTAGTAGGAGTCCGTGTCGTGGTCGAGCATCCACGCCGCCAGCGCGACGGGTGAGTCGAGGAGGGCGTAGCCGATCGTCTGCGGCCGGGTGGCCTGCTCGAGGAAGTAGGCGAAGCCGCTGGTCCTGAACGTCTGGACCGCGGCGGCGGCCTCGCGCTCCTGATCGGTGTCGGTCGGCTGGGGACCGGCCAGCGCGGTCACGAGCAGGTTGAGGTGGATGCCGAGCAGCCCCTCGGGCGCCTGCCGGCCCATCGCGTCGGTGACGCCGGCGCCCACGTCGCCGCCCTGGGCCACGTAGCGGGTGTAGCCGAGGCGGCGCATCAGCTCGGCCCAGGCGCGCCCGACCCGTGCGACGTCCCAGCCGAGCTCCCGCGGTTCGCCGGAGAAGCCGTAGCCGGGCAGGGACGGCAGCACGAGGTGGAAGGCGTCCTCGGCGCGGCCGCCGTGCGCCGTCGGGTCGGTGAGCGGGCCGACGGTCTCGAGCAGCTCGACGACCGAGCCCGGCCAGCCGTGCGTCATGACCAGCGGCAGCGCGTCCTCGTGCGGCGAGCGGACGTGCAGGAAGTGGACCTCCACCCCGTCGATCTCGGTCGTGAACTGCGGGAGCGCGTTGATCCGCGCCTCGCACGCGCGCCAGTCGTAGTCGGTGAGCCAGTGGCGCACGAGGGCCTGCACCGTCGCGAGCTGCACGCCCTGCGACCGGTCCCCGACCAGCTCCGCGGAGGGCCAGCGGGTGGCGGCGACGCGCCGGCGCAGGTCGAGCAGCTCCGCCTCCGGGACGGCGATCCGGAACGGCCGGATCGCGGTGGGGTCGGCCCCGGCGGCGGTCCGCGGCTGGGGCACCGCTCCGGGGACGGAGACGGTCGTCGGGTCGGTGGGAGCGGACATCCGGGCCTCCTGGCGCGGGCTGGGGGGTGGACCCGCTCGTGGGCCCTCCCCCGACCCCAGCGCCGCCCGGCCCGGACCCGCATCGTCCGTGGCGGACGATCCGGCGTTCCCGACCCCGGAGACGCCGGTGGCCCGGCCCCCCGAGGGGGACCGGGCCACCGGGACGGACTGCGGGTCAGTTGTCCTGGAAGTAGGACAGCAGCCGCAGGATCTCCAGGTACAGCCAGACGACCGTGACGAGCAGGCCGAAGGCGATGTACCAGGCGAACTTGGCCGGGGCGCCGCGGCGGATCGCCTGGTCGGCCATGTCGAAGTCGAGCAGCAGCGTGAAGGCCGCCACACCGATCACGACGAGGCTGAAGACGATGGCCAGCGGGCCGCCGTCACGCAGACCCAGGCCGCCCGGGACGAAGAACGACACGAGCAGGTTGACCAGGACCAGGGCCAGGACACCGAACAGGGCGCCGACGATCCAGCGGGTCAGCTTGGGGGTGACCCGGATGGCGCCGGTCTTGTAGACGACGAGCATGCCGGCGAAGACACCGAAGGTGCCGATCACCGCCTGGATCACGATCCCGGGGTAGATCGTGTTGAAGGCCTCGCTGATCGCGCCGAGCGCGACACCGTAGAGCGCGCCGTAGGCCAGGGTCGCCGCCGGGTTGGCGATCTGCTTGAAGCTGATCACCAGGCCCAGGACGAAGGCCACGAGCACCGCGGGCAGTGCCAGGCCCCACGCGGCCTGGCCGGGCAGCGCCCAGACGGCCGCGGCGGCCAGGACGGTGACGAGGAACGACAGGCCGGTCTTCTGGACGACGTCGTCCATCGTCATGTAGCGGGTGGCCGGCGGGCCGTACGGGCCGGCGGGGGCCGGGGCACCGTAGCCCTGCGGCGCGCCGTAGCCCTGCGGGGCGCCGTAGCCCTGGGGCGCGCCGTACTGCTGGCCGTAGGGCTGGCCGTACTGCTGCTGACCGGGAGCGGCGTAGCCCTGCTGGCCGTACTGCTGGCCGGAGCCGGGAGCGCCGTAGCCCTGGCCGTACGGCTGGCCACCGCCGGACGCGGCGTTGGCGAAGCCCCGGCCGAAGACCGGGTTGGAGCTGGGCATCGTCATCTCCTCGAGGTGACTGGTCGGTCGGTGGGCTGCTACCTCGCACCCCACTCGGTTCCTACAACGCCGCGAGTGGCCTGCGCGTTCCTGACCCTGCCAGTACCCCCGACCGGGTGGGAAGACGCGCCGGGGGCGCGGCACCGTGCGGTGCCGCGCCCCCGGGTCGGTGTCGGTTTCAGCCGGTCAGATCTCGTCCCCGTGGTCGTGGTCGTGGTCGTGGTCCGGCGAGAGGCCGCCGCCGCCGGCCTTCTGCTCCGCGGTCACCCGGAACTGGCGGTCGGTCGGGTCCTCCTGGAAGGTGCCGCCCGGCACCGGCCGGCCCTGGACGGTGTTGACCCGCGAGGTGTCGTAGGACAGCGTCAGCACGGAGTAGGCGATGGCGTCGGAATTCGTCTCCAGCGCCTTCGGGTCGACGTTGTCGATCGTGTCCCCGGCCTGGTGGTAGTTCGGGTCGTAGGCGACGCCGGCGTCCCCGCCGTACAGCGGCACCTGGTAGGCCTGCTTGAGGACCTCGGCGCCGGTGAACAGGCCACCGGAGGGGATGTTCGCCTCGATGAACGCCTGGTAGTCGCTGCGGCCGCTGAACTCGCTGCCCTCGTACCACAGGCCCTGGGCCTCGAAGTAGTCCTCGAGGACGTACTCGATCTGGGCCGAGCCCTCGGGGACCGCCACCGGCGCCGTGAAGTCCGACTGGTCGCCGTCGTAGATGAACCGGGCGAAGTTCGGTGAGCCGACCATGTCGAAGTTCAGGTACAGCCCGATGTCGGCCTTCTGCTGGTCGCTCAGCTGCGACACGTAGTGCTCGGAGCCGAGCAGGCCGAGCTCCTCGGCACCCCACCAGGCGAACCGGATGGTGTTCTCCGGCTTGAGCTTGGTGATGTTCTCGGCGACCTCGAGGATCGCCGCGCTGCCGGAGCCGTTGTCGTTGATGCCCGGGCCCGCGAGCACGGAGTCGAGGTGGGCGCCGGCCATGACGACGTTGTCGGAGGTGCGGCCGGGCAGCTCGGCGATGACGTTGTAGGTGTCGCGGATCTCGCTCTCCGCGTCGATGGTCAGGTCGACGGTCGTGCCTGCGGCGCCGAGCTCCTGGCCCAGGGCCGTGGGGACGCCGATGACCGGGATGCCGATGCCCGGCGCGCCCAGGGTGCCGTTGAGGGGGCCGGCGGTGTTGTTGAACACGATGACCGCGGAAGCCCCGGCGGCCTCGGCGTTCTGCGCCTTGACGGCGAAGGCGCAGCCGCCCCGCTGGACGAGGGCCACCGTGTCGGCTGGGAAGCCGGCGAAGTCAGCGGCCTCGCAGCCGCTGCCGAGGCCCGTGCCGGGGATGTCGACCGGGGTGACGACGCCGTTGTCGACCGTGCCCGGGCCGGTGTAGGTCATCGGCGCGTAGTCGGTGCCCACCGTGTACGTCGTCGCCGTGGGCGCGACGCGGCCGAACGAGCTCTCACCCAGCCGGAAGAACGGGAACTCGAACGTCTGGACGGTGACGGTGTAGCCGACCGCCTCCAGCCGCTCCTTCACGTAGGCGACCGAGTCGTCGTAGCCCTCGGTGCCCGAGGCCCGGTTGCCGCCGTTCTCGCCGGCGATGGCCTGGAACGCCTCGAGGTGCTCCGTGACGCCCTCGAGCGTCACGCACTCTGTCAGCTTGGCGACCGTGTTGTTGTTGCGGGTCTCGCAGCCGCCGGCGGCACCGGCGGGCAGCGCAGCGACCATGCTCCCGGCCAGCGCGATGGCGCCGGCACTGCCGATCACGGCGAGCCGTGACCGGCGGGACGGGTGGGACTGGGTCATGGACGACTTCCCCTCGAACGTCGGGCATGAGCTCCGTTGCTCACGGGGCGTCACCCTGTCATCACCATCACAGGGGACGTCAAGCCCTGGATTTCTTCTCGGTCCTGCGGTAAGGGGCCGGAAGAACTGCAGGTCCGGACGGTGCCCCCGGTGGGACTCGAACCCACACTGCGACCCTTTTAAGGGGCCTGCCTCTGCCGATTGGGCCACGGGGGCGGGCGCGCGGCGGACGGCTGCCCCGCGCCGCCCAGCCTAGGGTGGCCCGGCGGCCGCGCTCCGGCTCAGCGGGTCCCGGCGAGCTCCGTGGCCCGGGACAGGACGGCGTCCAGCATCGGCTCGGTCAGCCGGCCGGTGAAGGTGTTCTGCTGGCTGACGTGGTAGCTGCCGAGCAGGGTCAGCGGCCCGTGCGGCCCGTCCAGCGTCACCTCCACGCCGTGCCCGAACGCCGGCCGCGGGCGGGGCAGGGCGTACCCCGCCCCCGCGAGCACCGGCCACAGCGCCGTCCAGCCGAACCCGCCGAGGACGACGACCACCCGCAGGTCGGGCAGCAGCGCCAGCTCGCGGGCCAGCCACGGCGAGCAGGTGTCGCGCTCGGCCGGCGTCGGCGCGTTGTCCGGGGGCGCGCAGCGCACCGCGGCGGCCACCCGCACGCCGGTCAGCTCCAGGCCGTCGCCGACGTGCGTCGACGTCGGCTGGCTGGCCAGGCCCGCCCGCCACAGCGCGGCGAAGATCCAGTCGCCGCTGCGGTCGCCGGTGAAGACCCGCCCGGTGCGGTTGCCGCCGTGTGCGGCCGGCGCCAGCCCGACGACGGCGATCCGCGCGTCCGCCGGGCCCAGACCGGGCACCGGGCGGCCCCAGTAGTCCTGGTCGCGGAAGGAGGCGCGCTTGACCCGGGCGACCTCCTCGCGCCAGGTCACCAGCCGCGGGCAGGCGCGGCAGCCGGAGACGCGGGCGTCCAGGACGGCGAGGTCGCGGGCCGCGCGGGCCGACCGGGCCACCCCCGCCGGCGTCCGCGTGACCGGGAACCCCTGCGCGTCGACCGCCACGCGCCCAGTGGACCACCCGCCCGGGGACGCGCGGGCCGCGGGGGCGGCAGGCATGATCACCCCATGGCCCGCAAGCAGAAGGCGCCGCTGACCTGGAAGCTCCTCGGCACGGGGACGGCCACCGTGTCGGGGATCGCCGTCCGCAAGCTCACCGACGCCGCCTGGTACGCGGCCCGCGGCACGACCCCACCGAAGAACCCGGCCGCGCCGGGCGTCTCCTGGCCGGACGCGCTGGCCTGGGCCGCGTTCTCCGGGCTGGCGGTCGCGGCCGGCCGGCTGCTGGCCGCCCGCGGCGCGGCCACGGCCTACCACCAGCTGACCGGCAAGCTGCCCCCCGGCCTCAACGAGGGGCCCTGACCCCGGGCTAGCCGCGCGCCAGCCGGAGCGCGATGCCGTCGAGGATGTCGTGCTCGCTGACGACGACCTCGTCGAGCGCGAACGCGTCCATGACCACCCGCAGCACCAGCGCGCCGGCGCCGATGACGTCGACCCGCCCCGGGTGCATGACCGGGTAGGCGGCCCGGCGCTCGCGGGTGGCGGTCAGCAGCCCGGCGGTGACCGAGCGGACCGCCGAGACCGGGATCCGCGAGCCGTGGATGGCCTCGGCGTCGTAGGCGGGCAGCCGCAGCGCGAGCGCGGCCACGGTGGTCACCGAGCCGGCCAGGCCGACCAGCGTGACCGCCTCCTCGACCGGCACCGCCGCGGCCACCTCGGCCAGCGCCGCGCGGATGTCGGCCTCGCTGGCGCCGATCTCGTCCGCCGTCGGCGGGTCGCCGTGCAGGTGCCGCTCGGTGAGCCGCACGCAGCCGACGTCGACGGAGCGGGCGGCGCGCACCCCGGCGGCGTCGCCGAGGACGAACTCCGTCGACCCGCCGCCGATGTCGACCACCAGGTGGGGCGGGCGCGGCGGCGGACCGCCGTGCGCGGCGGCCGCGGCGGCGAGGGAGGCGGTGGCCCCGAGGAAGGACAGCCGCGCCTCCTCGTCGCCCGGGACGACGTCCGGCGCCCGGCCGAGGGTGGTCCGCACCATCGCCTCGAAGTCCTCGCGGTTGGCGGCGTCGCGGGTGGCGCTGGTGGCCACCATCCGCACCGCGGTGGCACCGAGGTCGCGGGCCTGGGCGGCGTACTCGGCGAGCACCACGCGGGTGCGCTCGATCGCCTCGGGCGCGAGCCGGCCGGTGGCGTCGACGCCCTGGCCCAGCCGCACGACCTCCATGCGGCGCAGCAGGTCGGTGTGCGCGCCCTCGGGCGGCACGTCGGCGACGAGCAGGCGGATGGAGTTGGTGCCGCAGTCGATCGCGGCCACCCGGGTCACGGCCGCTCCTCCGGCTGCGCGCAGGGACCGGCGGCCCACCACTCCCCCATCCCGGCCACCGCGCGGTCGCCGATCGGGTTGACGCCGGGCCCCGCGGCCAGCGCGTGGCCGGCCAGGGCGTGCAGGCACTTGACCCGGTCGGGCATGCCGCCGGCGGTGTTGCGGGTGGGCAGCTCGCCGAGGGCGTCGCGCTCGGCCAGGTAGGCCTCGTGCGCCGCCCGGTAGGCCGCGGCGAGGTCGGCGTCGGTGCCGAGGTCCTCCTGCCACTCGCGCATGCGCCCGGTGGACTCCAGCCGGCTGGCGGCCGCCGACGCCCGCGGGCAGGTCAGGTAGTACAGCGTCGGGAACGGCGTGCCGTCCTCCAGCCGCGGCGAGGTCTGGACGACGTCGGGCTGTCCGCACGGGCAGCGGTGCGCGACCGCCCGCACCGCGCGCGGCGGCCGGCCCAGCTGCCGGGCGACGACCTCGCGCTCCTCCGGCGTGATCGGCTCGTGCACCCGGTGTCCCGGGGTGGTCGGGGTGGTCACCAGGGAAGTCTGCGGCAGCCGGTCGGCGGGCCCGACGGCACCCCTCAGCCGTCGGCGTCGGCCACCGAGCCGAGCAGCTCCTCGTACCAGGGCCGCGGCGCGGCGTCGACGGCGTCGGGCAGCGTGCCGGCGTCGCCCTCGGCCGCCTCGCCGTCCACCACGACGACCAGCCGGTCGCCGGGCAGCACGTAGGCCAGCCGCTCGCGGGCCTCGCGGGCGGTCCAGGCCGGGTCGGCCTGGCGCTCCAGCTCGGCCTCCAGGTCGGCGATGCGCTCGTCGTAGGCGGTGCTCTCCGCGGTCAGCCGGGCGATCTCCGCGCGGCCGTCCAGCCACTGCCGCACCGGCCCGGCCAGCGTCAGCGACAGCAGCAGGAGCAGCCCGACGAACACGACGGTCCGGCCGGTGAACAGCGGCCGGCGCGCCGCCGCGGGACGCGCGGGCGTCCGCGGCGGCGTGCGCCGGCCGGGGCGGCGGGCCTCGGGACGGCTGCCGGCGCCCGACCGCGTCCCGGCCGGGACCGGCCGGGACGCGGCGTGCGACAGCGGGCGGCCGGTCGAGCGCCGCCGCCCCGAACCGGCGCTCACCGGGTCAGGAGGTCCGCAGGCGCGGGAAGGCCGCCGCGCCGGCGTACCGCGCGGCGTCGTCGAGCTCCTCCTCGATGCGCAGCAGCTGGTTGTACTTGGCCACCCGCTCGCTGCGCGCTGGGGCGCCGGTCTTGATCTGCCCGCAGTCGGTGGCGACGGCGAGGTCGGCGATCGTGGTGTCCTCGGTCTCGCCCGAGCGGTGGCTCATCATGCAGCGGTAGCCGCTGCGGTGCGCCAGGTTCACGGCGTCGAGGGTCTCGGTGAGCGTGCCGATCTGGTTGACCTTCACCAGCAGCGCGTTCGCGGCCTTCCGCCCGATCCCGTCGGCGAGGCGGGCGGGGTTGGTGACGAACAGGTCGTCGCCGACCAGCTGCACGCGCTCGCCGAGCGCGGCGGTCAGCGCGATCCAGCCGTCCCAGTCCTCCTCCGACAGCGGGTCCTCGATCGAGACGATCGGGTAGGCGTCGACCAGCTCGCGGTAGTAGTCGGTGAGGAACTCCGCCGAGCGGGTCTGGCCCTCGAACTCGTAGCCGCCGTCGCTGTGGAACTCGGTGGCGGCGACGTCGAGCGCGAGCCCGATGTCCGTGCCGAGCGCGTAGCCGGCCTTCTCCACCGCCTCGGCGATGAGGTCGAGCGCGGCGCGGTTGTTCGGCAGGTCGGGGGCGAAGCCGCCCTCGTCGCCGAGGCCGGTGGACAGGCCGCGGCCCTTCAGCACCGACTTCAGCGCGTGGTAGGTCTCCGTGCCGACGGCGAGGGCCTCGGCGAAGGTCGCCGCGCCGATCGGGGCGATCATGAACTCCTGCACGTCGACGTTGCTGTCGGCGTGGGCGCCGCCGTTGAGGATGTTCATCATCGGCACCGGCAGCAGGTGCGACGACGGGCCGCCCACGTAGCGGAACAGCGGCAGGCCGGTGGACTCGGCGGCGGCGCGGGCGACGGCGAGGCTGACGCCGAGGATCGCGTTGGCGCCCAGCCGCGACTTGTCCGGCGTGCCGTCGAGGTCGAGCAGGCGCTGGTCGACCAGCCGCTGCTCGGTGGCCTCGTAGCCGACCAGCTCGGGGCCGATGACGTCGAGGACGCCGTCGACGGCCTGGGTGACGCCCTTGCCGCCGTAGCGGTCGCCGCCGTCGCGCAGCTCCACCGCCTCGAAGGCGCCGGTGGAGGCGCCGCTCGGGACCGCGGCCCGCGCGATCGTCCCGTCGTCGAGGGCGACCTCGACCTCCACGGTGGGGTTACCGCGCGAGTCCAGGATCTCCCGCGCGCCTACGGCATCGATGCTCGGCACGGGGAGCAGCCTAGCGAGGCGAGCGGGGCGCACCCGGGACGCGTGGTCCCGGGACT
This sequence comes from Geodermatophilus sp. SYSU D00684, assembly GCF_054050455.1. NCBI lineage: Bacteria > Bacillati > Actinomycetota > Actinomycetes > Geodermatophilales > Geodermatophilaceae > Geodermatophilus > Geodermatophilus sp. SYSU D00684. The sequence continues at coordinate 36,918 of NZ_JBJGZI010000013.1, read as the reverse complement.
CCCGTAACGGAGCGGTCACGGTGCGGCCTCGGCGGAACCGATCCGGCGATAACCTCGACCTGGCGGGCGTCTTCCCCACGTCTGCGCCGTCGGAGGACCCGATGACCGAGCGCCAGCAGCAGCGACCCCCCGTGTACGGCGCCGGAGCCGCGCCCCCGCCACCTCCCGTGGACGCGGACGACGGGACGGGTCCGTCCATCCTCGGGTTCGCCGCGGATCCCGCCGCGGACGACGACGTCGAGGACGTGGAGCCCGCCCCGGGCGGCACGGAGGTGGCCGGGGTGGCGGCCGGCTCGGGAGGGCTGTTCTACGTGCGGCGCCCCGATGTCGTCGGCGGGGTGCTCCTGCTGCTGGCCGGCGTGGCCGACGCGGCGAGCCTGTGGCTGCCGTGGGAACCGGACGGGCAGACCACCGGGCTGGACCTGGTGGTGCGTTCGGTCGACGCGGCCCGCGAGGGGGTCGCCGAGCTCGGGCGCACCGGGCTGTGGCAGCCGGCGGCGGTGGCGGCCGGCGGTGCCCTGCTCGTCGTCCTCGGGCTCCTGCTGCTCCGTCCCGCGCGCGGCCACCGGGTGTCCGGCGTGCTGGCGCTGGCGGTCGCGCTGGCCGTGGCCGCCGCGGTCGCCGCCCGGCTGGTGGACGCCGGCTGGGACGTCCACCGGCTCGGGCCGGGCGTCTGGTGCGCCGCCGCCGTCGCCGGGCTCGGCGTGCTCGGCTCGCTGAAGGCCATGCTCACCGCGCCGCGGGTCACCACCGCACCGGTCGGGCAGCTCCTCGTCGGCTAGGGCGCCGCCGACGACGCCGCCTCGGCGGCCGCGTCGAGCTCGCCCGCGTAGCGGCGGACCGCCTCGCGCAGCGCGTCCTCGGCGTCCCAGCCGCGCTGCGCGGCCGCGGCGACGACGGCCAGCAGCCGCTCCCCCAGTTCCTCCGGCGACGTCGAGCCCAGCTCGGCCGGCTCCGGCGTCGGGAGCCCGGCCCGGGCGGCCCGCCGCACCAGCGCCGTCCCCCACGCGGTGGCCGGCTGCGAGCGCGAGACGCCCTCGGTGGGCGAGCGCCGCTGCTTCTCCGCCTTCTTGATCTCCTCCCAGCCCGCCTCGACGCCGGCTATGTCCGGGCGTGGCCCCGCGTTGCCGGCGTCGCCGAACACGTGCGGGTGCCGGCGGACCAGCTTCTCGACCAGGTCGCGGGCCACGTCGTCGACGTCGAACCGCCGGTCCGGGCCGGCCTCGGCGGCGACGCGGGCGTGGAAGACGACCTGCAGCAGCACGTCGCCGAGCTCCTCGCGCATCGCGACCGGGTCGTCGTCGACGATGGCGTCGTAGGCCTCGTGCGCCTCCTCGAGCAGGTAGCCGCGCAGCGAGGAGTGCGTCTGCTCGGCGTCCCAGGGGCAGCCGCCGGGCGAGCGCAGCCGGTCCATCACCGCGACGACGTCGAGCAGCCGGGCGCCGGGCGGCTCGGGGGCGCCGTCGACGACCGGCCGGCCGGCCACCTCCTCCCCCGGGGCCGCGAGGCAGGCGACGTCCGCGTCCAGCGCGGCGACGTCGGCGGCGTCGGCGACCTGCCACCCGGCGGCGCGCAGCGCGTCCGCGGTGGCGGCGGCGCCGGGCAGCGCGGCGATGCGGCGCCCGGCCAGCGCGGCCCAGCCGGCCGGGCCGAGCAGGCCGGGCAGCCGCGGGCTGACCGTGACGACGACGGCGGGAGGCACCGGATCAGCCCTCGCCGGTGGTGGGGGCGGCGGCGCCGGCGTCGTCGAGCAGGTCGACGACGCCGCCCTCGGCCTCCTGCACCACGTCCTGGTCGCCGAACTCGCCGTAGCGCGGGTTGACGGTGACGCCGACGTCGTCGCGGACCTCGTCCACCACCGCCGCCCCGGCCGCCTCGGCGCCCTGGGCGGCCTCGTCCTCCAGCTGCGGGCGGACCTCCTCGAACGACGGCGTCGTCCGCTGCCCGACGAAGGCGACCACCACGCCCGGCACGTCGCCGACGGTGACGCTGAAGCCGGTGTTCGGCGCGGCGGCGGCCACGCCCTCGGCCAGCGGCGCGGGGACGTCGGCGGTGCCGGTCGGCTGCAGCGCGGGCAGGGTGATCTCGCCCGGGTACCGCGCCGCGACCGCCGGGTACGAGGCAGGCGCGGCGGCCAGCTCGGCGACCACGGCATCGGCGGTGGCCTGGTCGGGGACGACGAAGTAGCCGAGCTCCACCTGCTCCAGGCCGGCGCGGACCTCCTCGTACCGGGCGCGCAGCGCGGCCTCGTCGGTCCCGGGGTCCTCCCCGGCGGCGACGCCGAGCTCCCGGCGCAGCAGCTGCTGGCGGGCGCTCTCCCGGATGTCCTCGCGGGAGTAGCCCTGCGAGGCGGCCTGCGCGTACAGCTCCTCCTCGTCGCGGCCGGCCAGCGCCGTCTCGATGAACTCGCCGACCTCGGCGTCGGTGACCTCGACGTCGCTGCGCCGGGCCGCCTCGGCGTAGAGCTCCTGGCGCACGAGCAGGGTGAGCACCTGGCGCGTGTAGTCCGTGCCGCCGCCCCCGACGGCCTCGGCGATCGCGGGGTCGGCCAGCCGCTCGTCGACGGCGGACTGCAGCTCGGCCACGGTCACCTGCTCGTCCCCGACGTAGGCGGCGACGGTCGGCGAGGTCCGGCAGCCGGTCACCGTGACGGCGGCGGCCACGAGCCCGAGGGCGACGGCGGCGGGACGGCGGGTGCGCACCCGGGCAGGCTCCCACACCGGTTGTGACGACCGTCGCAGGCGGCGCCTCAGGCGGCGACCGGCTGCTCGATCACCGCCTTCAGCAGCGAGTGCAGGTGCTCGAGCAGGGCGACGTCGCGCAGCGGGGCGCGCCGGTCGGGGCCGACCGGGACCTTGAGCGACACCGTCTGGACGGCGGACTTGTACGTCGCGCCGTCGGCCAGCCGGGCCAGCCGCATCTGCTGCGACTCCCGCAGCGGCACCGGCGAGACCCGGATCGCGCGGCCCTGCAGCGACACCTCGGTGATGCCCAGCTCCCGCATCGCCGCGCGGAAGCGGGCGACCGCGAGCAGGTTGAGCACCGGCGCCGGCGGGGCGCCGTACCGGTCGGTGAGCTCGTCGAGCACGGCCTGCGCCTGGTCGTCGTCCTGCACCGAGGCGACCTTGCGGTAGGCCTCCATCCGCAGCCGCTCGCCGGGCACGTAGTCGTGCGGCAGGTGCGCGTCGACCGGCAGGTCCACCCGGACCTCGAGCGGCTCGGCCGGTGCCTCCCCGCCGCCGACCTGCGCCTTGTAGTCGGCCACCGCCTCGCCGACCAGCCGCACGTAGAGGTCGAAGCCCACCCCGGCGATGTGCCCGGACTGCTCGCCGCCGAGCAGGTTGCCCGCGCCGCGGATCTCGAGGTCCTTCATCGCCACGGCCATGCCGGCGCCGAGGTCGGTGTTGTGCGCGATCGTCGTCAGCCGGTCGACCGAGGTCTCGGTCAGCGGCCGCGAGGGGTCGTAGGTGAAGTAGGCGTAGGCGCGCTCGCGACCCCGGCCGACGCGGCCGCGGATCTGGTGCAGCTGGGAGAGGCCGAAGGTGTCGGCGCGGTCGACGATCAGGGTGTTGGCGTTGGGGATGTCCAGGCCGGACTCGACGATCGTCGTCGCGATCAGGACGTCGTACTCCTTCTCCCAGAAGCCGACCATGATCCGCTCGAGCTCGTGCTCCTTCATCTGGCCGTGGCCGACGGCCACGCGGGCCTCGGGCACCAGCCGGCGGATCTTCGCCGCGGCCTTGTCGATCGACTGCACCCGGTTGTGGATGACGAAGACCTGGCCGTCGCGCAGCAGCTCGCGGCGGATCGCGGCGGCCATCTGCTTGTCGTCCCACGCGCCCACGTAGGTCAGCACCGGGTGCCGCTCCTCCGGGGGCGTGAGGATCGTCGACATCTCGCGGATGCCGGTCAGGCTCATCTCCAGCGTGCGCGGGATGGGGGTGGCCGACATCGACAGGACGTCGACCGCCGTCCGCATCGTCTTCAGGTACTCCTTGTGCTCGACGCCGAAGCGCTGCTCCTCGTCGACGATGACCAGCCCGAGGTCCTTGAACCGGGTGGTCGGCTGCAGCAGCCGGTGGGTGCCGACCAGCACGTCGACCTCGCCGGCCGCGAGCTGGCGCAGCGTCTCGGCGCTCTCGGCGTCGGACTGGAAGCGGGACAGCACCTTCACCGTGACCGGGAACTGGGCCATGCGCTCGGAGAAGGTCTTGAAGTGCTGGTTGGCCAGCAGCGTCGTCGGCACCAGGACGGCGACCTGCTTGCCGTCCTGCACCGCCTTGAACGCGGCGCGGACGGCGATCTCGGTCTTCCCGTAGCCGACGTCGCCGCAGATGATCCGGTCCATCGGGACCGGGTTCTGCATGTCCGCCTTGACCTCGTCGATCGCGGCGAGCTGGTCGGGGGTCTCCTGGAACGGGAAGGCGTCCTCGAGCTCGCGCTGCCAGACGGTGTCGGGGCCGAAGGTGTGCCCCGTGGTCGCCATGCGCGCCGAGTACAGGCGGATGAGCTCCGCGGCGATCTGCTTGACCGCCCGCCGCGCCTGGCCCTTGGTCTTCTGCCAGTCGGCGCCGCCGAGCTTGGACAGCGCCGGCTGCTCGCCGCCGACGTAGCGGGTGAGCTGGTCGAGGGAGTCGGTGGGCACGAACAGCCGGTCCGGCGGCTGGTTCCGCTTGCTCGGCGCGTACTCGACGATCAGGTAGTCGCGCTGGCCGCCGTGCACGGTGCGGCTGACCATCTCGACGTAGCGGCCGATGCCGTGCTGCTCGTGGACGACGAGGTCGCCGGGCTGCAGCTGCACCAGGTCGACGGCGTTGCGGCGGCGCGCGGGCATCTTCACCGCGTCGCGCATGGTGGTGCCGCGCTGGCCGGTGAGGTCGTGCTCGGTGACCAGCGCCAGCCCCACGCCGGGCAGCGCGAAGCCGGACTCCAGGTTGCCCTGGGTGATCGAGGTCAGGCTCTCCTCGGGCGCGGACTCGATGCCGGGCACCAGCCGGACGCCGAGGTCGGCGGCCCCCAGCTGCTCGGCCGCGCGCTGGGCCGGGCCGGGGCCGGCGAAGGTGAGGACGACCCGCCACCCGTCCCGGGTCCAGCCGCGCAGCGTCTCGACGGCGCGGTCGAGGTCGCCGGAGAAGCGCTCGACGGTGCCCGCCTGCAGGGTCACCGAGGACTCGTCGTCGACGTCGAGGGTGAACGCGCCGGTGGTCCACCACGGCAGGCCGCGGCCGCGGGCGGCGGCCTCGACGTCGGCCAGCTCGCGGAACGACGAGGCGCCCAGGTCCAGCGGCGCCTCGCCGGCCTCGGCGGCGGTGGCCCAGGACGCGGCGAGGAACTCCTCGGCGGTGCGCACCAGGTCGGCGGCCCGGCTGCGGACCCGCTCGGGGTCGGCGACGAGCACGTGGGTGCCGGCGGGCAGCAGGTCGGTGAGCAGCTGGAGCTGCCCCTCGACCAGCGCGGGGGTCAGCGACTCCATGCCCTCGACGGCGATGCCCTCGGCGAGCTTGCCGAGAAGCTCGGCCAGGCCCGGGTGCTCCGCGGCGAGCCCGGCGGCGCGGGCGCGGACGGCGTCGGTGAGCAGCAGCTCGCGGCACGGCGGGGCCCACAGCCGCTCGGGCCGCTCGTCGAGGGAGCGCTGGTCGGCGGCGGAGAAGTAGCGCAGCTCGTCGACCTCGTCGCCCCAGAACTCGACGCGGACCGGGTGCGGCTCGGTGGGAGGGAAGACGTCGAGCAGGCCGCCGCGGACGGCGAACTCGCCGCGCTTCTCGACCAGCTCCACGCGGGTGTAGGCGGCATCGGACAGCGCGCGGGCGACGTCGTCGAGCTCGGCGGTGTCCCCGGCCTTCAGCTCGACCGGCACGAGGTCGCCGAGGCCGGGGGCCAGCGGCTGCAGCACGCTGCGCACCGGGGCGACCAGCACGTCGATCCGGGCCTCGCCGGGGTGGGCCAGCTCGCGCAGCACGGCGAGGCGGCGGCCGACGGTGTCCGCGCGCGGGGAGAGCCGCTCGTGCGGGAGCGTCTCCCAGGAGGGGAAGGTCTCGACGCGGCGGTCGGGCAGGAAGCAGCGCAGCACGTCCGCGGCGGCGTCGGCGTCCCGCTCGCCGGCGGTGACCAGCAGCACCGGGACCCCGGCGCCCGGCTCGCGCGCGGCCAGGGCGGCGGCGACGAGCGGCTGCACCGGCGGCGGCGCGGTCACGGCGAGCTCGGCGGACCCGGCCGCGGCCACCACGCGCGCGACGCCGGGATCGGTGAGGACGACGTCGAGCACGCCGCGCAGACTCACGGGGGTCTTCCTCCTGGGATGGACGGCCCGCTCCGTGCCGCCGGGTGCGGCGCAGGCCCGGCATCCCAGGCTAGACCGCGGCGGGGACACCCGCCGCGGACGTCCGGGCCGTCGCCCGGGGCGAGCATGATGGGTCGATGGCGGAGACGGCGCCGCGTCGTGCGGGCGGCCCACACCCGGCGGCGTGGTGGTCGTGGGGGCTGGGCCTGGTCGCCCTCGGGCTGTTCACCGTCGCCCTGGTGGCGCGGCTCGGCTGCGTCCGGTACGCGTGCGTCGGGTCGTCCGCGGAGCAGGTGCTGAACCTGGACGCGATCGGTGGGCTGCCCCGCCTGTTCACCACCGGGCTCTTCGTGGCCGTCTGCGTCCTCGCCGGGCGGGAGGGGCGCCGGAGCGAGGGACGCACCGCGACGTGGTGGTGGCTGGTCGTCCTCGCCGCCGGCGCGCTCGCCCTGCTCAAGGCGGTGAGCGGGCACTCGATCGCCAAGGCCACCTCGCCGGCACTGACGCTGTCGGTCAGCACCCTGCTCGCCGCGGTGGCGGTGGCGGTGCTCTGGACCACGGGCCACCGCTGGAGGGTCGCTGCCGGCCGGCCCGTGGCGGTCGCCGTCGGCCTCTACGCGGTGGCGGCGCTGGGGCTGGAGCTGGTCACCGCGGCGGGGGCCGCGCTCGCGAGCGCCCACGGCGGCGTGGAGGTGGCCGTGGGGACGTACGTGGAGGAGCTCGGGGAGGCCCTCACCGCGACCGTCCTGCTCACCACGGTGCACCGCTGGACGACCCGGCGCCGGCGCGCGGCAGGAGCGACGACGCCGCGGCGCTGACCGGTCCGTGACCGGCTCTGGGCGGCTAGCTTGCTGAGCCGGAGACGTCACGGCGGGCGAGACGAGGCTGGCGTGCGAGTAGCGGTCACCGGCACGGAGGGTTACCTGGGCTGTCTGACGGCGCAGGAGCTGCTGAGAGCGGGACACGACGTCGTCGGGGTGGACACCGGCTACTACAAGCACGGCTGGCTCTACCCCGGCCTCGAGGTCACCCCGCAGACGCTCTGCCTGGACGTCCGCCGGGTCACACCCGCGCACCTGGAGGGCGTGACCGCCGTCGTGCACATGGCGGAGCTGAGCAACGACCCCCTGGGGGACCTCATCGGTGAGGTCACCTACGACATCAACCACCGCGGATCGGTGCACCTCGCCGAGACGGCGCGGGCCGCCGGGGTCGAGCGGTTCGTCTACACGTCCTCCTGCAGCGTCTACGGCATCGCCGACGGGACGGTGGACGAGGACAGCCCGGTCTCCCCGCTGACGGCCTACGCCCGGTGCAAGGCGTTCGTGGAGCGGGACGTCGGGGCGATGGCCGGTGACGACTTCTCCCCCACGTTCCTCCGGAACGCCACCGCCTTCGGCGCCAGCCCGCGGATGCGCTTCGACATCGTGCTCAACAACCTCGCCGGCCTGGCCTGGACGACCCGGGCGATCGCCATGACCAGCGACGGCACCCCCTGGCGCCCGCTGGTGCACGCGCTGGACATCGCGAAGGCCATCCGGATGACGCTGGAGAGCCCGCGGGAGCGGGTGCACGGCCAGGTGTTCAACGTCGGCAGCGAGTCCAACAACTACCGGGTCCGGGACATCGCCGAGATCGTCGCCGCCGAGTTCCCCGGCTGCGCCCTGACCTTCGGCGACCCCGGCGCCGACAACCGCAGCTACCGCGTGGCGTTCGACCGGATCCGCGAGGTCCTCCCCGGGTACGACACCGACTGGGACGCCAAGGCCGGCGCGGCCCAGCTGCACCGGGTCTTCGAGGCCGTCGCCCTGGACACCGGCACCTTCACCGGGCGGGGACACACCCGCCTCAAGCAGATCGAGCACCTGCTGCGCACCCGCCAGGTCGATGCGGAGCTCTACTGGCAGGTCCCCTGACCCGTACCGAGCTCCCCGTCCGGGGTCAGCTCCCGCCGTGACGCCCGCGTGGGCTCCGGCGGCGCCCGGCCGGCCGCACCGGGACGGCGTGCCGCTCGTCCGCCCCGTAGTCGGCGCGGTAGGCGAGGCCGGAGGCGGCAGCGATCTCCGCCTTGGGCGGTACGACGTTGAGGACCACTCCCAGCGTCCGGGCGCCGACCCGGTCGAGGGCGATCCCGGCCTGGCGCAGCTCCTCCCTGCTCGTGACGCCGTACCGGACCGCGAGGAGGGCCCCGTCGGAGATGGCGGCCAGCCCCGAGGCGTCGGCGAACGGGAGCAGCGGCGGGGCGTCGAGCAGCACCACGTCGTTCTTCTCCCGCAGCGCCGCGAGGAGCATGAGCATCTGGCCGGAGGCCAGCAGCTCGCTGGGGTTGGGCGGGGTCGGCCCCGCCGCCAGCACCTCGAGGCGGCCGTCGCCGTAGCTCTGGAGCACCTCGGGGATCTCGGCCTCACCGGCCAGCACGTTGATCAGCCCGGTCCCGCCGACCATGCCCAGGTACCGGGTGACCCGGGGTCTCCGGAGGTCGGCCTCCACCACGGTCACCCGCTGGCCGGCCTCCGCGAGCGCGAGGGCCAGGTTGATCGTCAGCGTCGTCTTCCCCTCGGACGGGACGGCGCTGGACACCACGATGATCTTGGGCGGGTTGTCGACGTCGAGGTAGTTCAGGTTCGTGCGCAGCTGCCGGAAGGACTCCGCGACGCTGCCGGCCCCGCCGCCGGAGTCGGCACGGGCGAAGAGGTGGTTCTGGCTGAGCTCGCCGTCGCGCAGGACGACGCCGATGACGGGGGCGCCGACGAGGTCGGCCGCCTCGTCGGCATCCCGCACCGAGCGGTCCGACCGGACCCGGGCGACCGCCGCCGCCGATCCGGCGACGAGGCCGAGCACCATGCCGAGTGCGACGTTCACGGTGGTGCGGGGCGAGCTCGCGATGGCCGGCACCTGTGGCGCTTCGACGACGGTCACCCGGACCGGCGATGCCGTCGACCCCTCGGGGGTCTCCAGCTCGTTGACCATCTCGCCCAGCTCCACGCCGACCGCGACGGCGATGTCCCGGGCGCGCTGGGGATCCGGGTCGGTGACGGTCACGTCGAGGAGGACGGTGTCCACCACCGCCGTGGCGGAGATCTCGCGGGCGATCGCCCCCGGTGACGCGTCCAGGTCCAGGGAGTCGACGACCCGGGCGGCGATCTCCTGGCCGCCGAGCAACTGCGCGTAGGACGCGACGCGGTCACGCGAGAACTGGTTGCCCTGGAAGGCGTCGCTCAGGGTGGCCGAGTCGCTCGTGGCGACGAAGAGCTGGGTGTGGGCCGTGTAGAGGGGCGTCTGCAGCAGGCTGATCACCGTCGCGGCCACCCCGCCCAGGACCATCCCCAGGGCAGGCAACCACCACGCGGTGCGCAGCGCCGCGACGATCTCCCTGATCTCCATCCGGCCTCAGTCCCCGTCTCGATCCAGATGTGTCACGTCATCGAAAGCGCGGTCCCAGGACGGACCCGCCCGGATGACCGAAGACCACCCCTGCAGGGACCTCGCCGGCGACGACCGTCCCGGGGGTCACGACGGCGGACACGCCGATCCGGCTGCCCCCGGTGACGATGCACCGCGCGGTCACCCACGCGCCGTCCTCCACGACCACCGGCCGGGTGAGGAGCGCCATGTCGCGCCGGTGCGCGTGCGAGCCCGTGGTGATGAAGGTGCCCTGGGAGATGACGGCGTCCGCGCCGATGCTGAGCCGGTCCTGGTTGTGCAACCAGACGTCCTCGCCGATCCAGGAGCGCGGGCCGATCTCGAGCTTCCAGGGGAAGCGGACGCGCAGCCGGGGGCGCAGCAGGACGCCCTCACCGATCCGCGCACCGAAGAGCCGCAGCGCCGCACGCCGGAGGCGGGAGCTCACCTGCCAGGGGTTGCTGACCAGGAGCAACTCGACGAGGCCCCACGTGTAGACCTTCCAGCGCGGTGCGTCCCAGGACTCCCGAGCGCCCGGCGCGGCCGCGAGGTCGACGACTCTGGGCTGGGACACCGGGCGAGGATACGGTCGGCCGCCACGCCGGTCGATGGGCTCGCGCGCCATCGACCGAACGGAGCGTGACCGTCGAGGGGAGCGCTGTGTGACGAGGAGGCGCCGCACCCCGGCACCGCTGCGGGTGCTCGTGGCCGGACTCAACTACGCCCCGGAGACGACCGGGATCGCGCCGTACACCACCGGCCTGGCCAGGCACCTGGCCCAGGAACACGACGTCACGGTGGTCACCGGACATCCGCACTACCCGGAGTGGCGCCTGCACCCGGGATACCGGACACCCCGCCCGCCCGAGCAGGACCGCGGGGTGCGGGTCGTCCGCGTCCGCCACCCCGTCCCCCGCGATCCGGGTGGCGCCGCCCGGGTCCTCATGGAGGCCGTCTACTCCACCCGGGTCGCCCGCCACCTCCTCCGCGAGCGTCCCGACGTCGTCGTCGCCGTCAGCCCGGCGCTCCTCGTGCTGGTGCCCGCCGTCCTGCTGCGGCTGGTCGCCGGTTACCGGCTGGGGGCGGTCGTGCAGGACCTGTACGGGGCAGCGCTGTCCGAGACGGGGCTCGGCGGCGGCCGTCTCGCCCGCCTGACCGCCCGGCTGGAGGCGGCCCTCCTCCGCCGTGCGGACGGCGTGGTCGTCATCCACGAGGTGTTCGCGCGCCGGCTGCGGGACGCCGGGGTGCCCGGCGACCGCATCACGGTCGTGCCGAACTGGGTGCACGTCTCGATGCCGCCCCACGACGAGCCGGCCGACGACGACCGGGTGGCCACCCGCCGCTCCCTGGGCTGGGCCGACGACGAGGTGATCGCGCTGCACGCCGGGAACATGGGCGCGAAGCAGGGCCTCGAGGGACTGATCGACGTGGCTCGGGCGGCGGAGACCCGGAGGAGCCGGGTGCGGATCGTCCTGCTGGGCGAGGGGTCCCGCAGGGCGGTCCTCCAGGAGCACGCCCGCGGGATCTCGCGCGTCTCGTTCCTCGACCCCCTGCCCGACGGGGAGTTCGAGTCGGCCCTGCGCGCCGCGGACTGCCTGCTGCTGCACGAGAAGCCCGGCGTGGTGGAGATGTCGGTCCCGAGCAAGCTGACGACCTACTTCGCGTCGGGCCGTCCGGTGGTGGCCGCGACCGATCCGCGCAGCGGGGCGGCCGCGCTCATGCGGGCCTCCGGAGCCGGGCCGGTGGTCCGGGCCGGGGAGCCGGAGGAGGTCCTCGCGGCGATCGAGCGGATCGCCGGCGACCCGGACCTCGCCGGCGCGTGCGGTGCCGCCGGACGCCGCTTCGCCGCGGAACGACTCGGTGCGGCCGCCTCCCTGGAGGGCTACGGGTCGTGGCTGGTCGAGCTCGCGCACGACCGGCCGCCCCGCCGGGTCGTCAGGCCCGCGAGGGGACCGGCACCTCCGCCGGGGACTGCTGCTGACGGAACCACCGGTACGTCTCCGCCACCCCCTCCCGCAGAGGGATGAGCGGCTGCCACCCCAGAGCCCGGATCGTGCTGACGTCCAGGAGCTTCCGCGGGGTGCCGTCGGGCTTGGTCGGGTCGAAGACGATCTCGCCGCGGTACCCGACCACGTCGGCGACCAGCTCCGCCAGGTCGCGGATGGAGAGGTCCTCACCCACCCCCACGTTCACGGGCGCCGGGTCGTCGTAGTGCTCCAGCAGGTGCAGGCACGCCCGCGCCAGGTCGTCGACGTGCAGGAACTCCCGGCGGGGGGTCCCGGTCCCCCACACCACGACCGACGGCGCCCCCGTCCGGACGGCCTCGTCGAAGCGCCGGATCAGTCCCGGCAGGACGTGGGAGCCGACGGGGTCGAAGTTGTCGCCCGGGCCGTAGAGGTTGGTCGGCATGGCCGAGATGTAGTGCACCCCGTGCTGTCGGCGCAGCGCCTGGACGTGCAGGACGCCGGCGATCTTGGCGATCGCGTAGGCGTCGTTCGTCGGCTCGAGCGGGCCGGTGAGGAGTGCGTCCTCGCGGATCGGCTGCGGCGCGAACTTGGGGTAGATGCAGCTCGACCCCAGGAACAGCAGCCGGGTCACGCCGTGCCGCACCGCGGCGTCGAGCACGTTGAGCTGGATCCGCAGGTTGTCCGAGAGGAAGTCCGCGGGGTGGGTGCTGTTGGCCAGGATCCCCCCGACCCTCGCCGCAGCGAGGACGACGACGGCCGGCTGCTCGTCGGCGAAGAAGGACTCGACGGCGTCGGGGGCACGCAGGTCGAGCTCCGCCGAGGTCCGCGTCACCAGGTCGCGGAAACCCGACCGGCGGAGGTGTCGCAGGACCGCGCCGCCGACCAGCCCGCGGTGGCCGGCGACGTAGACCCGGGTCGCGCGATCGAGTGCGAGAGCCATGACTGCGAACCCCTCCGTCGGAGCACCGGCGCCCTACGCTACGGCGATTCGACCCGGGACGGCCGGGTCCGGACCTCGAGCGGGGCGCGAGTGGCGAAGTCTGCACTCATCACCGGCATCACCGGCCAGGACGGCTCCTACCTCGCCGAGCTGCTCCTGACCAAGGGATACGAGGTGCACGGGATCGTGCGCCGGTCCTCGTCCTTCAACACGGAACGACTGGACGGCATCTACCAGGACCCGCACGTGGCCAACCGCCGGCTGTTCCTGCACTTCGGTGACCTGAACGACGGCATCACGCTGGACAACCTGCTCCGCGACATCAACCCCGACGAGGTCTACAACCTCGGCGCACAGTCGCACGTCCGGGTGTCCTTCGACCAGCCCGTGTACACCGCCGACATCACCGGCGTGGCCGCGATGCGCCTGCTCGAGGCCATCCGCGCCGCCCGCCTCCGCACCAAGGTCTACCAGGCCTCGTCGTCCGAGATGTTCGGCAGCTCACCGCCGCCGCAGGACGAGCAGACCCCCTTCCACCCCCGGAGCCCCTACGGCGCCGCCAAGGCCTACGCCTACTGGGTCACCCGCAACTACCGCGAGGCCTACGACCTGTTCGCCGTCAACGGCATCCTCTTCAACCACGAGTCCCCGCGACGCGGGGCCACCTTCGTCACCCGGAAGGTCACGCGGGCCGTGGCCCGCATCCAGGCGGGCCTCCAGGACAAGCTCCACCTGGGGAACCTGGACGCCGTGCGGGACTGGGGCTACGCACCCGAGTACGTCGAGGGCATGTGGCGGATGCTGCAGGCCCCCCAGCCGGACGACTACGTCCTCGCCACCAACACGGCGTACACGGTGCGGGACTTCGTCCGCATGGCCTTCGAGCACGTCGGCCTGGACTGGCAGGCCTACGTGCACCACGACGAACGGTACGAGCGGCCCACCGAGGTCGACGCGCTCATCGGCGACTACAGCCGGGCCCGCGAGGTCCTCGGCTGGACACCCAGCGTCCTCACGCCGGAGCTCGTGCGGATCATGGTGGAGGCGGACGTGCAGCTCCTCGACGACGAACGGAGTGGCCGACTGGTGCGCATCGACTCCTGATCCCCGCCCCCACCCGATCCCCCGGGGCCGGGAGGTCCGGCCACCGCCGCGGACCTCGGCCCACGACCCTGTGGAGGGCAGCCGGTGCCCGACCGATCCCTGCGGATCTGCCAGGTCGTCCCCTACGTCAGCGAGGACGGCGCCTTCGGGGGCCCGATCAGCGTGGCGGTGGAACAGTGCCGCTCGCTGGCCGCCGCGGGGCACCGGGTCACCCTGCTCGCGGGCTGGGACGGCCGCGCGTCGTTGCGCGTCCCGGGGGTCGACGTGGTCCCGCACCGGGCCCGCCGGGTGGCACCGAGCCGCCGGTTCTCGGCTCTGCTGGCCCCCGGGGTCAGCCGGGACCTGCGCGCCCGGACCGACGTGGACGTCATCCACTTCCACCTCCCCCGGGACCTGACGACCGTCGCCGCGCTGCACTCCGCCCGCCGGCACCGTGCGCTGCGGGTCGTGCAGACCCACGGCATGGTGCCGCCGGCGCGGAGCGCCCCGCTGCGGCTGTTCGACCGCACCTGGCTGGAGCCCGCACTGCGCTCGGCCGACTGCCAGGTCGTCCTCGGTGACCACGAGACGACGCTGACCGGGGCCGCGGTGACGACCCGGCCGATCCCCGTCCGGACCGTGCCCAACGGCGTCCCGGAGCGCACCGAGCGGGCCGCGTGGTCCGCGACGCCGCACGTCGTCTACTGCTCCCGGCTGCACCCGCGCAAGCGGCCCGGGGTCTTCGTCGAGGCCGCGGCCCGGGTGCTCGCCTCGGGCCACACCGCCACCTTCAGCCTGATCGGCGCGGACGAGGGCTGCCTCCCCGCGGTCCGGAACGCGATCTCCGCCCTGGGACTCGAGGACCACGTGCGCTACGAGGGCCCCGTGCCCCGCGAGGCCGTGATCGCCCGGCTCGCAGCCGCCCAGTGCTTCGTCCTGCCCAGCGTGGAGGAACCGTTCCCCATGGCCCTGCTCGAGGCGCTCAGCGTCGGGCTGCCGTCGGTCATCACCGACTCGACGGGCATCTCCGAGGACCTCCGGGCGCGTGGCGGGGCCCTGGTCACGGACGGGACGGTCGCGGAGGTGGCCACCGCCATCGCGACCGTCGTGACCGCCTCCCGAGCCGAGTGGGACCGGCTGTCCCGCTCGGCGCTGGCTGCCGCCGGGCGGTACAGCTCGACCTCGATGGCCGACCGTCTCCTCGAGGTCTACCAGGAGGGCAGGAGCGCCCACCGACACGAGGAGGAGCCGTGACCACGTCCCCCGGGACCACCGGCGACCTGCCGTCCACGGACGTGCCCGGACCCTCGGGGCTCCCCAGCAGGGTGCTGTGGGTGACCAACCTGCCGGCGCCCTACCGCCTGGCCGTGTGGGACGAGCTGATCCGCCGGGGCGTCGACCTCGAGGTCTGGGTCGTCGCGACGAACGGCACCAACCGGCGGTGGAGCGAGGGCGCCTCCCGGCCCTACGTCACGGTGCTGCCCGCCCGGGTCTTCCACGTCGGGGAGGGCGACGTGTACCTCGCCCGGGTCTCCGTGCTCGAGCTCGCGAGGCGGCTCGCGGGACGCGACGCGGTCGTCATCGGCGGCTGGGACCTCGGGCTCTACTGGCGGGTGGCGCTGGTCGCCGCCGTGCGCCGCCTGCCGCGCGTGGTGTTCTACGAGTCGATCGCGACCAGCCACCGCTTCACCTCCGGCCCGGTCGCGTGGCTGCGCCGCCTGTTCCTGAGCCGTGCCGCGGACGTGGTCCTGGTCCCGGGGGTGGCCGCGGAGACCGCGGTGAAGGCCCACGGGGTCCCCGCGTCCTCGATCGTCACGACCTTCAACTCGGTGGACCACGCAGCCGTGCGGTCCGCCGTCGAGGAGGTCACCGACGAGCGCACGGCGAGTCCGTTCCGGTACTGCTACGCCGGCCAGCTGATCGAGAGGAAGAACGTCGCCGCCCTCCTGGAGGCCTTCTGGACCATGGAGGACCGGAACGCCGAGCTGCACCTCGTCGGTGAGGGGGTGCTGCGGGACGAGCTGGAGGCCCTCAGCCGGCGCCTCGCGCCGCCGGCGTCCCGGAGGAGGGTCGTCTGGCACGGCGGCCTGGCTCCGGAGGCGGCCATCCGGCAGATCGCCACGGCGCACGTCCTCGTCCTCCCCTCCACGACGGAGGTGTGGGGCCTGGTCGTGAACGAGGCGCTGGCGGCCGGCCTGTCCACGGTGGTGTCGAGGGCCTGCGGGGTGGCGCCGTCCGTGGCCGACATGGCGGGCGTCTTCCTGTGCGACACGACACCCGCGTCGATCCGGGAGGCGATGGAGACCGCGGCCGCCGAGTGGTCCGGCTGGATCGCCGACCCGGAGATCCTCCGGGCCGGCTCACCGGCGCGTTTCGCCGACGACTCGATGAGCGCGGTCCGACGGGCGGTCAGCAGACACCGCGGCAGCCCTGGGGGGAGGCGGTGACCCGGGGCCCCGGACCCGGTGGGGTCCCGCTACCGCAGCTCCCGGGCGAGGTGGTCCGCGAGGCGCGAGACCAGCGCGAGCATGGTCAACGTCGGGTTCATCCACGAGGAGGTCGGGAACACCGCGCCGCCCGTGACGTAGAGGTTCCTGAGCCCGTGCACCCGGCAGTCGAGGTCCACCACCCCGCCCTGGGGGGAGGCGGACATCCTCGCCGTCCCGGCGTGGTGCTTGTTGTCCTCGAGCAGTGACGTCCACTGCTCGCCGTGGAGCCGTCCGTCGACCTCCAGCCGACCCAGGCCCTCGGCGGCGAGCAGCTGCGCGAGCCGGTCGAGGAACACCTGCATGGACCGGCGCACGCCGTCCCCGATCCGCCACGAGACGTGGGGCCTCAGGAGACCGAAGCCGTCCCTCTCCGTGGACAGGGTGATCCTGTTGGCCGGGTCGGGCTCCTGCTCGCCGAAGAGGTGGACGCCGACGGCCGCGGGCGTCCCGACGTACCGTCTGCGCGCCTCCCGGCTCGTGGCGAGCCGCACCGTCGTGACCGGGTGCCGCGCGGCCGCCCTCGCCGCTCCGGCGACGGCGCCGGCGTAGTGCCTCCCGCGGAGCAGTGACTCGACGGCGCGCAGCTCTCCGGTCAGCGCCCCGTCGGGGTAGTCGTAGGTGAACACGCAGCCGACCCCCAGGACCTGCTCGTCGGCCTGGACGGCGTCGCAGAGGGCGAGCTTGGGCAGGACCCGGGCACCGTCCCGGTGGGCGGGCCCGAACCGGTCCCTGAGGGTGCTCATCCCCGATCCCGTGATCGTGGCCACGCGCCCGTTGGCGTGGTCCTGGAAGCAGGCGCCGGCCCAGCGGTTGCCGTGCGCCAGCCCCGCGGGGTCCGTCGCGGTGGGCTGGAGGAGCAGTCTCGTGTTCTCGACCGCCCCCGCGGCCAGGACGACGACGTCGGCCGGGATGTCCACGCGCGTGCCCGAGCCGTCCGTGAGCGTCACGCCCGTGACGCGCTGGTCCGTCCGCAGGACACCGGCGGCCTTCATCCCCAGCACGATGTGGTGGCCCGGGGTGTCGGCGTACTCCTTCCGCCAGCCCCTGGCCAGGTCGCGCGCCGGCGCGAACACGCTGGTGTGCTGCTCGATCCCGTGGGGCAGCGACGGACGGCCGGTGGTGAGCAGGTCACCCACGCCGAGGACCTGCTCCATCCGGTGGTAGTGCGGCAGGAGGTCGACCCGGCTGATCGGCCAGCCGCTGTCCCTGACCCACGGCCTGGCGCGGAAGTCCGCCTCGTCGAAGCGCATCGCCTGGCCGGCCCAGAGGGCGGCGCTCCCACCGACGCCCATCCCCATGCCGCCGAGTCCGGCGTGACCGGTCCCGTCCGAGGCGGCCGGGATCTCCACGCTCCTGCTGCCCCCCTGCTCGACGACGAGGATGCTGGCCTGCGGCCGAGCCCGTCGGACCAGCCGCGCCAGGGAGAGACCCGTGGCACCGCCTCCGACGACGAGCAGGTCGGTGTGCGGCAGGCGCCGGAGGTCGGCGACCCTCGAGACGATCACGTGCCCCCCCGGCCGTGGCGGTAGTCGTCGACCGCTGCTGCCAGGTCGTCCAGCTCCGACCCGGTCATGCTGCGGCCACGGAAGCTCTCCGCGTTGCGTCGCACCCCCTCCGGCGTCGAACTGGACAGGATGACCCCGCAGGACCGGCTCGTGCGCGCGGTCAGCTCGATGAGGGCGGACCCGAGCTCACGCCGGGTCATCGCCGGTCCGCACGACGCCCCCGGAGCGTGCAGCAGGTGGTCGTGGAGGTCCCGCAGCCAGGAACCCCCGGGCCCGAAGAGGGAGTGCACGACCGTCGGCACGGGCCAGTCCGGGAGCGCAGGCAGCAGCGGCCCGCCGGCGACCTGCACGACGTCCAGCGGCAGGATCCCCGCCTCCACGATCGCGGCGGTCCGACCGCGCGACGTGGCGGTGCCGAGGGCCCTGACCCGTCCGCTCTGCTTCCACGAGCGGAGGAGGGCCACGAGGTCGGCGGTCAGGTCGTCCGGGTGGACCTGGTGGAGCAACAGGCAGTCGGGCTGGCGACGCAGCTGACGCTCGCTGAGCCGCAGGCTCCGCTCCGCGGCAGCGACGGAGAAGACGCCGCGGTCCCGGTCGACGTCCGTGCTCGGCGGTGCGGCGGGGACGGGACGGCGTGGCCGTAGCGTCCTGAGGACCGGCCGTCCGACCGCCCGCGCTGCACCTCGGGCGGTCTGCGCGGACAGCGGTCCCAGGCCGAGCTTCGTGGCGACGGTGGCATCGGCCGGGAAGCGGGCCAGGACGGCCCCGACGACCCGCTCGGCCTGGCCGCCTCCGTAGGCGCGGGCGGTGTCGACGTGCCGGTAGCCGCTCTCCGCCGCGGCCCGGAGGATCGCCGTGCTGTCCGCGCGGCCCAGCCGGCCCATGAGCCCACCGGTCCCGACACCCAGCCATGGGCTCACGGGATGCCGACCCCTGCTCGCTGCACGGGCACATGGTGACCGAGATCCGGCCCGTGCAGCGCGCTTCCCGACCTGGTCGACCCCGGGACACCGGCGCGGCACTGCGACGGCGCCGCTCACGCGGGGAGCCGGTGCATACTCCAGGCTCAGCCCATCGACCCCGGAGTTCCGTCAGTGGCCGACTCGTCCGGACCACCACCGGGCCGCGTCGCGGACGGCACGGGCTCCGGGCAGCCCCCCGGCCCCGTCGGTGGACGTGGCCGGGGAGGACCGCCCGACCCGGCCCGGCCCGCCCACCCGGTGACCGTGACCAGGCGGGCCCTCCTCCTCGGAGGTGGCGCGGTCCTCGCCGGGGGGAGCTGGGTGTGGGCGCGGACCACCGGCACGCGCGGGAGACCGGTGGACGAAGGCGACGAGGGCTTCTTCGACGTCAGGGACCACGGTGCGGTGGGAGACGGCGTGCACGACGACACCGTGGCCGTGCAGGCGACGATCGACGCCGCGCAGGCCGCGGGCGGCGGCGTCGTCCACTTCCCGGCAGGGACCTACCGCCTGCGACCCCAGGCCGCGCGGACCGTCGATCCCGCCGACAACGTCGACCAGGGTCACGCCCTGTCGGTGACCGGCTCCCGCCTCGTCTTCCGCGGAGACGGCGCACGTCGCTCCCGGCTGGTGTTCCACGCGCTCGACGGCGAGCCGAACGAGACCTCCTGGCAGGTCGTGCGCGGCAGGGTCTGGCGCGGCGGGGGGTTCTTCCTCGACGGCGGCGGCTCCTCCGAGGACGCGCAGCACGACATCGCCTTCGAGGACCTCGGGATGGACGGCACGGCACACCGCACCGGCGACAACCGGTACCCCGCCGACGCCAGGACCGGCGACGGCTGGGACCTGACCCACAAGGGCCTCTGGTTCCGCAACGACCGCGCCTTCGACCGGATCCGCATCTCCCGCTGCGAGATCCACGGCTGGAAGGGTGAGGTCGTCTACTACGGCGGGACCGGTCTCGGCCGCTACCTCCTGGAGGACTGCACCCTCCACGACACCAACGGGGACTGCCACTCGGTCACGGCGTCGGTGCTCGAGGCGAGGAGGAACGTCCTCCACACCGCCACGACGGCGGGCTTCGAGGACAAGATCGCCGAGGGCGACGGAGAGGCGAGCTACACGGACAACCTGATCCACGACTGTGACAAGGAGGCGTTGTCCCTGGCCAGCGCGGGGCTGGACGGGCCGTGGGGCCCGGTCACCATCGCGGGGAACACCGTGCGCGACTGCCCCCGGACGGGGTTCCTGGTCTTCACGTCGAGGACGCGCATCGTGGACAACCGGCTCGTCGACTGCGCCTCCACGTCCGGCACGCAAGCCGTGTACCTCGTGACCGAGCCCGGGAGGCCACTGCGGGACGTGCGCGTCGAACGCAACCGGATCGAGGCCGAGACGGAGGACGTACGGTCCGGCGTCGTCGTGGACGACCGCGCCGGCGCCGGCCTCCACGGGATCACCATCGTGGACAACTGGGCGGGCGTCACGCCCACCGGCGTCGAGAACGGGGTGACCTTCGACCAGGCGTACTTCTTCGACTTCACCGACCAGCTCGGCGCCACGATCCACGGCAACGAGGCGATCGGGACCAGCACCGGTCGGTGACACGTCCCCGTGACACCGGCGGCCGTCTCCGCCCCTAGAGGAGGTCCGCGCTCCGGAGCACCTCGACCAGCCGGGTCCCGTAGGCGTCCCAGGTGAAGTCCCGCGCACGTTCGGCTGCCGCCCTGCCCATCTGGGCCCGGAGCTCCGGGGACCGGCCCAACTCGGTCAGCGCGCGGGCGAGGGGCGCGGCCTCTCCGGCGGGCACCACGAAGCCCTCCTTCCCGTCGGAGACGACGTCCTCCCCGAACGTGTGCGTGGACACCACGACCGGCAACCCGTGTGCCATCGCCTCGATGCCGACCAGACCGAACCCCTCGATCAGCGAGGGCAGCACGAAGACGTCGGCGCGGCGGTACTCGGCCTCCAGCTCCCCCTTCGGCAGCGACCCGAGGACGTCGACCCAGGGGTACCGCCGGCAGACGTCGGCCGCGTCACCGATCGGCCTCCCGGCCAGCACCAGGCGAGAGCCGGCCGGGAGGTCGGCGGCCTCGAACGCCTCGAACAGGTAGGACAGGCCCTTGCGCTGGGTGAGCATGCCGGCGAACAGGACGCGGAGCGGCCCGTCCGGTCGGACCGGCCGCTCGGGCACGTCCTCGGGGAGATCCACGCCGAGGGGGAGTATGCGGATCTTGGACGGGTCCACTCCCTCGGCGATGTACGTGGACGCGCAGAAGCTGCTCGCCACCAGGAGCACGGAGGCCAGGGAGAGTTCCTCGTCGAGGTGGTCGGCCCACGTCTCGTCGAGGACGTGGTGCTGCAGGGTGCCCGCCCACGCGGGGTTGCGCGCGGGCTCGTCGGCCAGGTAGCGCTCCATCCACCGGTGATGGGCGATCGGGCAGTTGAGGACGGTGGGGATCCCCCGTCGATCGGCCGCCGTCAGCAGGGCCGTCGCACCGGTCCCCTGAGCGAGCACGAGGTCCGGGCGGGCCCGGCGCGCCAGTTCCCGGGCCACCGCACGGTCGAACCTCATCGTCCGGGCGTGCAGGAACCGGGAAGCCGTCCGCCGGTACCGCGTCCGGATGAAGACCTGGTAGGCCAGTTCGAGCGCTGCTCCCCGGCGCCTCACCACCTGCGGGGAGAGCCCGGCCAGGAGACGCCGGTCGACCATGCTCCTCGCCGGCCCCGGCAGCCTGCCCCTGGCCATGCGGCCGTCCTCGGACCAGCCCAGGCTGGTCCGGTACCCGGACAGCAGGCCCTGGGCGGCCAGCTCCCGCGCCGCGTGCTGCAGTTCCGGATGGGTCCCCATGTTGGCCACGAGCACCCGGTGTCCACCACTCACTCGGACCTCCTGGTTCGAGCGCATCAGACCACGTCACGACGCGGGGGCGCAGCCCGCCGGGGAGGGGACGCCGACCCCCTCCGCCGCCAGGGACGCTGTCCCGCCCCCCGGGAGGACCTCGCGTCCTCTGCCGTGACCGTCAGGCGGGACCGCGGAGGGTGGAGATCCGGCGTGGTCCGGAGCGGCCCCTGCGCCTGCTCCTGGCGTCGCCACCGGGCCACGAGCACCGACAGCACGAACAGCGGCACCGTCGCGAAGGCCGCGATGGCCAGCGAGTAGGCCAGGATCCCCCGGATCACGACAGGGACGAGAGCGGTGGCCACGGCGAGGAGCGCCGTCCCGAACGGCGAGGCGGAGCGCTCCCGCCCACGGCGCACGGCGAAGCCGTAGAAGGCCCCGAACGCGACCGCCACGGTCACGACCCCGAGGGCCCCCGAGTCGAAGTAGGCCTCACCGATCATGGAGTAGGCGACGCTCGCCTCGTTCACCCCACGGTCGAAGAGGACCTGGTTGAGCACCAGGTCGACCGTCCGGGGCTTGCCGGGCCAGACGAGCCTCGGGACGGGCGCACCCAGCGTCGAGACCACCATGATCCCCGGCTCGTGGGCGATCACCTGTGGGACGATGCTCATCTCCAGGGCCAGGGCGTCGACCATCTCCGTGTCGTCGGCGGTGAACGTGTCGAGGAGCATCTCGTCGGGGTGGGTCACGGAGTGGGCCAGTGACTGCCCCAGGGAGCTGGTGGGCGAGTTCGCGTCCCGGAGGGCCGAGAACCCGAACACGGCCAGGACGACGATCCCGAGGACGCCCAGCCGCGGCACCCGGATCCTCCACTGCACCGCCGCGAAGAGCGCCGGCGCACAGAGCGCCAGGAGCAGCGGGGTCCGGGCGCCGACGGTCATCAGGTGGGTGGCGTACACCGCGGTGATCAGGCAGGCGGTCACCAGGTCGGCACGAGCGCGCCCCCAGGCGTAGAGGACGAGGAACACCAGCGTGGCCGGGATCAGGAGGTAGGGCGTCTGGTAGGCGTAGGCGGTCCGGCCCGATCCCGAGTTCCCGTGCACCGGATTCGCAGGCAGCGAGACCAGCACGGTGAGGCCGAGGACCCCCAGACCGGTGAGGAGCCATCCCGCGTTGCGCAGCCGCCGGAGGACCACCGGCCCGGGCGCCGGGGCCCCCGTCCGTCCCGCCCCGTCCCCCTGCCGTCGACCGCTCCCCACGACCAGCTGGTACGCGACGTTCAGGAGCACCATCGCCAGGAGTCCGAGGAGGATGGCGGACGGGTACGTCGGCACGATGTCGAACCTGCCGTGGTACGGCTCGGTGACACTGCCCTCCAGGTGCTTGCTCAGCGGGTGGAGGGCGAAGAGGACCAGGTAGGTGGCGTTGATCCAGTGGATCGGCTCGGTCAGGTCCGCCGGGTGGAACAGCGTCCGGAAGCCCAGGACCAGCAGCCAGAACGCCACGACGAGGAGCGAGCAGAAGACGACCTCGTCCGGGGACTCGACGACCAGGTAGCCGGCGCAGGCGAGCGCGAGGCCCAGGTTCACCACGCCGGCCAGCCGCACGACGGCCCGGTCACGGACCGGCTGCCCGCTCCCTGCCGGGCTCCGCTGACCGCCGGGGTCGGGCTCACTCCGCACGGCCGCTCCCCCGGCCGTGCGGAGTCCTCGCGCCCGGAACTGCGCGGCCGGCTCCCGGGAGGACGCTCACGTGTCCCCTCGGACCGACAGCGCCTCGGCAGGTGCGGGCGCGGGGTGGAGTCCGCTGACCTGTCGGAACAGCAGGGCCAGTCCGAGGTAGGTGAGGACCAGGGCCACCGCGGCACCGGTGATGCCGGTCTGCCCGACCAGCAGGGTGAGCAGCGCGAGGCCGGACAGGACGACGACCCCTGAGGACAGGGTCAGCCGCACCCTGGCCCCCGCCGCGTAGATCCACGAGAGGTACGCCTCGGAGTAGGCGTTCAGGGCGGCGGCGACGCACACCGCCGCGAGCACCGGCCAGGCCCCCTCGAACTCCTCGCCGAAGAGCACCCGCACCACGAGCGGACTGGCGAGGCTGGAGAGGACGAGACAGCCGCAGACGACGGTGGTCGCCGTCAGCAGGCGCTGCCACTGCACCCGGCGTTCGGCCTCGGAGGAGGTCGCCGACAACCTCGGCACGAAGACCTGCTGGAGCACCGACGTCACCAGGCCGAGCGGACCCAGGAGCCGGGTGGCGGCACCGTAGAGGCCGGCGGTGGTGGGACCGGCGACCGCGGACACCAGCAGGGTGTCGGCCTGCCGGAGGTTCGCCACCCCGGTCAGCCCCCAGTAGGCGACACCGCCCCGCACGAACTCCTTGAACCGGCGGGGGCGGGTGAGGGACGCCCGCATCGCGAGGTAGGCCGTGACCCAGCCCGTCACCCCGGCCGTGAACAGCGCCGCGAGACCCTGCACCGCGGTGAGTCCTGCCAGGAAGGGCGCCACCGTGGCCAGCCGCCGCGCCACCAGCAGGCCGGCGGAGAACCGCACCTTGCCGCGAGCCAGCAGGTGGGCCAGTCCGAGGTCCCCGAAGGTGTCGCCCGTCGCGTAGACGGTGACCGCGCAGCCGAGCACCCAGGACCCCGGCGCGACCAGGACCCACACCAGCGAGCCTGCCGCGATCACCAGGACGTTCGTGACGGTCCGGACGAGGAGGATCCACGTGGTGGTGCTCTTCGCGTCCGGCTCCGCGGCCAACCTCAGCAGCCGGGTGCCGAAGCCGAAGTCGAAGGCGTTCATCACCAGGTAGACACCGGCGAGGAACGCGACGTACCGGCCGTAGGTCTCGACCCCGAAGGAACGGGCGAGCAGGGCGATGAAGAGGACCTGCAGCAGCCCTGCGGCCACTCGCCCGCTGAGCAGGGTGCCGACCGACCGCCAGAGACGCTCGCCGGCTCCGGCCCCCATGGGGCAGGGACCGTAGCGCAGCCCGCGCCGCCATGGCTGTGGCGCGATCACGCCGAACGGCCGTCTGCCGGGAGGAGCGACCGGGCGGCCCCCCCGCCACAGGAGCCCCTGCGGTCATCTAGAGGGAGCCCGGGACGTCGGGGATGCCGGCCAGGAACTCCTGGACCTTCACGGCCAGGTAGTCGTGTCCCGCCTGGGTCGGATGCGCACCCCCCGATCCCGTGGCGATGAACTGGGCCCGGTTGCCCAGCGGGGTCCCGTCGTCGGTCCCGGTGATCCACCGGTCCTGGATGGGACTGACGAAGGGCACCCCGAGTTCCTCGGTGACCTCCTGGATCACCTCGTCGACCAACAGCACGGACGGCGTCGGCTCCTCGTTCGGCCAGAACGGCCCGACGACGGCCACCAGGGCGTCCGGCAACTGCTCCGTCAGAGGTCGCAGTGTCGCCTCCACCCCGGCCCGGATCCGCTGCTCCGTGTAGCCGCGCTCCGCGTCGTTGAGCCCGGCGGCGACGATCACGACAGCCGGGTCCTGCGCCACCACGTCGGCGACGCGATCAGGCAGGGGGGCCCGCTTCGGGTACTCCTCCGGCCCGTCGGTGACGTAGCCGGTGCCGCCCTGACTGGCGTTGATCAGCCGCCAGCCCTGGGCGCTCGCCACCTGCTCGGGATACGTGCCGCTGGGGCTGTCCGCGCCGGCGCCCTCGCTCCAGGAGTCGCCCATGACGATCGCGATCGGGGCGAGCCCGCCGCTGGACTGGGCCACGGTGGGCCCCGCCCCGGACCGTGTCGACGGATCGACCAGCCCCCTCTTCATGCCGACCGGCACCAGCGCGATCAACGCGGCCAGCCCCGCGACGAGGAGGCCCAGCGCCCAGCGCGGTGGCTTCTCCACCTGGCGCCCTGCCATGCGCGAGGAGCGTAGCCGACCGCCGTCCTCACCAGACCCGTCGTGCTCCCCGGCGGTCCGTCCCACCCCCGACCGGCCCGGAGGCCACGTCCGTGCCGTCCGCCGGGCACCGGGTCCTGGCCCGGAGGGCGCTGCTCGCCCATGCTCGGCACATGAGGCCCTTCCGCTTCATCGCACCCCTCCCCCGGTGGACGGGGGATCTCCGGGCGTGGCAGGCAGGGGTACGCCGGCTGGAGGACCTCGGCTTCGACACCGTCTCGGTCTCCGACCACCTCAGCGGGGGCTGGGCACTGGACCCGATGGTGTCCCTCCAGGCGGCTGCGGACGTCACCTCCACCGTGCGGCTGCTGACCCTCGTGGTCAACAACGACCTCCGCCACCCGGTCCTCCTGCACAAGGCGGCCGCCAACCTCGACGTGTTCTCGGGCGGCCGTCTGGAACTGGGGCTCGGCGCCGGCTGGATGGAGACCGACTACCAGGCGTCCGGGATGACGTTCGACTCCCCCGGGGTGCGCATCGACCGCCTCGGCGAGTCGGTGACGATCCTGAAGTCCCTGTTCTCCGGCACGGCGGTCACCTTCTCCGGCCGCCACTACGGCGTGGAGGACCTCGTCGGGCTGCCCGAGACCACGCAGCGCCCCCGCCCACCGCTGCTTCTGGGCGGAGGAGGGCGCCGCATGCTCGAGCTCGCTGCCCGGGAGGCCGACATCGTCGGTGTCCACCCGCGCCTCCGGTCAGGACGCCTCGACGCCGCAGCCGTCGCTGACCTGTCGCCCGCTGCCGTCGCGGAGAAGGTCCACCTGGTCCACGACGCCGCCCGGCGGGCCGGCCGCGAGCCGGACGACCTCGAACTGCAGTTCAGCGTCTACCACTGCCAGGTCGGCCCCGTGGGTCCACCCGGGCCGCGG
This sequence comes from Geodermatophilus sp. SYSU D00684, assembly GCF_054050455.1. Lineage (NCBI taxonomy): Bacteria > Bacillati > Actinomycetota > Actinomycetes > Geodermatophilales > Geodermatophilaceae > Geodermatophilus > Geodermatophilus sp. SYSU D00684. Next base: position 10,658 of record NZ_JBJGZI010000013.1, on the reverse strand, counting down.
GCGAGCAGCTTCGCCCGCCTGCTGGACGAGTCACCGGAGCTGCTGGCCGGATCCCCTGCCGTGCTCCGCGGTTCCCGTGAGGAGTGCATCGACCTGCTCGTCCAGCGGCGGGAGGAGTACGGCTTCAGCTACCTCTCGCTCGGCGGGGACGTCGATGCGGTCGCACCGGTCGTCTCGGCGCTCTCGGGCACGTGACGCCGGCTGGTCCACCGAGGACGCCGCGGTCCCAGCGGAGGCGCGGCACCGACCCGGTGACGGGTGCTCCCTCGAGTCTCTCCGGCGGACCGGGGACGCTCCCTCCCGGACTGCCGTCCGGACCGACCGCGGATCGCCGTCCTCGTCACTGTCCGCGCACGTGACGACGGGATCCGAGACGGCGCCCGGCTCCGGCACCGCGGGTGGCCGGGGAACGACGCTCCCCACTCCCCGGGGACGGACGGACCGTTCCCCGCTCCGAGAAGGCCGGCCTCACGACCGGCGTCCCGCGCCATCGCGGAACCCGTTGACTCCGCTTCCTCCTCACGTCAAGTTCGAGCAACGGGACACGTCCTCGACTCGGCGCCACCCCGACTCCTCCCGGACGGGACGGGGGACCGCCCCTGTCGACGAGGGCGACCACCCGCCGGAGCCGACCAGAGGAGGTCGCGCGTGAAGGTGGTTCTCTTCTGCGGTGGTTACGGACTGCGCATGCGGGACGGACACGCGGATCTCCCGAAACCCATGACGATGGTCGGCCACCGGCCGCTGATCTGGCACGTGATGCGCTACTACGCCCACTTCGGGCACACCGAGTTCATCCTGTGCCTCGGGTACGGCGCCCACCACATCAAGGACTACTTCCTCAACTACCGCGAGACGGCGAGCAACGACTTCGTCCTCAGTGGCAGCGGCAGTCGGATCGAGTTGCTCTCGACCGACATCGCGGACTGGACCATCCACTTCATCGACACCGGTGTCGACTCCCCGATCGGGGAGCGGCTGCGACGGGTCCGGCACCTCGTGGCGGACGAGGAGGTGTTCCTCGCCAACTACTCCGACGTGCTCACCGACGCGCCGCTGCCCGTGATGATCCAGCGTTTCGTGGCCAGTGACGCGACCGCGTGCCTGCTGGCGGCACCGCCGGACCAGTCCTTCCACTGCGTGGACGTGGACGAGCGCGGCCGGATCCGGGACATCCGCCCGGCCGCGGACATGGGCTTCTGGATCAACGGCGGCTTCTTCCTGCTGCGTCAGGGCGTCTTCGACCACATCCCCAAGGGCGGTGACCTGGTGGGGGACGCCTGCGTGGCGCTGGCCGAGCGCGGTGAACTGCTCTCCTACCGCTACACCGGCTTCTGGCACCCGACGGACACCGTCAAGGAGCGCAACGCACTCGAGGCCCGCTTCGCCAGCGGGGACCGGCCCTGGATGGTGTGGGAGACCGACCCGACGCGGGCGCCGGCCCCGGCGGTCTGAGTTGCTGTCCCTGGACCTCGACGCCCGCACGGACGGGCAGCCGCCTCTGGTGGTCGCGCTCGGCGCCCACTGCGACGACGTCGAGATCGGCGCCGGCGCCCTCCTCCTGCAGGCGGCACGGTCCCACCCCAGGGCCCGCTTCCAGGTCCTCGTCCTCTCCTCGACCCCCGAGCGTGCCGCGGAGACACGCGCGTCACTCCAGGCGTTCACGTGCGGTTGCGACCTCGACCTGACGGTCCTCGACCTGCCGGACGGACGGTTGCCTGCGCACTGGGGGGACGTGAAGCGGGCCCTCGAGGACGCCGGTTCGCGCGCCCGTGACGCCGGGGGTGCCGATCTGGTCCTGAGCCCCTGGCGTCGGGACCTGCACCAGGACCACCGCCTGGTGGGCGAGCTGAGCACCACCGTCTTCCGGGGACCCCTGGTCCTCGCCTACGAGATCGCCAAGTGGGACGGGGACCTCGGCCACCCTCCGGTGCACCTGCCGGTGCCTGCGGAAGTGGCGCGGCGCAAGCACGAGCTCCTCGCCGAGCACTACCCCTCCCAGCGGCACAAGCCCTGGTTCGACCGGGAGGCGTTCCTCGGGCTCATGCGGTTGCGGGGGATCGAGTGCCAGGCGCGGTACGCCGAGGCCTTCTGGTGCGACAAGCTCGTGCTCGGGCTGTCGAGCGCCTCCCGGGGAGCGGCCACGTGACCCCGGGACCCGGTCGGGTCCGCCGGGGGAGGTCCGCCGCCCCGGCCGGGCTACCGGCCGCTGATCCGGTCGGAGAGCGCAGCCCAGCTGCCGGCTTCCGCGTCACGTCGCGAGACGGCGCTCACCGGCAAGGGCCACGGGATGGCCAGTTCGGGGTCGTCGTAGCGCACCGCGACGTCCTCGGCCGGGTCGTGCTCCCGGTCGATGCGGTAGCAGACGTCCGCCCAGGTCGTGAGCGCCTGGAAGCCGTGGAGGAAGCCCGCCGGCACGTGGAGGTGCCGCCCGTCCTCGTCGTCGAGGCGGAAGGACGCCGCACGCCCGAAGGTCGGCGACCCGGGACGGGCGTCGACCACGACGTCGAAGACCGCCCCGCGGGCGCACCGCACGAGCTTGGACTCCCCGGCACCCACCCGACCGTGCATCCCGCGCAGCACGCCCTGCCGCGAGCGCGACTGGCTGTCCTGGCGGAACGCGGACGTGTCCACCCCGGCGCGGCGGGCGACCTCCGCGTCGAGGGTGCGGACGAACCACCCGCGGTCGTCCTCGTGCCGGACCTCGGGCAGGAAGCAGAGGACACCGTCGAGTTCGGACCGCTCGACCCGCATGGCAGGAGTGTGCCGCAGTGCCGTCCCCAGGGGGACCCGTGGTGAAGTCCCCCTGCTGCCGGTGGTGCCGGTCGACGACGGGCACCACCGTGCTGGACCTCGGCCGCCAGCCCTCCAGCGACGCCTTCCCGCAGCCGGGCGACCCGCCGCCGGCACTGCACCCTCTCCGGTTGTGGCGTTGCGACGAGTGCTCGCTCGTCCAGCTGCCCGACCACTCCCCCGCTCCCGAGGAGCCCCGTGCGCGTGAACCGGCCGCGCTCCGGGACCACGCGCGGGACTCGGTCGACTGGGCCGGAGCAGTCGGCCTCCTGGCACCGGGGGCGACCGTCCGCGAGTTCGGCAGTCCGCACGGCGGGAGCTGGCTCGTCCCCCTGTCGTCCGCCGGACTGGAGGTGCTCTCGGCTGCCGACGGTCCCGCCGACGTCGTGGTCGACGTCTTCGGACTCATGCACGAGGAGGACCAGCGCGCGGGTCTCCAGCGCCGGGTCGACGCGCTGGCCCCCGGCGGGGTGCTGGTCCTGGTGTTCCCGCCCCTGGAGACCCTCGTCGCGCACGCACAGTGGAACGCGGTCCGCCACGGGCACCACGCCTATCCCTCCACGGCGGTGGCCGCGGACCAGGTGAGCGAGTGCGGCCTCACGGTCGTGGCCTCCGCTCTCCACCACCTCTACGGGGGCACGCGACTGCTCGCCGCCCGCCCGACCGCCGCCGTGCCCGCCGACCACCGGCCGCCGCCCCTCCCGGCCGACGTGCCCCCGACCGGACTGGCCACGCTGGCCGACGGGGTGGAGGCCACCGTCACGGCCCTCCGGGCCCGCCTGCAGGGTCACGCCGACGCCGGCAGGAAGGTCCTCGGCTACGGAGCGGCCTCCCGCGCGGTCCCGTTGCTCGTGGCCGCGGCGGTCGGTCCGGAGCTGCTGCCCGCGGTCGCTGACGCGTCACGGGAGAAGCAGGGACGGCTGATCCCCGCGGTCGGCATCCCGGTGATCAGTCCGGCGGCCCTGGTGGCCGCCGGTCCCGACGAGGTGCTCCTCTTCCTGCCCGACCTGCTCGAGGAGGTCCGCGCCGACCTGCCCGACGTGGAGCGGGCGGGCGGCGCGTGGTTCACCGTCGACGCCCTCTTCCACGGAGGTGGGACGCTGTGACACGGGTACCGGACGGCCCGCTGGTGACGGTCGCCATGCCGACGTTCCGACGACCGGACCTCCTGCGCCAGGCGATCGAGTCCGTGTTGGCCCAGACCTACCGCAACCTCGAGGTCCTCGTCTCGGACAGCGCCGCGGACCCGGAGATCGAGACCCTGGTCGCCGGGTACGGCGATCCGCGGTTGCGCTACCGCCACAACGGCCGGGTCACCGACATGAGCACCAACGCGCTGGCCATGTACACCGCGGCACGGGGGGAGTTCATCGGCACCCTGCACGACGACGACCTGTGGGAGCCGGAGTTCCTGGAGGTCCTGGTCCCACCGTTGGTGGACGACCCGAGCGTGGTGGTCTCCTTCTGCGACTACTGGGTGATGGACAGCGAGGGGGAGATCCGTCCCGACCTCACCGAGGCCGCTGCCCGCCTGCGGGGACGCACCGGGTTGCGGCCGGGCCGGCACCAGCCCTTCACCGACCTCGCGACCACGAGCCGCGCCGTCTTCCTCCCCGTGGCCGGCGTCTTCAGGGCCTCGGCGATGGACTGGTCGGAGTGGCGCCACGAGGCCGCAGCCGGCTACGACATGTGGTTGGCGTACCTGCTGGCGCGCGACGGGGCGGCCGCCTGGTACGACCCCCGCCGGCTCAGCCGCTACCGGCACCACCCAGCCGCCGCGTCGTCGACCGCCCGGCTGGACGCGGCCGCGGTGTGGTGCTTCGAGCGCTTCCTCGCCGACGACAGGTTGAGCACGCTCCGCCCCGACCTCGTCCGGGCCGCAGCGCCGCACCACGCGGGCCTCGCCCTCACAGCGCTCCACTCGGACGAGCCCGGCGCCCGAGCCGTCGCGGCCCGGCACCTGAACGCCGCCTCCCGCGCCGGCGTGACGGCCGGGCTCCTGTTCGGCGGCCTCCTCTGGCCCCTGCCGCACCCGGTGCGGCGCCGGGTGATCGACCTGGTCCGCCGGTCGCGCTCCCGACGCCGCGCCCGGGTCAGTCCGAGCTGACCCGGACGCTCTCCGGCGCCTGGGCGTCGGCGGGCGGCGCCGGTGCCTCGTCACGCTCCAGCCACGCCTCGCGCCAGTACGGCGTGATGGCCCGCTGGCACAGGCCGTGGTAGAGCCCGCGGCAGATCCCGCCCTCCAGGACGACGCACCGGCTCCGCAGGTCGAGCATGCGTCCGGTCCAGTCGTCGATGATGCGCGTGACCACCCGGTCCACCCGCATCCGCTCCCCGCAGTACGGCGTCATCTCGACGTCGAAGGACAGCCCCCGGTTGCGCGCGTCGTGGTCCACGGTGCCGCGGATCTCCCGGCGGCTCTTCACCCGGACCCACTCCCCGGGCTGCAGTCCCAGCGTGACCGCCGGCGTCCGCTTCAGCCTGCCGTGGACGAAGGGGACCGCCGCTCCTCCCCACAACCGCAGCCGGCGCGGCAGGTAGGTCTTGCTGAGGCCCTGGTAGGTGTTGACCAGCGACGGCAGCGCCCAGCGCAGGACGTCGCGCAGGCGGACGTTGCGGTTGCGGACGTCACGCACGTAGTGCCGCAGGTCCCAGGGGCGGATCCTCCGGGTCGCGGCGCGCACCTGGGTGGCCTGGCACGACCACAGCTCCTCGCCGTCCGGGCCGGGCACCGGCGGGTGCACCGCGCGGACGACGTCCTCGGTGGTGCAGCCCTCCCGGGGAACGGGCGCGGCCAGGTCCACCGGGCGGGCACCGTTCCCGCCGACCGGCCTGAGCCACTCCTCCTTCCAGAACACGAGGCACCCCGCCTGGCACCCGCCGTGCGCCGAGCCGTCACAGCGGACCCCGGTCAGGTGCACCGCCGCGTCCATGTCCAGCAGGCCGCCGTAGAAGCAGGTGGTGTCCGCCCGGCTGGCCACCGTGAACCGGGAGCCGCACTGCGCCAGCATCTCCGGCATGAACGGCAGGCCGTCGATCGTGGCGTCGGCGTCCAGGGTGGCCAGGATCTCGTCCCGGCTGCGGACCTCGACGACGTCGCCGGGGCGCAGCGGCCGCGGGCGGGAACTGGACGGAGAGACCATCGACGGCTCCAGGGTCAGTCGATCTCGAGGGTGGGGATGGGCACGACGATGCGGCCGCCCCACTCCCGGACGTGGGCCAGCTGCGCGGTGATCTCCTTGCGGAGGTTCCACGGCAGCAGCAGGACGTAGTCGGGGCGGTCCCGGGCGATCACCTCGGGCGCCAGGATCGGGATGTGGGTGCCGGGCAGGTACCTGCCCTGCTTGTACGGGTTGCGGTCGACCGTGTAGCGGAGCAGGTCCGACCGGATGCCGCAGTGGTTGAGCAGGGTGTTGCCCTTCCCCGGGGCGCCGTAGCCGACGACCCGCCGGCCCCGCGCGGCCGCGTCGGCCAGGAAGGTGACCAGGTCGCGCTTCACCCGGGCCACGACCTCGGCGAAGCCGGCGTGCCCCTCGAGGGTGTGCAGGCCGCGGCGCTCCTCCTCGGCCAGCACACGCGCTACCGCGGCCGCGGGCCGCCCGGCGTGCCGGTCGTGGCGCGCCCAGATGCGCAGGGACCCGCCGTGGGAGGCCAGTTCCTCGACGTCGACGACGGCCAGGCCGGCCGAGGCGAGGACGCGCTGGGCGGTGAGCAGTGTGTAGTAGTCGAAGTGCTCGTGGTAGATCGTGTCGTACTGCGCGTGCTCGATGAGCCGCATGAGGTGCGGCACCTCGATGCTGAGCCAGCCGTCATCGGCCAGGAGGGCCGCCAGGCCGAGGCTGAAGTCGCGGACGTCCGGGACGTGCGCGAAGACGTTGTTGGCCACGACCAGGTCCGCGGGCCCGTGCTCCGCGCGGACCCGCCGCCCCTCCTCCTCGCCGAGGAAGGCGACGTGGGTCGGGACGCCCCGCTCCGCGGCGACGGCGGCGACGTTGCCGGCGGGTTCGATCCCCAGCGCCCGGATCCCGCGGGCCAGGACGTGCTGGAGCAGGTAGCCGTCGTTGCTGGCGACCTCGACGACGAAGCTCGACCCGTCGAGTCCCAGGCGGCCGACGGCGCGTTCGGTGAAGACCCTCGCGTGCTCGACCCACGAGGTCGAGTACGAGGAGAAGTAGGCGTAGTCGGTGAAGATCTGCTCCGCCGGCAGGTGCGAGGGCAGTTGCACGAGCAGGCAGCCCGAACAGATCCAGACCCTCAGCGGGTAGAAGACCTCCGCCGCCTCGAGCTGGTCGACGGACAGGTAGCTCTCGCAGGGCGGGGACATCCCGAGGTCGACGAAGACGTCGGAGAGCCGGCGGCCACAGAGACGGCACACACCACCGCCGAGGTCGGGGATCCGGGGGAGACCCGCAGCCTGGGGCGTCGTCGCGGTCGAGGTCATGTCATCGCTCCCGCGGTCGCTGGAGGACGAGGCGACGGGTGTCGCCCCGGGGCGACGGACTCCCGCCCGGTCGTCGCGGTGTCGGGTACCGCATCAGTAGGCCCCGCGGGCACGGGCCACGGTCGCCAGCGTCTTGAAGAGGATGACGAGGTCGAGGGCGAGGGACCAGTTCTCGACGTACCGGAGGTCGAGACGCACGGTCTCCTCCCAGGTGAGGTCGCTCCGCCCCGAGACCTGCCAGAGACCGGTCAGCCCCGGCTTGACCAGCAGCCGGCGACGCACCGAGTCGTCGTACCGGGCGACCTCCTCGGGCAACGGCGGCCGGGGGCCGACGAGGGACATCTGGCCGCACAGGACGTTGAACAACTGGGGCAGCTCGTCCAGGGAGTGACGTCGGAGCCGTGCCCCGACCCGGGTGATCCGCGGGTCGCCGGGGACCTTGAACAGCAGTCCGTCCGCGTTGTGGTTGTGGCGCTCCAGCTCGGCCCGGCGGTCCTCCGCGTCACTGGACATGGTCCGGAACTTGAGCATGGTGAACGGCCGGCCCTCGTGACCGATCCGCACCTGGCGGAACAGGACCGGTCCCCTGCTGTCGGCTCGGATCGCCACGGCCACGGCCAGGAGGAGCGGCAGCACGAGGACCAGCAGCAGCATGGCTCCGATCCGGTCCATCGTCGCCTTGACCAGACGCATGGGCCCGGTGAAGCGCGGTTCCTCCACGAGCACCAGGGGGAGCCCGATGAACGGCCGCACGTGCATGCGGGGTCCGGCGACCTCCATGAGACCGGGTGCGACCAGCAGTTCGACCCCCGTGCCCTCCAGGTCCCAGGAGAGGCGACGCAGGTAGGCCGCGGCGGTCTCGCTGCTGCTGGCGACGGCCACGGCGTCGACGCCCCATGCCGAGACGACCTCCGGGACGCACCTGAGGTCGCCGACGGTCTCGACGCCCTCGGCACGGAGGAGCGCCGCGCCGTCCGGGTCGGGGACGCACGCTGCGACGACGGTCATCCCGCAGTGCCGCTCGCGGCGCAGGTGACGGACGAGGTCCAGCACCGCCCGCTCCCTGCCCACGGCGAGGACGGTCCGCATGCACCGCCCGCCCGCCCGCAGCCGGTGCACCCACGTGCGCAGCAGGTGACGCCCGAGCACGCTGACGACGACCGTCGTCGGCACGGCGATCACGACCAGGGCGCGGGACAGGTGCCAGTTGCCCGCGTAGGAGGCGAACCCGATGGCGGCGAGGCCGACGAGACCGGCCTGGAGGACGCTCCGGAACTCCTCGTTGCCAGTGCCTATCGTCGCGGCGTCGTAGCCGCCCGCGAGGCTCACCACGGCGGCCCAGACGAACGGGAACACCGCCACCGCGACCAGCGTCTGCGTCGACGACTCGACATCGACGCCGATGCCGAACCGGATGACGTGCGCGGACACGCCGCACAGCGCCGCGGCGAGGAGGTCGGCAGCGACGGCCGCCGCCTGGTAGCGACGGACCCAGCGCAACGGACGACGGCCCACGTGGGGAGGACCGATCGAGGCGCGGCCGTACCCGCCGGACCTCAGCCGGGCCGTCTGCGTCGGTGGAACGGGCACCGCCCTGGACGGTCCGACCGGCCGGCCGACCTCCGGCATGTTCAACGCCACGCGCGTCGCCCCCTCCCTGTCACTGTTGACAGGCGCGGACAGCGCTCGAAGACGCCCCCCGCTGCGTCCGGCGGCGACCGGGTTCCGTGGGGACCGGTTCGCCGCGGGTCCGGCCAAGCAACCAGAAGCGGTGACGGACTGCAACCCCTTCCGGCGCCGACATGCCTGATCAAGGCACTTGGTCCCGAGTCGCTGGTGCCATTCCAATCACGGAGTGTCACGGCGCACGAGGAACCTGAACGATCAAGCACGCGCACTCCCAGATGGGGAGGCCTAGGGGTGAGGATTGCCGGCCGCCTGCGACCCGGCGCCGCGCCGGCCCCTCCCATGGGGTGAGCCGGTGCCGTCACGCGGGTCCGCCCGCGCCCGGTGCGCCCTAGCCTCGACCGGAGCCAGTCCGGGCAGGCCGGGACGACGCGCGGGGCGCAGCGCCCCACGGGTGCGTCGGGAGGGCTCCAGAGGGCGGGCGAGATGGAACTCCAGGACTACGGGACGGCCCTGCGCCGGTACTGGACGACGTGGGCGGCGATCACCCTCACCGGGCTGTTCGTCGCCCTCGTCGTCGTGCTGGCCGTCCGGCCGACCTACACGACCACCGCGCAGGTGTTCGTCGCGAGCTCGGGGGACGGGACGAGCGGTTCCCAGTTCGTCAGCCAGCGCGTGACGACCTACCCCGACGTCGCCCGCAGCCAGACCGTCCTCGGCCCGGTCATCGAGGAGCTCTCGCTCGACGAGTCCGTCACCGACCTCCGGGCGCGGGTCGCCGCGGTCAACCCGCCCGACACCTCGCAGGTCGACGTCTCGGTCACCGACGAGGACCCCGCCCGCGCCGCCGCGGTCGCCAACGCCGTCGCCGAGCGCTTCAGCACGGCGGTCGAGGACCTCGAGGAGCGGCAGGACGGCGTCTCGCCGGTGGACCTGACCGTGACCAACCCGGCCACCGTGCCGTCCTCCCCCGTCTTCCCCGTCCCCGGGCTGGTGCTGGGCCTCGGCCTGTTCGTCGGCCTCACGCTGGGCGCCGCCGTCGCCGTGCTGCGCAGCCGCGCGGACACCCGGCTGCACACCGTCGACGACGTCCGCACCGCCTGGGGCGCCGGCGGGGACGAGCTGACCGTCCACGCCGTCACCGCCCGGCGGAACCGCCGCCGGCGCGGGACCGGCCGGCCCGTGGCGATGCTCGCCCGCCAGCTGGAGCCGGTCGACGACGACGGTCTCGTGCGGGCCGTCGTCCTGGCGGCCTCGCCCGACGAGTCGCAGGCCGCGCGCGACCTGGTCACCGCGCTGGCGACCGAGCTCGTCGACGGCGGCACCCCGGTCGTCGTGGCCGAGCCGGGCGAGGACCCGGCGCCCGCCCTGCCGGCCGGCGCCCGCCTGACCGTCGGGTCCGCCTCGGCCTCGGCGCGCGAGTGGCGGCGGCTGGCGCGGGAGAACGACGGCGCCGTGCTGGTCGTCACCGCCGGCCGGACGGAGGCCGCCGACCTGCGCGAGGCGCGGTCGCTGCTCGCCGCCGCGGGCGCCGGCCTGTTCTCGGTCGTCCTCCTCCCGTCCCGCCGGACGGGGCGGACCGCCTCCGGCGACACCGCGCCGGGCCGGCCGGCCGTCCCGGCTGCGGGCGAGCGGGTCCCCGCCGCCTGACCGTCCGGCGGCCCACCGCCGCGCAGTTCCCCTCCTACGGCCCCCGGGGGGGGGCGCCGGGGTGGCCGTCCACCTGGCGGTAGGCCGAGCCCTGCGCGCGGCGGCCGATGACGATCATCGCCGCTAGCACGCCCCCGTTGACCGCGCT
>NZ_JBJGZI010000012.1:0-144335 GCF_054050455.1 Geodermatophilus sp. SYSU D00684 | reverse complement strand
TTTTAGGGGGGGGGGGGGGGGGGGCTGGAATATAGGGGGGGGTGGGGGGGGGAGGTGCGCCGGGGGCCGGGGGGGGGGGCCCCCCCGCCCGGGGGGGGCCCCCCGCCCACGGCCTCCGGTCCACCGGGCCGCGGGTGCTGCACGACGGCGTCAACGTCGTCGTCCACCTGGCCCCGGCGCCGGTGGTGGCGCGGGTGGCGACGCTGACGCCGCTGCTGCGCCCCGACCCGCGCCGCCCGTTCGGCCGCGAGGTGGCGCTGGCCGGCGCCCTGGCCGCGGCCGGCGCGCCCGTCGTCCCGCCGAGCGACCTGCTGCCGCCGGGGCCGCACGTGCAGGAGGGTCTGACGCTCACCTTCTGGACCCGGGTGGAGGTGCTGCCGCGGACGCCGACCCCGGCCGAGGTGGCCACCGCGCTCGCCGGCCTGCACGCGGTGCTCGCCGGTCTGCCCGTGACCGGGAGCCCGCTGGACACCCCGCTCGACGACCTCGCGGTCTTCAGCGAGCGGGCGGGCGCGTGGGGCGTCGACGCCGCCGTCCGCGCGCGCACGGCGGAGCGGGTGGAGGCCCTCCGGCCCCGGCTGGGCGGCCTGGTGCAGGCGCTGCACGGCGACGCGCACCCCGGCAACCTGCTGGCCACGCCGGGCGGCTGGCGGTGGGCCGACCTCGAGGACACCTGCGCCGGGCCGCCGGAGTGGGACCTCGCCTGCCTGCGGCTCACCTCCCGGCTGGACGGCCGCGCCGCGCTGGACGCGGCGGGCGGCCCGTCCGACGCCGAGCTCGCGCCGTGGCTGGAGCTGCGCCGGCTGCACACGCAGGCGTGGACGAGCGTCGTCCGCGCGGCTCAGACCAGCGGGAGCGCGGGCTCGCGGTAGGTGGTGCCGGCCAGGGACGGCGGCAGCACGTCGGGGTCGAGCACCACGGGGAACAGCGCGCGCGGGTCCTGCAGGGTCGCGGGCGGGCGGGCCGCGGCGCGCGGCACCACGTGGTCCCAGCGGGCCGGGCGGCGGTGCGGCAGCAGCTCGCGGCCGTCGAACAGGTAGTCGCCGAGCACCTCCCCGACGAGCAGGCCGGCGCCGTGCTCGACGGGCAGGGCCACCGGGTCGCCGGGGCGGATCTCGTCGAGGAAGGTCGACAGCTGGCGGAGGTCCTTGCTCGGCCGGCGCCCGGAGATCTCCTTGGCCAGCGCGCGCAGCTCGGCCGGTGACAGGCCGGTGGCGTCGACGTCGATCCCCGACTGGGTGCCCAGCCCGACGACGCCGGCGGCCAGGCACGCGCCCAGCTCGTTGTGCGCCCGCGGCCGCACCACCCACACCCGGGTGCCCTCGGGCTCGGCCGCCGGCGGGACGTCGTCGGGACCGGGCCAGACGTAGGGCAGGTCGTCGGGCTCGGCGCCGAACAGCGGGGCGAACCGCGGCCGGTAGAAGTCCGGCTCCTTGGCCAGCAGGTTCGACCGGTGGGACAGGTGCAGCGCCTCGTCGCCGACCCAGGAGGGCAGCATCCCGGCGCGGGCGAGCTCGTCCTGCGTGGCGCCCTCGACGTCGGGGGCGAACTCGGCGATCAGCGTGTGCGTGCTGTCGGCGAACCCGCGCTCGCGCCAGACCCGCACCATCGCCAGGCCGTAGACGACCAGCGCCGCCGTCCGCCCGCGCCACATGTGCACGACCGGGTGCGAGGTCCAGCCGTAGTCGGGCAGCTCCAGGGCGCGCAGCACCTGCAGCGTCTCGACCCGCTGCTTGCCCAGGCGCGGCGAGTCCAGCAGCCGCGCGCTCTCCTCGAAGTCGGCCACCGGCAGGAAGGTCTGCATCGCGGCGGTTCCTGCCCGGTCGGGCGGGCGGTCAACCGCCGAGCGCCTCCAGCGCCGCCTCCCACCGGGCGCGGCGGGTGTCGTCGTCCTGCTCCCACCAGGCCGGGCCGCGCTCCCCCAGCCCGGTCTTGGCCAGCTGCACCCGGTCCCGGGCGGCCCGCCGCGCCGCGGGGTCGGGAGCCGTGCGCACCGCCGCGCGCGCCGTGCCCAGGTGGGAGAGCAGCCGGGCGCGGACGTCGTCGGGCAGGGACGGGTCCGCCGTCCGCCACCGCCGCCCGTCGACGACGACCCAGCGGCCGTCCCCGGTGTGCTCGACCTCGCGGCGGGTCACGCGCCGCAGCGGCGGGCCAGCTCGGGCAGCACCTCGCCGAGCGGGGCGTCCACCTTGACGTCGACCTTGGCGTCGCCGCGCGTGGGGCCGAGGTTGACCACCGCCACCGGGATGCCGAGCTCGGCGGCGCGCAGCACGAACCGGTAGCCGCTCATGACGGTCAGCGAGGAGCCGAGGACGAGCAGGCCGGCGGAGTCCTCGAGCATCCGGAAGCAGGTGTCCACGCGGTCGCGCGGCACGGTCTCGCCGAAGAAGACGACGTCGGGCTTGAGCGGCCCGTCGCCGCACGCGGTGCAGCCGACCATCACGAAGCCGTCGAGCACCTCGTCGGCCAGCTCGGCGTCGCCGTCGGGGTTCACCTCGTCCACGCGCGGGCCGAAGGCCGGGTTGGCGGCCCGCAGCCGGCGGTGCAGCTCGTCCCGCCGGGCGACGTCCCCGCAGGCCAGGCAGACCGTCCGGTCCAGCCCGCCGTGCAGCTCGACGACGTCCCGGGCGCCGGCGGCCTGGTGCAGCCCGTCGACGTTCTGCGTGACGACGCCGGCCAGCAGGCCGGCCCGCTGCAGCCGGGCCACGGCGGAGTGCCCGGCGTTGGGGCGGGCGGCGGCCATCTGCGGCCAGCCGACGTAGCTGCGCGCCCAGTAGCGGTGCCGCCCGCGCGGGTCGCGGCGGAAGGTCTGCCAGGTCATCGGCGTGTGCCGGCGGAGGGAGCCGGTGGCGCCGCGGTAGTCGGGGATGCCGGAGTCGGTGGACAGGCCGGCGCCGGAGAGGACGAGGACGTCGCCGTCGGCGACCAGGGCGGCCAGCTCGTCGAGGCCGTCCGCGGTCTGGACGGCGGGGAGGGCGGCGGTCACCGGCCCATGGTCCTCCGTGACCGCCCGCCGCGCCGCCGTCGTCAGGGAAGCCGGCCCTCCAGGCGGCCGAGCAGGTCGTCGTACACGCGGCGCAGGCCCCTGGGGGCGAAGGTGCGCTCGAAGAAGCCGCCGATGCCGCCCGCGCCGTTCCAGGTGGTGCGCACCCGCACGGTGCTGCTGCCGGCGTCGGCCGGGGTGACGGTCCAGGTGGTGACCATCGACGAGCGGGTGTCGCGCTCGACGAGGGTGCCGTCGGGCTCGGTGACCTCGACGTCCTGCTCGCGCACCCGCTTCGACGTCGCGGCGAACCGCCAGTGCACCCGCGTGCCCGCCCCCTGGCCGCCGGCCTCGACGCGGTAGTCGCTGAACTGCTCGGGCAGCACCTCGCGCCGGGTGCCGGTGTAGTCGGCGAGGGCGGCCCGCACCTGCTCGGCGGGGGCACGGACGACGCGTTCGGCGGTGGCCACGACCTGTCCCATGGCCGCCATCCTGCCCTCGCCGGCGCCGGCCGCGCCGCGGGGGCTCAGCCGGCGGAGTCCTCGGCGTCCAGGTAGGAGCAGCGGAACCGGGCGCCGGCCATCGCCTCGGTGAAGCGGGCCTCCCAGGCGGGGTCGTCGGCGGGGAAGGTGGCGAACACCCGGTCCTCGAGCACGACCGGCGCCCCGTCGGGGCCCGGGTACGAGCGGCGCAGCAGCACCCGCGTCTGCCCCTCGACCTCGTCGTGCGCCGGCGCCCACCGGGCCCGCGGCGGAGCCGCCCGCCGGCCCGCCGTCCAGACGCCGAGGCGGGACAGCAGCAGGGCGACGAGCACCAGCAGCAGCACGATCTCGACCACTGCGAGCAACACACCCAGACGGTAGACACCGGGGACGCTCCGCGGGCCCCTCCCGGTCGTCCCGGTAGCCTCGGCTGCGCACACCCCGGTCGGCGCAGCGCCGACGAGCCCCCGTAGCTCAGGGGATAGAGCATCGGTTTCCTAAACCGTGTGTCGCAGGTTCGAATCCTGCCGGGGGCACCCGCGCCGGGCGTCCGGCGTTCCGGGCGGGGCCGGAGGCCCTCTACCGTTCCGGACCATGGCGGACGACGCGGACTCGGCGGGACCTGCAGCGTCGGCGGACGCGCTCCTGGTGCCGCTGTCCTGGGACGGGCGGCAGGGCTGCTACGAGCAGCGGGAGGGCGTCCTCCAGGAGACGGCCCTGCTGTACGCGCGGCTGACCGCCGGGGACCCGGCCGGCCAGTGGCTGGTCTACCGCTTCCTGGACGCCTGGCGGGAGCACCTCCGGCTCTCCCTGCTCGTCCTCGTCGAGGACCTGCCGGCGCTCACCGGGGAGCCGCTCGCGCTCGACGGGGACGACGTCTTCACCCACTGGAGCGCGGTGCAGGAGGTGCTGGTCGAGCTGTGGCCCGACGCCGCCGAGGACACGGCGGTGACGTCCCGCGCACTCATCCGGCTGCGGACCGCGTTCGGTTCCGACCGCGTCGACGTCGCCGCGGTCCACCGCGAGATGCGCGCCGCGGCGGCCTTCCTCGACGGCGTGGAGGCC
Source organism: Geodermatophilus sp. SYSU D00684 (assembly GCF_054050455.1). Taxonomy (NCBI): domain Bacteria; kingdom Bacillati; phylum Actinomycetota; class Actinomycetes; order Geodermatophilales; family Geodermatophilaceae; genus Geodermatophilus; species Geodermatophilus sp. SYSU D00684. The sequence goes on along the minus strand of NZ_JBJGZI010000012.1, from coordinate 139,805 downwards.
CGGGCGCAGGCCCAGCTGGAGTCCCTGCAGGACCGGCTCGACGACCTGCGCTGACCCGGCGCGCCCCCGCCGCGGCGTCGGGGTGGGCCCGACGGTGCACCGCGGGTACGGGGGACGCATGGCACTCCGCAACGCCGCGGTCGCGGCCGCCGGCCAGTGGACCGACCCCGACGACGGCATCCGCTACCCCAGCGGCGAGGTGCACGCCTGGGAGCGCGGGCGCAACGAGACGGTCTGCGGCCTGTCGCTCTCGCGCTCCCGGCTGGCCCGCTTCCCGCACGTGGGCTGGGCCGACGTGCAGCCCGAGTCCGGCCGCCACGCCGAGGAGGTGCAGGCCGTGTGCCGCCGCTGCCGCGCCGCGCTCGGCGCCCGCCGGGACGACCGCGGGTGGACGCGCACGAACCCCCGCCCCTGACGGCCGCTCGGTGGTACCCCTGTACCACGAGCGAGCAGGGAGGGTCGTCATGGACTTCCTCGTCGTAGCACTGGTCCTGGCCGTCGCCGTCGGCGCACTCGCCGTCGCCACCGCGCACGCCTCCCGGCCGGAGGACCCGTGGGGCCCGAGCGTGCTCCGCCTCGCCCCCGTCGCGTTCGTCGCGGGCGCCGTCCTGGCGCTGTGGGGCAGCACCGGCTGACGAACTCGTCCGGCGGACACCCCGTTCGCGCAGGAAACCTCTCGGCCTCCGAGGCGTTACCGTTCCAGATGCACGTCGTGCCCCCGGCAACGGCGCCGGGGCATAGCGGAGGTGGGAACGCAACGATGGAGACCACGGTGGTCGACGTCCCCGAGCGGGGACGGTTCGAGGTGCGGGTCGGCGAGCGCGTCGTCGGACTGGCCAGCTACCACGTCGAGAACGGCACGATGGCCCTGCCGCACACCGAGGTGGACCCCAGCATGGGGGGTCGCGGACTCGGCAAGGTCCTGGTGGGTGGCGTCCTCGACGCCGCCCGCGAGCGCGGACTGCACGTCCTGCCCTACTGCTCCTTCGTGCGCCACTACATCCAGCAGCATCCCGAGACGCTCGACCTCGTCGCCGACGAGGACAAGCCCCACTTCGGTCTGGCCACCGCCGACCGCTGACCCGGCGCTGACCTGCGGCCCCGCGCCGGGCGACCTAACCTGGCGCGGGTGCCGACAGCCCTGCTCTGGTTCCGCCGCGACCTGCGGCTGCGCGACCACCCGGCGCTGGTCGCCGCGGTCGAGGCGGCCGGCCGGGACGGCGCCGTGGTGCCGGTCTTCGTCGTCGACCCGCGGCTGTGGGAGCCGTCGGGCCGGCCGCGGCGGGAGTTCCTGCGCGACTGCCTGGCCGACCTGCGCGAGCAGACCGGCGGGGCGCTGGTCGTCCGCTCCGGGGACCCGGCGCGCGTCGTGCCCGGCCTCGTCCGCGAGACGGGCGCGGCGAGCGTGCACGTGTCCTCCGACGCCGGCGTGTACGGGCGGGCGCGGGACGCGGCGGTCGAGCGGGCGCTGGGCGAGGTCCCCCTCGTCCGCACCGGCTCGCCCTACGGCGTCACCCCCGGCCGGCTGACCAAGGACGACGGGACGCCGTTCAGGGTCTACTCGCCGTTCGCGCGGGCCTGGCGGGCGCGCGGGCTGCACTCCCCCGCCCCCCTCCCGGACGACGTCGTGTGGGCCGCCGGCGTCCGCTCCGAGGACCTGCCGCCGGCGCAGGACCTCGACGGCACGGTGCTGCCCCCGGCCGGCGAGCGCGCCGGACTGGACGCCTGGGCGCTGTTCCGCGACCAGCGGCTGCCCGGCTACGCGGCCTCGCGCAACACCCCCGGCACCGACGGCACCAGCCGGCTGTCGGCGCACCTGAAGTACGGCACCGTCCACCCCCGGACCCTGTTGGCCGAGGCGCAGGCGCTCGCCGGGGACCACGCCGAGGCGGTGGAGAGGTTCACCGGCGAGCTGGTCTGGCGCGACTTCTACGCCGACGTCCTGTGGCACCGCCCGGAGACCGCGCGCGAGCCGTTCGACGAGCGTATGAAGCGCATGCAGTACGACACCGGCCCGGTCGCCGACGAGCACTTCGCCGCCTGGGCCGAGGGGCGCACCGGCTACCCGATCGTCGACGCCGGGATGCGGCAGCTCCGCGGCGAGGCCTACGTGCACAACCGCGTGCGGATGATCGTGGCGTCGTTCCTCTGCAAGGACCTGCACGTCGACTGGCGCCGCGGCGCCCGGTACTTCCTCGACCACCTCGTCGACGGTGACCTCGCCAGCAACCACCACGGCTGGCAGTGGGTGGCCGGCACGGGCACCGACCCCTCGCCGTACTACCGGGTCTTCAGCCCGACCCGGCAGGGCCGGCAGTTCGACCCCGACGGCGTCTACGTGCGGCGCTGGGTGCCGGAGCTGCGCGACGTCCCCGACCGGTACGTGCACGAGCCGTGGACCGTGCCCGGCGGCCCGCCCGAGGGCTATCCGCTGCCGGTCGTCGACCACGCCGAGGAGCGGCAGGTGGCGCTGGCCCGCTACCGGGCGGTGCGCGGTGCCTGAGGGCCACACCCTGTACCGGCTGGCCGCGGAGCAGTCGGAGCTGTTCGCGGGCCGGCCGGTGCACGTCACCAGCCCGCAGGGCCGCTTCGCCGCCGGCGCCGCGCTGCTCGACGGGCGGGTGCTCGAGGAGGTCACCAGCTACGGCAAGCACCTGTTCGCCGACTTCGGCGGCGACGTGCTGCACGTCCACCTGGGCCTCTACGGCACCTACACGACCGGCGTCGGCGACCCGCCGCCCCCGCGCGGCGCGCTGCGGATGCGCTGGGTGGCCGACGGGCCCAAGGGCGAGGGCGTGTGGACCGACCTGCGCGGGGCGACGGCGTGCGACGTCCTTCCCCAGCCCGAGGTCGACGCGATCCTCGACCGGCTCGGCCCCGACCCGCTGCGCACCCGCCGCGGCGGCCCGCTGTCGTACGCGAGGGTCGGCCGCAGCCGGACGGCGGTCGGCGCGCTGCTCATGGACCAGTCGGTGCTGGCCGGCGTCGGCAACGTCTACCGCGCCGAGATCCTCTTCCGGCACCGCGTCTCGCCGTTCCGCCCGGGCCGCGACGTCGGCGCGCAGGAGTGGCAGGCGCTGTGGGACGACCTGGTGGTGCTCATGCGCGCCGGCGTCCGGATGGGCCGGATCGTGACCACGCAGCCGGCCGACCGCTCCCGCCGCTCGGGTGCGGTGCGCCGGGAGGACGCGCACTACGTCTACCGGCGCACCGGACTGCCGTGCCGGATCTGCGGCACCGAGGTGCGCACCGAGGAGATGGTCGGCCGCAACCTCTACTGGTGCCCCGTCTGCCAGGCGGCCTGACGGCTGCCGAGATCACGTGATCTCGTACACCAGGGCCGCCCAGGACGTACGAGATCACGTGATCTCGACGGTAGGGGTGAGCTCAGAGGGCGCCCTTGGCGGGGTCGCCGGCGGGGTGGGCGGTGAGCACCTGGACGGCGGGCCGCTCGGTGAGCTTGCCCTCGAGCTTGGCCGACAGCGCGGTCAGCGGCTCGGCCTTGCCGTGGGTGGCCAGCGCCTCGGGGCTCTCCCACTGCTCGACCATGATGAGGACGCCGCGGCCCTCGTGCAGCGCGTACCGCTCGCAGCCGGGCTCCTCGTGCACCTGCGGCACCGTCTCGAGCACGGCCTGACGGACCTCGTCCAGGTGCTCGGGCCTCGGGCTGATGGTGGCGACGACGACGACGGACACGGGCGGTCCCCTCTGCGGTGGGTGGTCGGCTCGCCGGGGCGGTGATCTGGCGCACCACGCCCCGGCCGGGCCAGGATGCCAGTCGTGGCCGACGACGGATCCCCCGCCCCGGACGGTGAGCGGCCGCTGCGGGTCGCCGTCGTCGGCGCCGGCCCGGCCGGCATCTACGCCGCCGAGACGCTGACCCGCCGGGCACCGGTCCCGGTGACCGTCGACCTGCTCGACCGGCTGCCCACCCCGTTCGGCCTGGTCCGGCACGGCATCGCCCCCGACCACCCGAAGATGCGGGCGATCCGCGACACCCTGCACCGGGCGCTGGACCACCCGGGCGTGCGGTTCGTCGGCAACGTCGAGGTGGGCACCGACGTCTCGCTCGAGGACCTGCGCGCGCACGTCGACGCCGTCGTCTACACCTACGGGGCGGCGCTGGACCGGGCGCTGGCGATCGAGGGCGAGGACCTCACCGGCAGCCTCGCCGCCACCGACCTGGTGGCCTGGTACTGCGGCCACCCCGACGCCGACCGGGCGGGGGTGGAGGCGGCGCTCGCGGGCGCGCGGCGGGCGGTCGTCGTCGGCGTCGGCAACGTGGCCCTCGACGTCGCCCGGGTGCTCTCCCGCGCCCCGCAGGAGCTCGAGCCCACCGACATGCCCCAGCACGTGCTCGACACCCTCGCCGCGACGCCGGTCGAGGAGGTCACCGTGCTCGGCCGCCGCGGCCCGGCGCAGGCGTCGTTCACCACGATGGAGCTGCGCGAGCTCGCCGGCCTGGAGCGGACCACCGTGCTCGTCGACCCCGCCGACCTCGACCTCGACCCGGCCGCCGAGGAGCGCCTGGCCGGCGACCGCAACGCCAGCCGCAACCTCGCCGTCCTGCGCGAGTGGGCCGGCCACCGGCCCGAGCCCGGCCGCGGCCGGCTGTGGCTGCGCTTCTACCGCCGGCCGGTGCGCATCCTCGGCACCGACCGGGTCACCGGGATCGAGGTGGAACGCACGGCCGTCGACGGCGACGGGCGGGCCGTGGGCACGGGCGAGACCGAGGTGCTGCCCACCGACCTCGTCGTCCGCTCGGTCGGCTACCGCGGGCAGGGCCTGCCCGGCCTGCCGGTCGACCCGCGCACCGGCACCGTGCCGAACGCGGAGGGCCGGGTGCTGCGCGACGGCGCCCGCTCCCCCGGCGAGTACGTGGCCGGGTGGATCAAGCGCGGGCCCACCGGCGTCGTCGGCACCAACAAGCACGACGCCCGCGAGACGGTGGCCTCGCTGCTGGCCGACGCCGAGGCCGGGGTGATCGGCGCGCACGGCGACCGCGACGACCTGGTGCGCACGCTGCGCGCCCGCGGCGCCGAGCCGGTGCTGCTGGAGGACTGGCGGGCCATCGACGCCGCCGAGGTCGCCCTCGGCGCCACCCGCGGCCGCGCCCGGACCACGCTGCACGAGCGCGAGTCCCTGCTGGCCGCGGTGCGGGCGGCCGCGGGGCGCTAGTCCCGCACCACGGCGATCAGGTCCCGCGCGCCCTGCGCGGAGGCCGCCGCGACGAACCGGATCAGCGTCTCGGTGTCCGGCCGGAGGGACAGCGGGTCGCCGTCGGGGGTCAGCGCCACCCCGCCGGCGGCGGCGAGCACGGCCAGCCCGCCGGCGACGTCGTGCACGTGCGTGCCGCTGCGGTCCAGGTCGTGCCAGGCGCCGGCCGACCCGTCGGCGACCAGGCACAGGTCGACGGCGGTGCAGCCGGTCACCCGCACCCGGTGCGCCGTCGCGGGCACCCGCACGGTCCGGCCCGACGGCGCGACGACGGTGCTGCCCTCCCGCACCCGCGCCGGCACGCCGTCCCGCTGCGCGCCGGTGTCCGCGGTCCCGGCCCAGCGGCGCCCCGAGGACAGGTCGACGACGAGCCCGGCCACCGCCCGGCCGCGGTGCACCAGCGCCGCCGAGAACGCCCACGGCGGCAGGCCGGCGCGGAAGTTGCCGGTGCCGTCGAGCGGGTCGAGCACGATCCACGGGTCGTCGTCGGACACGGCGGGGTCGGGCCGCTCCTCCGACAGCACGGGCACGCCGAGCGGGGCCAGCGTCCCGGCCGCGGCGGCGTGCGCGGCCTCGTCGGCGGCCATCGACCAGCTGCCGTCGTCCTTGCGCCGGTCGCGGCCGGTGTCGCGGGCCAGCGCCACGGCCACCTCGACCCGGGTCGCGGCCAGCGCGGCCAGGTGCGCGAACCGGGCGGTCAGCGGCGCCTCGTCCGGCGGGGGTGCCACCTCGACCACCCGGCCGGTGCCGGCGTCGCGGACCTGCGAGCAGCCCCAGGCCGCGGCGACGGCGAGCAGCGCCGAGCGGCCGGTGACGTGCGTGGAGCGGTGGAGGACGACGGCCTCGGTGGTGCCCTCGTCGGTCCAGCGGCGGCGCAGGTGCGCGGCGGCGCCGTCACCGACCAGCAGCCGCGCGCCGGGGTCGAGCAGCTCGGGCGCCAGGGCCGCCGGGCCGATGCCCAGCAGCCGGGCCGCGGCGCGCAGGTCCTCCCCCGACGCCGCCACCCGCATCGTGTCCGCCACGGTCCCCCCGCCGTCAGTGCTCCCCCGGCACGGTAGGCCACCGGCGCGCGCGGGGTAGGGCGCCACGGTGACGGCACCCGCGCGCACCCTCCTCGACGACGTCGACGTCGTGTTCCTCGTCCACCGGGAGGCGCCGGAGATGCTCGCCCGGCACCACGCCGCGGTGGCGGCGGCGACGGGCCCGGGGTGGCGGGGCCGGGCGCTGCTGGTGGAGAACGCCGCCGCGCCGGCGACCTCCGCGGCCGCCCGCGCCCTCCTGCGCGACTGCCACCCCGACGCCGACGCCCGGGTGCTGTCCGCCCCGCGCAACCTCGGCTGGGCGCGCGCCATGGTCCTCGCGCTCGACGCCTGCTCCGGCCGCTACGTCGCGCTGGTCAACTCCGACGGCGAGCCCGACCGGGGCATGCTGCGCCGGCTGGCCGCGGTCCTCGACGCCGAGCCGCGGGCGATCTGGGCCGCGCCCGCGGTGCACGGCCCCGGCGAGGACGACGACCCGCCCGGCCCGCCGTTCCCGGCCGAGGAGCTGGCCGGCACCGCGCTGCTCGTGCGCCGGGCGGAGTTCCTCGCCGCCGGCGGCTTCGACCCGCTGTACTTCTTCTACAACGAGGACCGCGACGCCTCCCGGCGGTTGCGCGCGGCCGGGCACCTGCTGCTGCGGGTGCCCGACACCGTCTTCCTGCACGGCAGGGGCGGCCGCACCGCGCGCGGGGTGTTCCTGCGGGAGTGGCACTACGCCCGCACCGTCCAGGTGCTCCTCCCCCAGCACGCCGACCGGCCGGTCCGGGAGACGGCGGCCTTCCTCGCCCGGCGGGGACGCCCGGTCCTCGACCACCTCCGCGACGGCGACACCCCCGGCGCCGCGGGCATCGCGCTGGCGCTGGCCGAGCTGCCGCGCGCGCTGGTGATGGCCGCCGCCCGGCGCCGCCGCCCCTGGGACGGCGCCCGGCTGGCCGCCTGGCTGGACCGCCACCGCCTCCCGGTGCGCGAGCTCAGCCCGAGTTCCGCAGCGCCGTCGCGATCCCGTTGATCGTCAGCTGGATGTTGCGCCGCACCAGCTCGTCGTCGTCCCCGGTCCGGCGCCGGCGCAGCATCTCCACCTGCAGGTGGTGCAGCGGCTCCAGGTAGGGGAACCGGTTGCGGATCGACCGGGCCAGAGACGGGTTGTCGGCCAGCAGGTGGTCGTCGCCGGTGACCGCCAGCAGCACCCGGCAGGTGCGCTCGTGCTCGGCGGTGATCTGGTCGAACACCCGCCCCCGCAGCTCCTCGTCCGGCACCAGCCCCGCGTAGCGGGCGGCGAGGTCGAGGTCGGTCTTGGCCAGCACCATCCCCATGTTCGACAGGACCGTCCGGAAGAACGGCCACCGCCGGTGCAGCTCCTGCAGCCGGGCCAGCCGCACCGGGTCGTCCCCGATCCAGGACTCCAGCGCCGAGCCGGTGCCGTACCAGCCGGGCAGCATGATCCGCGCCTGGGACCAGCTGAACACCCACGGGATGGCCCGCAGGTCGGCGATCCGGTCGCCGGCCTTGCGCGAGGGCGGGCGGCTGCCGATGTTCAGCTCGGCCAGCTCGCGGATCGGCGTCGCGGCGCGGAACCACTCCACGAACCTCGGGGTCTCGTGCACCAGCGCCCGGTAGGCCGCCTGCGCCCGGCCGGCGAGGTCGTCGAGCAGCGCGTAGGCCTCCTCCGCGCCGTCGCCGAGGCCCTCGACGTCGAGCAGCGTGGCCTCCAGCGTCGCCGCCACCAGCGCCTCGAGGTTGCGGCGGGCGAGGTCGGGCTCGCCGTACTTGGCCGCGATGACCTCGCCCTGCTCGGTCAGCCGCAGCGCGCCGGCGACCGCGCCGGGCGGCTGCGCGCGGATCGCCTCGTAGCTCGGACCTCCGCCGCGGCCGACGGTGCCGCCCCGGCCGTGGAACAGCCGCAGCCGGATCTCCTCGCGCCGCGCCACCTCGACCAGCGCCAGCTCGGCCCGGTACAGCGCCCAGTTGGCGGCGAGGTAGCCGCCGTCCTTGTTGCTGTCGGAGTAGCCGAGCATGACCTCCTGCGCGTCGCCGCGGTTGGCGACCAGCGCCCGGTACACCGGCTGGGCGAGGACGGCGGTCATGGTCTCGCCGGCGCCCTGCAGGTCGGCGATCGTCTCGAACAGCGGCGAGATGCCGACCGGGCAGGTGGGGCCGTCCTCGCCGTCGGGGTCGAGCAGGCCGACCTCCTTGAGCAGGACGGCGACCTCCAGCACGTCGCTCACCGACTCGCACATGCTGATCACGTAGTTCGGGATCGCCCGCGGGCCGAGCAGCGCGACCTGCCCGGCGGCGGCCTCCAGCAGGTCCAGCTCCCCGCGGGCCAGCTCCGACAGCTGCGCGCCCGGGCGCACCAGCGGCCGGCGCATCTGCAGCTCCCCGGCCAGCAGCTCCACCCGGGCGGCCTCGTCGAGGGCGGCGTAGTCGGGGCACACGCCGGCCCAGGCCAGCAGCTCGGCGAGGACCTCCTCGTGGACCGAGGAGTTCTGCCGCATGTCCAGCCCGGCGAGGTGGAAGCCGAACACCTCGACGGCGTCGCGCAGCCGGGCCAGCCGGTCGTCGGCCAGCGCGCCCGCGCCGTGGCTGCGCAGCGAGGCGTCGACGACGGCGAGGTCGGCGAGCAGCTCGTCGGGGGTGTCGTAGGGGTCGAGCTCGGCGATCGGCGGCACCCCGGGCACCCGCCCGAGCACCCGCCTGGCGGTGGCGGCCAGCCGGGCGTGCACGCCGTTGAGCGCCCGCCGGTAGGGCTCGTCGGCGCGGAACGGCGAGTCGTCGCGGGAGGCCTCGGCCAGGTGCGCCAGCTCCGGCGTCGGCGTGACCAGCCGGTCGGACATCGACAGCTCGCGGTACAGCTGCACCAGCTCGCCGAGGTGGTGGGCCAGCGCCGTCTCGGCCTGCCGGGTGCTGGCCCGGCGGACGGCGTCGGCGGTGACGAACGGGTTGCCGTCGCGGTCGCCGCCGATCCACGAGCCCGGCTGCAGCACCGGCTGCGTCGGCAGGCCGGCCTGCGGCCAGCGCTCCCGCAGCGCGCGGCGCAGGTCGGCGTTGATCTCGGGCACCACCCGGAACAGCGAGAGGTCGTAGTAGCGCAGCGCCTCGTCGATCTCGTCGGCCAGCCGCAGCCGGGACAGCCGCAGCAGCGCCGTCTGCCAGAGGGTGAGCACCGCCCGCTCCAGCTGCGCCGACCAGGCCGCCTCGTCGACCTCGCCCGGCGCCATCCGGTCGCGCTCCCGGATGAGCTCGGTGACCTCCTGCTGCACCTGCGAGATCGTCTTGCGGCGCACCTCGGTGGGGTGCGCGGTGACCACCGGGACCACCAGCGCGCCGGTCAGCTCCCGCGCGACGACGTCGGGGTCCAGGTCCGCCCGGTCCAGCAGCGCGAAGGTGGCCGCGAGGCTGCCCGGCTGCGGCGGCGACCCGGCCCGGCGGTGGTGCCGGCGGCGGCGCTCGTGGTGCAGGTCCTCGGCCAGGTTGGCCAGCAGCGAGAAGTGGCTGAAGGCGCGGATGACGTGGTTGGCCGCGCGGACGTCGAGGTCGCCCATGCGGGCGGCGACCTCCGCCCGGTCGGTCTCCGAGCGGCGGAGCGCGAAGGCCTGCACGCGCGTGGACTCGACCAGGTCCAGGACGTCGTCGCCGCTCTGCTCCCGGATCACCTCGCCGAGGACCCGGCCGAGCAGCCGGATGTCCTCGCGCAGCGGGGCGTCGTCGGCCCGGCCGTCCCCCTCCGGGTCGCGCCCGGGCAGGCGCAGGTCGGCGACGTCGACGGTGGCTTCCGACATGCGGGCAGTATCGGCCCCCGATGTGACGGGCAGGTGTCCCGGGGGAAGCTCCCCCGCGTGCTGACGCTGCGCGCCACCCCCGCCGCCCCCGCCCCCGCCGACCACGGGGAGGGCCCCACCTGGGACGACGCCCGCGCCGAGCTGCTCTGGGTGGACGTCGGCGCCGGCGTCGTCCGCCGGGCCGCCCTCGACGGCGACACGCTCACCGACGCCGGCTCGCTGCGCGCCGGCGACACCGTGGGCGCCGTCGTCCCGGCCGCCGGCGGCGGGTGGCTGGCCGCCGCCGGCGCCGGGTTCACCCACCTCGCCGACGACGGCACCGCCCGGGTGCTGCTGGAGCTGGCCGGCGAGGGCGGCCGCGAGGACGACGGCGGCACCCGCATGAACGACGGGAAGTGCGACCGCACCGGCCGGTTCTACGCCGGGACGATGGCCTTCGACGAGCGCCCCGGCGCCGGCGCCCTCTACCGGCTGGACACCGACGGCACGGTGACCACCGTCCGCGACGGGCTGACCGTCTCCAACGGGCTGGGCTGGTCGCCCGACGACCGCACCGTCTACCTCGCCGACTCCGGCCCCGGCCTGGTGCACGCCTTCGACCACGACCCGTCCTCCGGCTCGTGGAGCCGCGGGCGGGTGCTGCTGGAGACCGGCGGCCCCGACGGCGTGGCCGACGGCCTCACCGTCGACGACGAGGGCTGCCTCTGGACGGCGATGTGGGGCGGCGGGCAGGTGCGCCGCTGGTCACCGGAGGGCGAGCTGCTCGCCGTCGTCGAGGTGCCGGTAGCCCACACCTCCAGCTGCGCCTTCGCCGGGCCGGACCGCGGCCTGCTGGTGATCAGCACCGCGCACGGCGACGGCGACGAGGACGGGGCGGGGCGGCTGTTCACCGTGCGGCCCGGGGTCACCGGCGCGGCGGCCAACCCCTACCGCGGCCCCCTGAGCGGCCTGCGGCAGGTGTGAGGTCCGTGCACTTCCGCGGAACCGCACGGTGCAGCTCCGCGGACGTGCACGGACCGGCTAGCTGCCCTGGAGGAGCGCGAGCGCGGCGGCGGCGAGCTGGTCGCCGGCGGCGGCGCCCCGCTCGAACTCCTCCGCGGCGCCGGGGAGGTCGCCGCGGTCGGCCAGCAGCACGCCGAGGTTGTGGTGGCAGTACGCGTCGCCGGCCTGGATCCCGGCGCGGTAGGCCTCCTCGGCGGCCTCGTCGTCGGCGAGCAGCTCGCGGTACAGGTTGCCCAGCGGCAGCCAGGCCACCTGCTCGCCGAGCTTGGCGCCGCGCTCGAGCACCGAGCGGGCCTCCTCCGCGCGGCCGGTCTGCAGCAGCAGCGCGGCGAGGTCGGCGCGGGCGGCGGCGAAGTGGGCGGCGCCGGCGCGCAGCCGGTCCTCCAGGGCCGGGTCGAGGGTCGCGCACCACTGCCAGCAGGCGGCGACGGCGTCGGCCTCGGCGTCGCCGCTCGCGGCCAGCTCCTCGGCGACGGACAGGGCCTGGTCGCGCTCCCCCTGCTCGCGCAGCAGGAAGGCCAGCTGCAGGCCGCCCTCGGTGTCGCCCGCGTCGGCGGCGCCGCGGTAGGCGGCCATGGCCCCCGCGAGGTCGCCGAGCTGCTCGAGCACCAGCCCGAGGTTGCGCCAGGCGTCGGCCTCGCCGCCGGCCAGGGCCACCTCGTAGGCCTCGGCGGCCTCGGTCCAGCGCTCCTGCGCGGCGAGGCTGTTGCCCAGGTCGTAGTAGCCGGTGGCGTCGCCGAGCTCCGCCGCGCGGCGGAAGCACCACTCGGCGTCGGTCTGCCGGCCGGCGTCGGCGAGGTCGCAGCCCAGCTCGATCAGCTCGTCGGCGTCCTCGGAGGCCTGCAGCCGCCAGAGGCGCGCGTCCAGGTCCTCGGTCATGGCGCCGATGATGGCCGCGCTGACCTGGGCGCACGCCCTCCGCAGGGGTGAGGTCACCCCAACGTGTCCGGTGCTCGTCCGGGCGGGTGTCCCCCCGCCCGGTGCTCAGGCCCGCCCGGCCCGCAGGGCCTCCCGCAGCTTGGTCTTCCCGCTGGTCCGGAGCAGGGCGCCGGAGTACACCCGGCCGCCCAGCCGGACCACCAGCGCGATCGCCACGAGCATGAGCACGACGGCCACGCCGACCTCCCAGCCCGCGACGTCGCCGGCCGCCTGGCGCACCGGCACGACCATCGGCGACAGGCCCGGCACGTACGAGGTCACCGCGGCCAGCGTCCCGTCCGGGTCACCGGCCGCCTGGAGGGCGACGACGAACCCGGCGACCAGCACCAGCGTCGCCGGCGTGAGCACGCTGCCGAGGTCCTCCTGCCGGCTGACCAGCGAGGCGGCGACGGCGAACAGCGACGCGTAGAACGCGTAGCCGAGGACGAACCAGAACAGCAGCCACAGCACCGTGCCGACCAGCTCACCGGGCAGGTCGACGACGTCGAAGGCGAGCGCCCCGCCGACCCCGACCGCGGCGATGACGGCGATCTGCGCGAGGCCGAGCACGCCGAGGCCGAGGATCTTCCCGGCCAGCAGGTGCCACGGCTTCATCGTGGCCAGCAGCAGCTCCACCACCCGGCTGGACTTCTCCTCGACGACGCCCTGCGCGACGAACTGGGCGAAGAGGATGAGCAGGCTGTAGAGCACGACGACGCCGACGATCGCGACCACGACGCCCTGCCCGTCGCCGTCGCCGTCGAGGGCGGTCACCGACAGCCGCGGCAGGTCGGCGGGGTCGACGCCGGCCCCGGCGAGCGCGTCGGTGAGCGCGACCGCCCCGACCGCGCCGGACACGACCGCCTCCAGCGTCGTGTCGGGTTCGCGGACCACGAGCTCCGGGGCGGCGGCCGCGCCGACCAGGGCGCCGTCGACGCCCTCGTCCTCCACGGCGGCGCGGGCGGCGTCGTCGGTGTCGAAGCGGACCACCTCGACGTCGACGCCGAGCGCGTCGCCCTGCGCCTCGAGGGCCCGGCCCACCTGCCCGGGGTCGCCGACGACGCCGACGCGGCTGGTGTCCTCCCCGGAGTCGACGACGACCTGGAAGACCAGCAGGCCGAGGATCAGCACGATCATCAGCGCCGAGCTGGCGATGAACGCCTTGTCGCGGATGCGGGTGGAGACCTCGCGGGCGGCGACCAGGCGGACCAGCCGCCCGCTGGACAGCGGGGCGGTCACGCGGCCACCTCCTCGGGCTGCGCGGCCTGCTGCGCCGGGTCGGCGACGGCCTCGCGGAACAGCTCGACCAGCGTGGCCTCGCGCCGGGCGAAGTGGGTGACCCGGCCGGTGCGCAGCGCGGCGGCGAGGACCTGCTGGTCGTCGGCGTCCGCGGCCAGCTCCAGCAGCGTGTCGCCGGCCTGCTCGGAGACGACCCGGACGCCGGGCACAGCGGCGGCCCAGCCGGGCGCGGCGTCGGGGACGACGACCCGCAGCAGCCGGCCGGCCTCGCGGCGGCGCAGCTCCTCGACGGTGCCGGTGGCGACCATGCGGCCGCGGGCGAGGATGCCCACCGAGTCGCACAGCCGCTCGACCAGGTCGAGCTGGTGGCTGGAGAACACGACCGGCACCCCGGCGCGGCACTGCTCGAGCAGCGCCTCGGCCAGCGCGTCGACGCCGACCGGGTCCAGGCCGCTGAAGGGCTCGTCGAGGATCAGCACCTCGGGCCGGCTGACCAGCGCGGCGGCGAGCTGCACCCGCTGCTGGTTGCCCAGCGACAGCTTCTCGACGGGGTCGCCGCGGCGCCCGCCCAGGCCCAGCCGCCCGGACCACTCGTCCGCGGCGCGGGCCGCGGCGGCGGCGTCCATGCCGTGCAGCCGGGCGAAGTAGGTCAGCTGCTCGCCGACCCGCATCTTCGGGTAGAGCCCGCGCTCCTCCGGCATGTAGCCGATCCGCCGCCGGGTCTCCTCGTCCAGCGGCCGGCCGCGCCAGCGCACCTCGCCCGCGTCGGCCCGGGCCAGGCCCATGGCGATGCGCATGGTCGTCGTCTTCCCGGCCCCGTTGGACCCGCAGAAGCCGAACATCGAGCCGGGGGCGACGGTGAAGCCGACGCCCTCCAGCACGCGGTTGTCGCCGTAGCTCTTGTGGAGCCCGTCGAACTCGAGCACCGTTCCTCCGTTCCAAGATCCCCGTGCGCGCCGACGCTATCCGTCCCGCCTCGCGGACCGTGCTGACCTGGGGTGTCATCGGGGCATGAGCCAGGAGAACGTCCCCGCCAGCCCACCGTCGGGCGTCGGGCTGGACGGGCTGCGCCAGGCGGCGGCCGGCTGCCGGGCCTGCGAGCTGTGGGAGCCGGCGACCCAGACCGTCTTCGGCGAGGGCCCGGAGACCGCCCGGATCGTGTTCGTCGGCGAGCAGCCCGGCGACCAGGAGGACCGCAGGGGCGAGCCGTTCGTCGGCCCGGCCGGCCGGCTGCTGGACCGGGCGCTGGCCGAGGCCGGGATCGAGCGCAAGGACGCCTACGTCACCAACGCGGTCAAGCACTTCCGCTTCACCCCGACGCCCAAGCGGCGGATCCACCAGTCGCCGGGCGCGGAGCACCTCCGCGCCTGCCGGCCGTGGCTGGAGGCGGAGTTCGAGGTGCTCAAGCCCGAGGTCGTCGTCTGCCTGGGCGCGACGGCGGCCAAGGCGCTCATCTCGCCGTCGTTCCGGATCACCAAGGAGCGCGGGAAGCTCATGCCGTGGACGCCGCCGGGCGTCGCGCGCGCCGAGGCCGGCGACGACGAGCCGGAGGAGGACGCCCCCGCCCAGACCTGGATGCTCGCGACCGCGCACCCCTCGGCGATCCTGCGGACGCCGGACGAGGCCCGTGCCGCGGCGTTCGACGCGCTGGTCGCGGACCTCCGCGTCGTCGCCGGCGCCCTGGCGTAGAGCGCGACGACCCTGGGCCCAGCGGGGCATCCCCGCGGAAGAGTCCTGGACCGAGGGGTGACCACCTGGCTGGTGGCACGATCCTGGCGCTCACCCGCCGGGAGCGGGGGGCTCCTCCAGCAGCGCACCGATCAAGGTGTCGCCGAGCCAGATCTCGTACTCCTCCTCGCTCCAACCCCGGTCGACGACGAGGCTGTCGTGATTCGCCTGCGCGCAGATCGTCCACAGCAGGTCCGCCGCCCGGTCGGGCGAGACCCCGGCCCGGAGCGCGCCTCGCTCGTGCAGCAGCCCGGCGAACCGGCGCATCCCCTCAAGCCGCTGCTGCGCCAACCGCTCCCGCAGTGACACGAGTGCGGGATCGTGCCCGGCGGCGGACTCGAGAACGCGAAGCAGCGGTCCGGTACGCCCCCAGACGCCCGGCTGGGTCGCGGCGTAGGCCCGGAGCTGCTTGCGAGGGTCGACCTCCTCGATGACCCTGCGGATGCCCGGACGTTCGTCGACCGGCACCTCGGCCCGGGCGGCCCCACCTGCGATCGCCGCCTGCACCGCCGCCGCCAGCAGCTCGGCCTTGCCACCGGCGGAGCGGTACACCGTCTCGACGGCGACCCCTGCCTCCTCGGCGACGGCCGGGATCGTCGTCCCCACGTAGCCGCGGTCCAGGAACAGGTGCGCTGCCGCCTCGACGATCCGCCGGCGCGTGAGCGCCGCGCGTTCACGCCGTCGAGGCGCGTCATAACGCCGCCGGGGCCTTGCGTCGTCCGACATTGGCGAGAACGATACTGGCATCAATACAGGGGTGCCCACCGCCCCGGCGGTCACCCCGCAGAGGGGAGGAGCCATGACCGCCACCGCCACCCCGGACATCACGGCGATCGCCCGCCGGGTTCTCGAGGAGGTCTTCCCGGCCGACGACGAGGCCGCGCTCGCCGAGGCCGTCAGCCCCGCGGTCGTCAACCACGACGCGCCCGAGGGGACGCCGCCCGGGCTCGGCAGCATCGCCTACCCGATGCACGCGCTGGCCCGCGCGTTCTCCGACCAGAGGTGGACCATCCACCGCACGGTCACGGAGGGCGACACGGTCGCCCTCTACTGCACACACTCCGGGCGGCACACCGGTGACTTCTTCGGCCTGCCGGCCACGGGACGGGCCTTCTCCTACCGGCAGATGCACATGGTCCGCTTCACGGGCGGCAAGGCCGTCGAGCACTGGGCTGTGCGCGACGATGCCGCTCTCACGCGCCAGCTCACGAGTTGACCGTCCCGGGCCGGCCGGGCGGCCGACCCGTTCGTCCTCGCGGGGGCGCCCCCTAGGGCGCCGTCCGCGAGGCGCGGAACAGCCGGAACGAGGGCACCAGCAGCGCAACCACCACCATCGCGACGACGACGATGACGCCGCCGGAGACCATGGCGACCCCGACGCCCGCCGCGCTGGCCACCGCGCCGGCCCGCAGGTCGCCCAGCCGCGGCCCGCCGGCCACGACGACGATGAACACGCCCTGCATCCGCCCGCGCATCTCGTCGGGCGCGGCGGTCTGCAGCATCGACGAGCGCAGCACCGCGCTGACCATGTCCCCGGCCCCGGCGACGGCGAGGAAGAACACCGCCAGCCACAGCGGCTGCGCGAGCCCGAACCCGATGATCGCGACGCCCCACACGACGATCGCGGCCAGCACCACCGCGCCCTGCCGGTCGACCCGCGACACCCAGCCCGAGGTCAGGCCCATGAGCAGGGCGCCGATCGAGATGCCGGCGAACAGCCACCCGTAGGCGTTGGCCGACCCGGCGTAGCGGTCGGCGGCGAGCTCGGGGAACACCGCCTGCGGCCAGGCGAACAGCATCGCGATCACGTCGACGACGAACGTCATGAGCAGCACCGGCTGGGTGCGCAGGAAGGCGAAGCCCTCCCCCACCCCGCGGACGGCGGCGCCCAGGCGCAGCGGCCCGGTGTTCCCGCCCGGCGGCAGCGGCGGCAGGCCGCGCACCAGGACGACGGCGACGAGCAGCGTGGCGGCGTCGACGGCGTAGGCGACGAACAGGTCGCCCAGGGCGATGAGCAGCCCGGCGACCAGCGGGCCGACGATGACGCCGACCTGCCGCACGGTCATCGCCAGCGCGTTCGCCGCCGCCACGCCCTCCGGCCCGACCAGCGCGGGGATCACCGCGCTGCGGGCGGGCTGGTTGACCGCGGTGAAGCCGGAGACCGCGGCCACGAGCACCCACAGCAGCCAGATGTTCCCGCCGCCGGGCAGCAGCGCCTGCAGCGCCAGCAGCGCGCTGGTCACCGCCGAGCCGACGCCGGTGACGAGCATCAGCTTCCGCCGGTCCATCGCGTCGGCGATCGCGCCGCCGAGCAGGCCGAAGACCACCAGCGGCACCAGCGACACCATCGACGTGACGCCGACCAGCAGCGAGTCGCGGGTGATCGCGTAGACCTGCACCGGGACGGCGACCAGCGTCATCTGCTGGCCGACCATCGTCGAGGTCAGCCCCCAGAACAGCCGCCGGTAGCCGGGGTTGCGCAGCGGGCTGGTGTCCAGCGCCCAGCCGCGGCGGCGCGGCACGGGCGCGGGCTCCGCCACCTTCCCCGGCTCGGCCGGGCCGACGGGTCGGCCCGGCTGCAGGGGCCCGCGCCGAGCGTGCGAGGGGCGGGGGGCAACGGGGTCCTCCGTCACGGGGCGAGCCGCTGGAGCACCCAGCCGCCCCCCTCCTCGTCGTCGCGGACGAAGCGCAGCCGGTCGTGCAGCCGGCCCGGGCCGCCCTGCCAGAACTCGACGGTCCGCGGCACCACGCGGTAGCCGCCCCAGGCCGGCGGCCGCGGCACCTTCTCCGTCGTCGTCTCCTCGTCGAGCAGCCGCACCCGCGCCTCGAGCTCTTCCCGGGAGTCGACGACGGTGGACTGGACCGAGGCGACGGCGGCCAGCTGCGCCTCGCGCGGGCGGGGGTCCCACAGGTCGTCGGAGGCGGCCTCGCCGACGCGCTCGACGGTGCCGGTCACCCGGACCTGCCGCTGCAGCGCGTGCCAGGGGAAGACCAGCGCCGCGCGCGGGTTGGCGGCCAGCTGCGCGCCCTTGGTCGAGGCGTAGCTGGTGCCGAAGACGAAGCCGGCCTCGTCGTAGCCCTTGAGCAGCACGATCCGCGCGTCGGGGGCGCCGTCGGCGTCGGCCGTGGCCACGACGACCGCGTTCGGGTCGGGGACGTCGGCGGCGACGACGTCGCGGAACCAGGCGTCGAACTGCTCGACCCAGGTGGGCGCGAGGTCCTCCTCGCGCAGGCCCGGGCGGTCGTAGTCCCTGCGCATGCGGGAGAGGTCGGCCACCCCGCCATGCTGACACCGCGCCGGGGACCGGGCGCCGGGCGGCTCCCGCTGGACGGCAGCCCCGGATGGAACGGAGGCGGCCGCGGGGCCTAGTGTCGCGGTGCAGTCGTGCGCCGCTGAACGTGCGGGCACGAGGTCCGCGCGCGCAGAGGAGCATGCGAGATGGCCGACGACTTCGTACCCGGCCTCGAAGGCGTCATCGCCTTCGAGACGACGATCGCGGAGCCCGACAAGGACGGCGGGTCGCTCCGCTACCGCGGGGTCGACATCGAGGACCTGGTCGGCAAGATCACCTTCGGCAACGTCTGGGCGCTGCTGGTCGACGGCAAGTTCGGCCCCGGCCTGCCCCCCGCCGAGCCGTTCCCGATCCCGGTGCACAGCGGCGACGTCCGCGTCGACGTCCAGGCCGCGCTGGCGATGCTCGCCCCGTTCTGGGGCTACCGCCCGCTGCTGGACATCAGCGACGAGGAGGCCCGCGACCAGCTGGCCCGCGCCGCGGTCATGGCGCTGTCCTACGTCGCCCAGTCCGCCCGCGGCATCGGCGTCCCGGCCGTGCCGCAGAGCCGCATCGACGAGGCCTCGACGATCGTCGAGCGGTTCATGGTCCGCTGGCGCGGCGAGCCCGACCCCCGCCACGTCGCGGCCGTCGACGCCTACTGGACGTCGGCCGCCGAGCACGGCATGAACGCCTCCACCTTCACCGCCCGCGTCATCGCCTCCACCGGCGCCGACGTCGCCGCCGCGATGTCCGGCGCGATCGGCGCGATGTCGGGCCCGCTGCACGGCGGCGCCCCCTCACGGGTGCTGCACATGCTCGACGGCGTGGAGCAGGCCGGCGACGCGGAGAAGTACGTCAAGGACCTGCTCGACCGCAAGGAGCGCCTGATGGGCTTCGGGCACCGGGTCTACCGGGCCGAGGACCCCCGCGCCCGCACGCTGCGCAAGGCCGCGAAGGAACTCGGCGCCCCGCGCTTCGAGGCCGCGCTGGCCCTGGAGAACGCCGCGCTCAAGGAGCTGCGCGAGCGGCGCCCGGACCGGCCGATCGAGACCAACGTCGAGTTCTGGGCGGCGATCGTCCTCGACTTCGCCGAGGTCCCGAGCCACATGTTCACGTCGATGTTCACCTGTGCCCGCACCGCCGGCTGGTGCGCGCACATCCTGGAGCAGAAGCAGACCGGCCGCCTCGTGCGCCCGTCGGCCCGCTACGTCGGGCCCGCCGCGCGCAAGCCCGAGGAGGTCGAGGGCTTCGACACCATCCAGGTGAAGGCCGTCAACGCGGCCGCCCCGGCGTAGTCCCAGGCCGCCCGACCACCCGTCGAGGAGCACCCCCCGGCATGAGCACCACCATCCCCGCCGACCTGCTGCCCGCCGACGGGCGGTTCGGCTGCGGCCCGTCGAAGGTCCGCCCGGAGGCGCTGCGGGCGCTGGCGTCCGACGGCGCGGCGCTGATGGGCACCTCGCACCGCCAGGCCCCGGTCAAGGGCCTGGTCCGGCAGGTCCGCGAGGGGCTGGCCCAGCTGTTCGACCTGCCCGAGGGCTACGAGGTCGTGCTGGGCAACGGGGGCTCCACGGCGTTCTGGGACGCCGCCGCGCTCGGGCTGGTGCGGCGGCGCAGCGCCCACGGCACCTACGGCGAGTTCTCCGCGAAGTTCGCCTCCGCGGTCGCCGAGGCGCCGTTCCTCGACGAGCCGGTCGTCACGCGGGGCGAGCCGGGCACGCTGGCGCTGCCCACGGCGCAGGAGGGCGTCGACGCCTACGCGTGGGCGCACAACGAAACCTCGACGGGGGTCATGGCGCCGGTGGTGCGCCCGCACGGCGCCGACGACGACGCGCTCGTGCTGATCGACGCCACCAGCGGCGCCGGCGGCCTCCCGGTCGACGTCGCCGAGACCGACGCCTACTACTTCGCGCCGCAGAAGTCCTTCGCCTCCGACGGCGGCCTCTGGATCGCGCTGATGAGCCCGGCGGCGCTGGAGCGGGTGGCCGAGATCAAGGCGTCGGGGCGGTGGATCCCCGGGTTCCTGGACCTGTCGATCGCCGTCGACAACTCCACCAAGGACCAGACCTACAACACCCCCGCCGTCGCGACGCTGTTCCTGCTCGCCGACCAGGTCCGCTGGATGCTCGGCCTCGGCGGGCTCTCCGGCGCCGTCGCCCGCAGCCGGGAGTCCTCCAGCCGGCTCTACGGGTGGGCGGAGAAGACCGCCTACACGACGCCGTTCGTCGCCGACCCGGAGCAGCGCAGCCTCGTCGTCGGCACGGTGGACTTCGACCCGTCCGTCGACGCCGCACAGGTGGCGAGGGTGCTGCGGGCCAACGGCGTCGTCGACGTCGAGCCCTACCGCAAGCTCGGCCGCAACCAGCTGCGGGTCGGCATGTTCCCCGCGGTCGACCCCGACGACGTCAGCGCGCTGACCGCCTGCATCGACTTCGTCGTCGAGCGCCTGTGACGGCCCCGGCCCGGACGGCTCAGCGGGCCGACTCGCCGTCGGCCGGCTGGACGGCGGTGCTCGGGAAGTCCCGCAGGTCGCCGGAGGGGCGGCGGTCCCAGCTGCGGAAGGTCAGGTCCGTCTGCAGGTAGAGCGCGACCAGCTCGGCGGTGCTGCGGATGCCCTCGAGGTGGGTGCGCTCGTTGCCGTGGCTGCCGTCGATGCCGAACCCGATGAGCGCGGCGCGGGTGTTGGCGCCGGCCTCCAGCGCCGAGGCGGCGTCGGAGCGGTAGTACTTGTAGACGTCGCGGCGGTGCGGGACCTCGTGCACCCGGCACAGGTCGATCAGGTGCCGGGTCAGGTGGTAGTCGAACGGCCCGGTCGAGTCCTGCATCGCGATGTTCACGCACTGCTCGGACGACGCCTGCCCGGGCGCGACCACCGAGGTGTCGATGGAGACGAGCTCGGCGACGTCGGCGTCCAGGCCGTGGCTGGCCCCCAGGCCCACCTCCTCGGCGATGGTGACCAGCAGGTGCGCGGTCACCGGCACCTGGATGCCGGAGTCGATGATCGCCTTGAACGCGCCCAGCGCGGCGGCGATGCCGGCCTTGTCGTCGAGGTGGCGGCTGTTGACGAAGCCGCTGGCGGTGATCACCGGCTGCGGGTCGATGGCCACGAAGTCGCCGACCTGGATGCCCAGACGCTCGAGGTCGGCGCGGCTGTGCACCACCTCGTCGACGCGGACCTCGACGTGGTCCCAGCCCACGCCCTGCTCGTCGACCTCGTCGCCGAAGCGGTGCCCGCTGGCCTTGTTGGGCAGGATCGTCCCGGTGTGCCGGTAGTCGCCGGACACGTCGTCGGAGAAGATGATCACCCGGGCGCCCTCGGCGAAGCGGGCGCTGTGCGTGCCCACCGGCACGATGGCCAGCCGGCCGTTGTCCTTGAGCCCGCTGACCATGCAGCCGATCGTGTCGGCGTGCACCACCACGGTGCGGTCGGCGCCGGGCGAGGCGCTGGGCAGCTCGGCCAGCAGCGCGCCGCGGCGGGTGACCTCGAAGTCCATGCCCAGGGCGCGCAGCTCACCGCCGATCAGCTGCATCACGTGGTCGGTGCGGCCGGAGGGGCTCGGGATGTCGAGCATCTCCAGCAGCACGCGCTGGACGTAGTCCATGTCGATGGGCAGGCGCTTCTGCCCCGCGTCGACCGGACTCGGCAGGAAACGGGGGTTGAGCTCGCCGTCGTCTCGGACGAGGCCGGCGTCGTCCCGGGGACCGGTCAGCATGGGGGTCGAGTCTAAGACGGACCGGGCGGGCGTCCCCGCGGCCCGCCACGCCGGGGCACGTCCGGCACGGACCCGGCTGCCGCGGATAGCCTCGCGCGTGGTCCCCTGTGACGAGGGGTCCCCGTCGTCCCGCCGTCCGTCCGAGGAGGTCCCGTGCGCTCGCTGCGTCTCGTGGGCCTGTCCGACGACGGCCGCAGCCTGGTCCTCGCCCTCGACGGCGGGGACGGCGACGAGGGCGAGCGCTTCGAGCTGCCGATCGACGACCGGGTGCGCGCCGCGGCCCGCGGGGACACCCGCCGGCTGGGCCAGATGGAGTCCGACGGCGGCCTGTCGCCGCGGGTGATCCAGGCCCGCATCCGCGCCGGCGAGACCCCCGAGCAGGTCGCGGCCGCCTCGGGCACCCGGGTGGAGCGGATCATGCGCTTCGCGCACACCGTGCTGCAGGAGCGCGCCCGCATGGCCGAGCAGGCCCGCCAGGCCCGGGTCCGGCTGTCGGAGGGCACCTCCGGCGAGCCGCTGCAGCAGTTCATGGCCGAGCGGCTGCGGCTGCTCGGCGCCGACCTCGACGCCGTCCGCTGGGACGCCGCCCGCTCCGAGGACGGCACCTGGGTGGTCACCGCCGCCTGGCGCGCCGGGACCAAGGAGGGCACCACGCAGTGGGCCTACGACCTCGCCGGTCGCGCGGTCAGCCCCCTCGACGCCCCCACCCGCGACTTCGCGGAGGGCACCCGGCTGGTCCGCGTGGTCCCCGGGGTGCCCGCCGAGCGGCCGGCGCTGCCCGTGCACCGCAGCGCCGCCACCCCCGAGCGGCCCGCCTCCGAGCGGCCGGCCGGCGAGCGCCCCACCGGCGAGCGGTCCGTCCCGCCGGCCGACGAGCCGCGCACCGGCCCGGGTGAGCGGCGCACCGACCCCGCCGAGGACGAGGACGTCTCCGAGCACGACACCGTCGTGCTGCGCACCGGCGAGTCCGACGGCGAGGACGAGGACCCGCGCGCCCGGGTGCCCGCCTGGGAGGACATCGTCTTCGGGGTCCGCCGCAACCGCTGAGCAGTAGGCTCGCCGCACCGGACCGACGTGTCCGTCCGGGGAGCCGCGGGTACGTCGTCCACAACCGAACCAGTGCGGGAGTGGAGCGCAACATGTCGATGTCCGTGTCGATGCCCCTTGGCGGAGTCCAGGTGGGGTCGTACGACAGCTACCAGGCGGCGCAGGCCGCGGTGGACCACCTCTCCGACGAGAGGTTCCCGGTCGAGAACGTGACGATCATCGGGTCGGACCTGCGGATGGTGGAGCGGGTCACCGGGCGGCTCACCTGGGGCCGCGCGATCGGCGCGGGTGCCGCGGGCGGCGCCTGGTGGGGTCTGTTCGTCGGCCTGCTGCTGGGCATCTTCGCCCCCGACGGCAGCAGCTGGCTCAGTGCGGTGCTGACCGGCCTGCTCATCGGTCTCGCGTTCGGTGCCCTGTTCGGCGCCGTGGGCTACGCGGCCACCCGCGGCCGGCGCGACTTCACCAGCGTCTCGCAGGTCACCGCGAGCCGGTACGACGTCATGTGCGACCCGTCCCGCGCCGAGGAGGCCCGCGCCGTCCTGGCCCGCTGGTCCCTCCGCAACTAGCGCAGCGTCGCGAACGCGACGGCGGCTGCGGCGGCGACGCCGAGGGAGTCGACGCCGGCGCGCATGGGGATCCGGGCGCGCACCCGGGCGGCGGCCTGCGCCTCCGGGGTGAGCCCGGGCCCCTCCGCGCCGAGCAGCACCGCGGTGCGCGGGTGCGCCCCCGGGTCCACCTCGTCCAGGTCCACCGCGTCGGCGGCCGGCGTCAGCGCGACGGTGAGGTAGCCGGCCGCGTGCAGCCGCTCGAGCCCGGCCGGCCAGTCGGGCAGGACGGCGAACGGCAGCGCCAGCACGTGGCCCATCGAGACCCGCACCGCGCGCCGGTAGAGCGGGTCGGCGCAGCGCGGGTCCAGCAGCAGCCCGTCGACGCCGAGCGCCACGGCCGAGCGGGCGATCGAGCCGAGGTTCTCGGCGTCGTTGAGCGCCTCGAGCACCGCCAGCCGCCGCGGCGCCGCCGGGTCCGGCCCGGCCAGCAGCGCGCCGACGTCGGCCGGCGGGCGGCGGTCGGCCGAGGCCAGGACGCCGCGGGTCAGCCGGAAGCCGATCAGCTCCGACAGCGCCCACTTGTCCATCTCGTAGGCCGGCACGCCCTCCGGCAGGTCCAGCTCCGCCAGCCGCCCGGGGACGCCGAGCACCGCCCGCACCCGGTACGGCGAGGCCAGCAGCCGCTGCACCGCCGGGACGCCCTCGACGATCACCGGGCCGGTCCCCCGCACCCGCCCGGCCGGCCGGTCACCGGCGTGCAGGTCGCGGAAGTCGGCCACCCGCTCGTCGGCGACGTCGGTGATCAGCACGCTCACGCCCCGATCCTCCCCGAGCGGTCCGGGCGCGCTGCCCGCAGGATCCAGTGGTGCCCAACGAGATCGCCGTCGTCGGAGCCGGGATCGCCGGCGTCGCCTGCGCCCGCGCGCTCGCCGACGCAGGTGTGCCGGTGCGGGTCCGCGACCGCGGCCGCCGTCCCGGGGGCCGCATGGCGTCCCGGACGCTGGCCGGCCGGGTCACCGACCTCGGCGCCTCCTACCTGACCGCCTCGGCCGGGACGCCGTTCGCCGCCGTGGTCGGGGACTGGGTGGCCCGCGGGCTGGCCCGGCCGTGGACCGACACCTTCGCCGTCGCCGGGCCGGACGGGATCCGCGACAGCAGCAGCGGCCCGGTGCGCTACGCCGCGCCCGGCGGGCTGCGCTCGCTGGTCGCGGACCTCGCCGCCGGCCTCGACGTCGTCCAGGAGTCCGCGGTGGAGCGGGTGGGGCCCGGCGCCCGGGTCGACGGCGCCGAGGTGCCCGCCGCCGTCCTGGCGCTGCCCGACCCGCAGGCCCGCCGCCTGCTCCCGCCGGACCTGGCCGCCCGGTTGCTCGGCGAGGAGGACGCGCGGCCCTGGCGGCCGAGCCTGGCCGTGGCGCTGGGCTGGGACGAGCGCCGGTGGCCGGCCGACCTGCACGGCGCCTTCGTGCACGACGACCCGGTGGTCGAGTGGATCGCCGACGACGGCGACCGGCGCGGCGACGGCGCCCCGGTGCTGGTGGCGCACACGACGCCGGGCACCGCTGCCGCGCACCTCGACGACCCCGGCCGGGCGGCGCGGGAGGTCACCTCCGCCGTGTGCCGCGCCCTGGGCATCGGGCCCGCGCCGGCCTGGACGCACGTGCACCGCTGGACCTTCGCCAGACCGGCCGCCCCGCGGGAGGAGCCGTTCGGGCTGGCCGAGGGCGTCGGCGTGTGCGGCGACGGGTGGCGGGCGCCGTCGAAGGTGGAGAGCGCCTGGACCAGCGGGCACCTGCTCGGCACCGCGCTGGGCGGGCGCTGAGTGCCCGCGGGCCTCGCCCTCCCCCGGGCCCGGCCGACCAGGCGGCCGAGGAGGAGCGCTCGGACGGGTCCCCGGCGCGCGCCGGCCTGCGCGGCATCGTCCTGCCGGCCGCGGTGGCCGTCGCCATCGGCACCCTGCTGGTCGTGGTCCACCTGGCCGCCTTCCCCACCGCGGCGCCGCACGACCTGCCCGTCGGCGTCACCGGCCCGGCCGCCGAGGTGGACGCCGTCCGGCAGGCGGTGGACGAGGCGCGGCCGGGCGCCGTCCGGTTCGTCGGCCTGCGCGATCCCGGGGCCGCCGAGCGGGCGGTGGCCTCCGGCGACGTCCACGGAGCCCTGGTGCTGGGGCCGCCGGGCCCGGCCCTGCTGGTGGCCGGGGCGCACGGGCAGGCGGTGACGCAGGACCTGACCGAGGTCCTCGTCCCGGCGGTGTCCGCGCGGACCGGGGCACCGCCCACGGTCACCGACCTGACGCCGCTGACGGCCGGCGACCAGCGGGGCCGGGCGGTCGACCACCTCGCGTTCGGCGTGGTGCTCGGGGGCTTCCTGTTCGGCATCACCAGCTACCAGGTCGCCCCGCGGCAGCGGCTGGGGCTGCGGCTGCTCAGCGCCGTCCTCTTCGCCACCGCGGCGGGCCTGGCCGGCGCCCTGCTCGCCGGCCCCGTCTCCGACGCCGTGCCCGCACCGTTCTGGCCGGTGGCCGGGCTCGTCGGCCTACTGGCCCTGGCGTGCGGCTGCGCGGCCGCGCTGGCCCTGCGCCTGCTCGGCGGCGCGGGCACGTTCGTCGCCACCGCGGTGCTGCTGACCGTCGGCGCCGCGACCAGCACCGGCAGCTTCCCCGCCGAGTACCTGCCCGGCTGGCTCGAGCCGCTCGCGTCCGTCCTGCCGCCCGGCGTGGCGGTGCGGGCCCTGCGCGGCCTGGCCTACCTCGACGGCGACGGCGTGGGGCGCGCCGTGTGGGTGCTCGGCCTGTGGTGCGCCGTGCCGGTGCTGCTCATCGCCCTGGTCGACGCCACCGCCCGTCGCCGCTGACCCCTCCCTCGTGCGCTCGGCCGTTGACGCCACCCGGTGAACTCATCTAGCGTTGAGTTCATCAGGCGTTGAGTTCTCGTCACTCGGGAGGCCGACATGACCGACGCCGTCACAGTCACCGACCTCGTCGTCGACCGCGGGCGCCGCCGGGTGCTGCACGACCTGTCGTGCGCGGTCCCCGCCGGACGGGTCACCGGGCTGCTGGGGCCCAGCGGGAGCGGGAAGACCACGCTCATGCGCGCGCTGGTCGGCGTGCAGAAGGTCCGCTCGGGCACGGTCACGGTGCTGGGCGAGCCCGCCGGCTCCCCCGGCCTGCGCCGGCGGGTCGGCTACGTCACCCAGGCGCCGAGCGTCTACGCCGACCTGACCGTGCGGGAGAACGCCCGCCACTTCGCCGCCCTGTACGGCCGGGGCGCCCGGGCGGCCGACGAGGCGCTGGCCGGCGTCGGGCTGGCCGACGCGGCCGGGCAGCTGGTGCGCGACCTGTCCGGCGGCCAGCAGGGCCGGGTGTCCCTGGCCTGCGCGCTGGTGGGCGAGCCGGAGCTGCTGGTCCTCGACGAGCCGACCGTCGGCCTGGACCCGGTGCTGCGGGTGGAGCTGTGGGACCGGTTCCACGCGCTGGCCGCGGCCGGCACCACCCTCGTCGTCTCCAGCCACGTCATGGACGAGGCCGGGCGCTGCGACCGGCTGCTGCTGCTCCGGGAGGGCCGGCTGCTGGCCGACTCCACGCCCGCGCGGCTGCGCGCCGAGACCGGCACCGACGACCTCGAGGAGTCCTTCCTCCGCCTCGTGCGGTCCCGGCAGCAGGAGGTGGCGGCGTGAGCGCCCCGGCCACGGTCCTGAGCCCCCGGCTCACCGGCGCGATCACCACCCGCGTGCTGCGGCAGCTGCGGCACGACCACCGCACCATCGCGATGATGGTGCTGCTGCCCAGCCTGCTGCTCGGGCTGCTGTACCTGCTCTGGCGGGACGTGCCCACGCTGCCCGGTCAGCCGAGCGTCTTCGACCGGGTCGGGCTGACCATGCTCGGCGTCTTCCCGTTCGTGGTGATGTTCCTGGTCACCAGCATCGCCATGCTGCGGGAGCGGACCTCCGGCACCCTCGAGCGGCTGCTCACCACCCCGCTGTCCCGGCTGGACCTGCTGCTCGGCTACGGCGCCGCCTTCGGCCTGGCCGCCGCGGTGCAGGCGCTGGTCACGGTCACGGTGGCCACCACGCTCTACGACCTCGACATCGCCGGGTCGCCCTGGCTGGTGGTGCTCATCGCCGTCGCCAACGCCGTCCTCGGCGTGGCGCTGGGGCTGCTGGCCAGCGCCTTCGCCCGCAGCGAGTTCCAGGCGGTGCAGTTCATGCCGGTCGTCGTGCTGCCGCAGTTCTTCCTCTGCGGCCTGCTGGTGGCCCGCGACCAGATGGCCGGCTGGCTGCAGGCGATCAGCGACGTGCTGCCGCTGACCTACGCGGTGGAGGCGCTGCAGGAGGTCGGGCGGTCGGCGGCCGAGACGGGGACGATGTGGCGGGACGTCGGCATCGTGGCCGGCGCGGCGGTGCTCGCCCTCGCCCTGGCGGCGGCGACCCTGCGGAGGAGGACCAGCTGACGGCAGCACGGCGCCCCGGACGGCGCCCCGGCAACCCCGACACCCGGGAGGCGGTGCTGGCTGCGGCCCGCACCGCCTTCGCCGAGCGCGGGTACGACGGCGCCTCGATCCGGGCCATCGCCGCGGCCGCGGGCGTCGACCCCGCCCTGGTGCACCACTACTTCGGCACCAAGGACGCGCTGTTCCTGGCCGCCGTCGAGGCCCCGGCCGACCCCGAGGACTTCCTGCCCGAGCTGCTGGCCGTGCCGGTGGACGCCCGCGGCGAGGCGGTGGTCCGCACGGTGCTGCGGGTGTGGGACGGGCCCGCCCGGCCGGGGATCCTCGCGCTGGTCCGCTCGGCGGTGAACCACGAGTGGTCGGCGCGGCTGCTGCGCGAGTTCGTGCTGGCGAAGGTCATCCGCCGGGTCATCGGCTCGATGGACATGCCGGTGGCCGAGCGCGAGACCCGCGGCGCCCTGGTCGCCTCCCAGGTGATCGGCCTGGTGATGACCCGCTACGTGCTCCGGCTGGAGCCGCTGGCCTCGGCCGCCCCGGAGGACCTGGCCGCGGCGGTCGGCCCGACCGTGCAGCGCTACCTCACCGGGGACGTCGCCCTCCTGGGCCGGCGGGACTAGCGCGCGACGCGGGCCAGCTGCCGGGCCTGGGCGACCAGCCGCCCGGTGGAGTCCCAGATCCGGCACTCCTCGTCCGACCAGCCGCCGGTGACCTCGGTGGACCGGGACTCGACGACGCACCATCCCGGCGCCGGGAGCGCGCGCACCAGCACCTGCAGCTGCACGGTGGGCGCCCAGCCGGGCTTCCCGACGGCGAACGCGGTGGGCGGCAGCGCGTCGGCGAACAGCAGCAGCGCCAGGGGGTCGGGCTCGCGGTCGTCGGCCAGCCGGATCCAGGCGCGCAGCAGCCGGCGGTCCGAGGGCCGGCCGGCCACCCAGCCCGCCGTCGCCGGGTCCAGCCGGGTGTCCAGCTGCCGGGCCAGGCCCACGGCGGGGCCCCCCTCGGTGGTGCGGGTCGCCACGCACTCGTCGGGTGCCGGGAGCTCCGGCGCGGGGTTGACCGTGTAGTCGGCGACGGCGTCGGGGCCCAGGGTCGCCGTCGTCACCTGGACGGCGAGGGAGGGCCCGGCCGCGCCGGTGAGCAGCACCGAGGAGTGCGCGAGCGTGCGCCCGGCCGGCCCGGCGGTGACCGCGAGGTCGGCCGGCCCGCCCGGGGTGGCGCGCAGGTAGCTCGCCGACAGCGCCACCGGGTGCGGGTGCGGACTGTCCAGCAGCGCCGCCCGCGCCACGACGGCGAGCAGGTAGCCGCCGTTGAGGACCCCGCTGCCGACGTCCCAGCCCGGGTCCAGCTCGGCCCGGACACCCCCGCCCTCGGTGCGGGTGAGGGCGGTGGCCCGGTCGAAGGCGGACTGCGCGGTGTCGGTCTGCGGCACGGCGGACAGGGTGCCAGGGTGGTCCCCCGTGGAGTACACGCACCTCGGGCGCAGCGGCCTGTCGGTCTCGCGGCTGTGCCTGGGCACCATGAACTTCGGCTGGAAGACCGAGGAGGCCGACGCCCACGCGATCATGGACCGCGCGCACGACGAGGGCGTCAACTTCCTCGACACGGCCAACGTCTACGGCTTCGACGCCGGCAAGGGCCGCACCGAGGAGGTGCTGGGCACCTGGTTCGCGCAGGGCGGCGGCCGCCGCGAGCGCACCGTCCTGGCCACCAAGGTCTACGGCTCGATGAGCGAGTGGCCCAACGACACGTTCCTGTCCGCGCGCAACCTGGTGCGGTCGGCCGACGAGTCGCTGCGCCGGATGCGGACGGACTGGATCGACCTCTACCAGTTCCACCACGTCGACCTCGAGACGCCGTGGGACGAGATCTGGCAGGCCTGCGAGACGCTCGTCGCCCAGGGCAAGGTGCTCTACGTCGGGTCGTCCAACCACGCGGCCTGGCAGCTCGCCGCGGCCAACGAGGCCGCGGCCCGGCGGCACTTCCTCGGGCTGGTCAGCGAGCAGTCGCACTACAACCTGCTCACCCGGCACGTGGAGCTCGAGGTGCTCCCGGCGGCGCGGCACTACGGCATCGGCGTCATCCCGTGGAGCCCGCTGGCCGGCGGCCTGCTCGCCGGCGCGCTCGGGCAGCCGGAGGGCACCCGCCGCACGGAGGACCGCCAGCAGCGGCGCATCGAGCGGCACCGCCCGGCGCTGCAGGCCTACGAGGACGCCTGCCGCGAGTGGGGGCTCGCCCCGGCCGACGTCGCGCTGGCCTGGCTGCTGCACCGGGACGGCGTCACCGCGCCGATCGTCGGCCCGCGCACGATGGAGCAGTTCACCGGGTCGCTGGCCGCGCTCGACGTGCGGCTGGAGCAGGCCCAGCTCGACCGCCTCGACGAGGTCTTCCCTGGCTTCAGGCCCGCTCCGATGGAGTACGCGTGGTGAAGGTGCTGAGCGTCTCGTGCCGGCCCGCGGTGCTGCGCACCAGGGACACCTCCGCCAGGGCCCACTCCGGCCCGCGGTAGCCGGCCAGCCGGGCGGGCAGGTCGCCGTCGGCGGGGCGGCGGGGGTGCCAGCGGCCGAGGGTGAGGTGCGGGCGGAACGGCCGGTCCTCGAGCGGCAGGCCCAGCCCGCGGGCGGCGCGGGCCAGCCGCCCGGCCAGGGCGGTGACGACGGCGACGTCGCCGTCCAGCCCCGCCCAGAACACCTGCGGCCGCCGGGCGGACCCGAAGCGGCCGGCGCCGGCCAGCCGCAGCACCGCCGGCGGCGTGCCGGCGACCGCGGACCCCACCGCGGCGGTGAGCGGCTCCAGCAGCGCCGGCGGGACGGCGCCGAGGAACAGCAGCGTGAGGTGCCAGCGCGCGGGGTCCCCCCAGCGGGGCGCGCCGGGGGCCTCGCGCAGCGGCGCGACGGCCGCCGCGAGGGAGTCGCGGGCCGGCGCGGGCGGTGCCACCGCGACGAACAGCCGCAGCGGCGCCGGCGCGCTCAGCGCACCACCAGGCCGGCCCCGGCCAGCGCGGTCTCCACCCGCAGCCGCTCGGCGTCGCGTGCGGTACCCGGCGGCGTGCCGAGCAGCGTGGTCGGGACCTCGAGCAGCTCCGCGGCCTCGGCGAGGAGGTCGTCGTAGGCGGCGAGGATCCCGCGCCGCCGGGCCATGGGCACCCCGGCCGGCACCCGGGCGACCTGGCGGGACACCCGGCGCAGGTCGGTGGCGACGACCTCGAGCGGCCGGTGCGGCGGCTCCACCGGCGCCGGGCTCCGGCGGCGGAGCGGCGCCGGCACCTGCGCCGACCCGAAGACCACCCTGGCGATCCAGCCGAGCAGCGCGACCGACCCGACCACGCCCGCGACGATCGATCCGAGTTGCAGCAGCGCAGCGGGCATGTCGCCTCCACGGACGACGCGGGTCGTGACGTGTATCACGGTACGTCCTGGGACGGCGTCCGGCCTCCCCCCGCGTCCGCCGGAGCCAGCGACCGGACGGCCCGCGTGCCCACGTGCAGCTGCAGCCGCGGCGGGAGCACGCGGGCCTCCAGCCGGACCCGCCGCCCCCGGGCCAG
The DNA here is from genome assembly GCF_054050455.1 of Geodermatophilus sp. SYSU D00684. Classification (NCBI taxonomy): domain Bacteria; kingdom Bacillati; phylum Actinomycetota; class Actinomycetes; order Geodermatophilales; family Geodermatophilaceae; genus Geodermatophilus; species Geodermatophilus sp. SYSU D00684. The sequence continues at coordinate 108,316 of NZ_JBJGZI010000012.1, read as the reverse complement.
CCACAGCCCCGCGACGGCGCCCGCCGCGACGACGACCAGCCCGCCGAGGATCAGCCCCCACGGCGCGCCGAGGTGCTCGGCGGCCCAGCCGATCAGCGGGGCGCCCAGCGGCGTGCCGCCCATGAAGGACGTGAAGTACAGGGCCATCACCCGCCCGCGCATCTGCGGGTCGGCGCCCAGCTGCACGAAGCTGTTGTTGGCCACGCTGAACACCAGGGCGGCCGCGCCGGTGGGCACCAGCAGCACGGCGAACGACCAGAACCCCGGCACCAGGCCGCAGGCCACCGTGAGCAGCCCGAACACGACGGCCGAGGTGACCAGGAACCGCTGCCGCGGGCGGGCGCTGCGGCGGGTGGACAGGAACGCGCCGGTCAGCGACCCGACGGCGAACGTCGTCGAGAGCAGGCCGAACGCCTCGGCGCCGAGGTCGAAGACCTCCCGGGCCATGAGCGCGATGGTGACCTGGAAGTTGAACCCGAAGGTGCCGATGACGAAGGCCAGCACCATCGCCAGCCGCAGGTCCGGGCGCGACCAGGTGTAGGCCAGCCCCGCCCGCAGCTGCCCGCGGGCGCGGGCGACCGGCTCGCTGCGGCGCAGCTCCCCGCCCCGCATGAGCAGCAGTGCGCCGATGGTGAACACGAAGCTGGCGGCGTTGACGAGGAACGCGGGCGCGGTGTCGCCGCCCGAGGCGCCGATGAGCAGCCCGGCCAGCGACGGGCCGACCAGCCGGGCGCCGTTGAAGATCGTCGAGTTGAGCCCGACCGCGTTGGCGAGCAGGTCGCCGCCGACCATCTCCGAGACGAACGCCTGGCGCACCGGGGCGTCGACCGCCGACACGCACCCCAGGGCGCCGGCCAGCAGGAACACGTGCCACAGCGCGACGGCGCCGGTGGCCACGAGCGTGCCGAGGCCGAGCGCCAGCAGGCCCATGAGGGCCTGGGTGACGATGAGGACGCGGCGCTTGTCGTAGCGGTCGGCCAGCACCCCGCCGTACATGCTCAGCAGCAGCGTCGGGCCGAACTGGAGGGCGGTGATCAGGCCCAGCGCCACCCCGCTGTCGCCGGACAGCTGCAGCACCAGCCAGTCCTGGCCGATGCGCTGCATCCACGTGCCGGTCAGGCTGACCAGGTTCGCCGACGCGTAGAGCCGGAAGTTGTGCACGCGGAGGGACCGGAACGGGCTGCGCCCGCTGGGGGCCGGTCCCCCCGAGCCGGGGTCAGCAGGCGTGGACGTCACCCACCGGCGAGCTCCTCCATGATCTCCGCGGCCTCGCGCAGGGTCGCCCGCTGCTGCGGGGTGAGCCGCTGCAGCCGGCCCGACAGCCACGCCTCCCGGGCCCGGGCCTCCTCGGCCAGCAGCGTCTCGGCGGCCGGGGTCAGGTCGATGACCACCTGCCGGCCGTCGGTCGGGTGCGGCGTGCGGGTGACCAGGCCCATGCCCTCGAGCGCGACGACGACGCGGGTCATCGACGGCGGCTGCACCCGCTCGTGCGCGGCCAGCTCCCCCGGGCTCATCGCGCCGTGCCGCTGGATCGTGGACAGCGCGGCGAGGTGGGTGAGCGTGACCGAGGTGTCGACCCGCTGGTTGCGCAGCCGGCGGGAGAAGCGCATCACCGCCAGGCGGAGGTCGTGGGCGAGCGCTGCGGTGTCCAGCGTCGACCGGGTCACCACCCCAGCCTAGCGGTCGTTAGCGCCGCTCAGAACAGTTGCTGGAGCGGCTCCAGCGCGAAGTAGACGACGAACGCCAGCGCGATCACCCACATCAGCGGGTGGATCTCCCGCCGCCGGCCGACCGCCGTCCGCAGCAGGACGTAGCTGACGACGCCCGCGCCGATGCCGTTGGTGATCGAGTAGGTGAACGGCATGAGCGCGATGGTGAGGAAGGCCGGGATGACCAGGCTCATGTCGTCCCACTCGAGCGTGCGGATCTGGCTGATCATCAGCGCGCCCACGATCACCAGCGCCGGGGCGGCGGCCTCCGAGGGCACCACCTGCACCAGCGGGGTGAAGAACATCGCCACGAGGAACAGCACGCCGGTGACGACGCTGGCCAGGCCCGTGCGGGCGCCGTCGGCGACACCGGAGGCGCTCTCGATGTAGGTGGTGTTCGACGAGACGCTGGCCGCGCCGCCGGCCGCGGCGGCGATCGAGTCGACCAGCAGCACCGGCTGGGAGCCGGGCAGGTTGCGCTTCTCGTCGAGCAGGCCGCCCTCGGCGCCGACGGCGGTGACCGTGCCGACGGTGTCGAAGAAGTCGGCGATCATGATCGAGAAGACGATGAGCAGCGCGGCGACGACGCCGATCCGCTCGAACCCGCCGAACAGCGAGAACTGCCCGACGATCGACAGGTCGGGGGCGCTCACGACCTGGTCGGGGAGGCTGGGCACCTGCAGCGCCCAGCCGCGCGGGTTGCCGCCGTCCGGGGTGCGGGCTCCGACCCCGGCCACCGCCTCGATGACGATCGCCAGCACGGTCGAGACGACGATGCCGATGAGCAGCGCGCCCTTGACCCTGCGCACGACCAGCACGGCGGTGAGCAGCAGGCCGACGACGAACACCAGCAGCGGCCACCCGGCGAGCTGGCCGCCCACGCCGAAGCTGATCAGCGGCGAGCCGGGCCGGATCACCCCGGCGTCGGCCAGCCCGATGATGGTGAGGAAGAAGCCGATGCCGACGGCGATCGCGGTCTTCAGCTGCGGCGGGATCGCCTCGAACACCGCCCGGCGGAACCCGGTGAGCACGAGCACGGTGATGAGCAGGCCCTCGAGCACGACCAGGCCCATGATCTCCGGCCAGGACAGCTGGGTGGCCGCGAAGACGGCGACGATCGCGTTGATGCCCAGCCCGGTGGCCAGCGCGAACGGGTAGCGGCCCACGATGCCCATGACGACGGTCAGCGCGCCGGCGACCAGCGCGGTCACCGCGGCGACCGCGCCGAAGGGCAGCGTGGCCCCGGTGACGTCGGCGCCGGACAGGATGATCGGGTTGAGCACCACGATGTAGGCCATCGTGAAGAAGGTGGTCAGCCCACCGCGCACCTCGCGGCCGAGCGTGCTGCGCCGGGCGCTGATGCCGAACCAGCGGTCCAGCCCGTTGCGCGGCCGGACCTGAGGGCCGGCGCTGCGGCGCGGCCGGGGCGCCTCCACCGCGACGTCGGCCGGCGTGTCCCCCGTGGGGGCGGCGGCGCGGGCTGCGCGGGCACCGCGGGCGGGACGGGACTTCTCGGGCATGCGGGCTCCTGCGGACATGCGGCTGCCGGGCGGTGAGCCGCGACAGCGTGCCACACCGCACGCGCGCCTCCCCGCCGGTCTCCGGGGGACGCCGCCTAGTGTCGGCGGTGTGTCCCGCCCCGCTGCACCCGGCCCCCTGAAGCCGGCCCCTCCCCCGCTGCGCGTCGACACCGCGCGCGTCGTCCTCGCCCTGACGGCGCTGTGGGCGCTGGCCCTCGTCGTCCTGCTGCTCCTCGGCGACCGGGTGGACCGCGTGTGGACGTGGACCTGCGTGGCCGGGATCGCGCTGGCCGGCGTGGGCCTGGCGGTGATGCGCCGGCAGGGCCAGCTCGGGCCTCGCCGCTGAGGCAGGGCCGCTAGTCGGTGAGGACGTCGAACTCCGCGGTGTCGTAGCGGGCCGACGTCACGACCTCGGCCGGCTCCCCGACGGCGAGGGTGGCCTGGCTGTGCGCGCCGCAGCCGTAGTCGACGGCGACCACCCGGCCGTCGGCGGGCGCGTACTCGTTGCCGCAGGCGCCGAGCAGGTTCCGCAGCGACCCGGCCAGCGGGAGGAAGAAGCCGCAGGTGCCGCACGGGCCGGGGGCCTGGCGGGCCATGGGCGCGTGCGGGCCGAAGTCCCCGGCCAGCCAGCGGGCGGCCGCGGCGCTGCGCCCCTCGCGGGACATCACCCGCTCCCGGCCCAGGCCGATCTCGCTCGCCGGCGCCTGCGCCTCGGGGTCGGCCGCGGCGTCGTCCTCGGTCGTGTAGGCGGGCACCAGCCGCGGGTCGTCCTCGGTGGCCGGCAGGACGTCGCCCACCGACAGGTCGCCCGGGCGCAGCCGCTCGTGCCAGGGCACCCACGCCGGCGCCAGCAGCGCGGCGTCGCCGGGCAGGAGCACGACCTCGTCGACGGTGGCCACGTCGTCACCGGGGACGTGCGCGAGGGTGACCGCCCAGTGCCAGCCGACGTAGCCGGGCAGCCGGCTGGCGAACGAGTGGGTGACCACCTCGCCGAGGACGGCGGTCGCGGCGTCCCCGGGCTGCTCCGGGGTGGCGCCCAGGTGCTCGCCGACCACCGCGGGGTCGCCGGCGGTCTCCTCGGCCGCGGCGCGGGCGAGGTCGACCGCGCCGGTCAGCACGTCGCTGGGGGCGGGATCGGGGGTCACGGCCCCCATGTTCCCAGACGGGGGTGCCGACGACGCGCACGCGGGGACCCGCGTGATCACGCCCGCCCGGACTGCCCGGCGGGTGCGGCACCATGGGGGCGTGCCGTCGTCGCGTCCGCCCGGGTCCCGCCGGGGCCCGCTGCGCCGGTCGCGGCCGGACCCGGTCCCGCCCGACCGCCTGGACACCACGCAGCTGGACCTGCCCCGCCCGGGGACCCGGCCGCAGGCCGCGGTGCCCTCGCCCGGGCACGTGCCGCCCGCGTACGGCCCGCCCGCGTACGGCCCGCCCACGAACCCCGCGCCGCCCGGGTACGGCCCTCCGCCGCAGGCGCTCCCCCCGGCACCGCCCCCGCAGGAGCAGCCGCCGCAGGCGCAGCCGCGGGTGACCGTCACCCGGGTCGCCGTCGCCCGCACCCGCGAGCTCACCGGCGCGGCCGTCGCCCGGGTGCGCGCCGCCAGCCGCGCCGACGGGGCCGCCGAGAGCGGCCTGACCCAGCTGCTGTGGGTCAACGCCCTGCACATGGCCGGGGACGCGATGGTCGCCGTCTCGCTGGCCGGCACCCTCTTCTTCGCCGCGGCCGCCGACGCGCAGCGCGGCAACGTCGCGCTCTACCTGCTGGTCACGATGGCGCCGTTCGCCGTGGTCGCCCCGGTCATCGGCCCGCTGCTGGACCGGCTGCAGCGCGGCCGCCGCTGGGCGCTCGGGGCGGCCTCGCTGGGGCGGGCGGCGCTGGCGCTGGTCATGGCCGCGCACCAGACCGACTGGCTGCTCTACCCCGCGGCGCTCGGCGTCCTGGTGCTGTCCAAGGCGCACAACGTGCTGCGCGCCGCCGTCGTCCCGCGGGTGCTGCCCGGCGCCATGTCGCTCACCTCGGCCAACGCCCGGCTGTCGGTGTTCGGGCTGGTCACCGCCGGGGTCTTCGGCGGCATCGGCGCCGGCCTGGCCTGGGCCTCCGGCTTCGAGCCGCTGCTGTGGGCGACCGCCGCGGTCTTCGCCGTCACCGGGGTGCTCGCCGTCCGGCTGCCCCGCCACGTCGACGTGCCCACCGGCGAGCAGCCGGCCGACGTGCTCAGCACCGGCCCCGTGCCGGTCGCCGGCCGCCGGCGCCGCCCGGTCAACCCGCACGTGGTGCTGGCGCTGCGGGCCAACGCGGCGCTGCGCGGCCTCGGCGGCTTCCTGACGATCTTCTCCGCGTTCCTCGTCCAGGCCACCGTCTCCGGCGGGTGGGAGGCGAGCCTCGCGCTGGGCGCCATCGCCGGCGCCGCGGGGGCGGGCAGCGTGCTCGGCACCGGCATCGGGTCCCGGCTGTACCACGCCGACCCCGACCGGGTGGTCGTGTGGTCGGCCGGCGCCGCCGCCGCCGTCACCGTGCTCGCCGCGGTGTTCTTCGGCCCGGCCACCGCGGCCGCCGTCGCCGGGGTCGCGGCGGTCGCCAACGCCCTGGGCAAGGTCGCCCTCGACGCGATCATCCAGCGCGAGGTGCCCGAGAGCCTGCGCGCCTCGGCGTTCGCCCGCTCCGAGACCGTCCTGCAGCTGGCCTGGGTCCTCGGCGGCGCGCTCGGGATCGCGCTGCCGCCGATCGGCTGGCTCGGCTTCACCGTCGCCGCCGCGCTGCTCGTGCTCGCCGTCGGGCTGGTGCTGTGGACGCCGCGCCGCCGCCGGTGGGCGCCGGTCGACCCGAACGCCCCCACCGTCCCGGGCGCCGCCCCCGTCGCCCCCGACGCCCCGACCGTGCCGGAGGCACCCCGCCCGTGAAGACCCCCACCCGCGCCGCCGCAGTCCTGCTGGCCGGCGCGCTCCCCGCCGTGCTGACCGGGTGCGGCGGCTCGTCCGGCTCCTCGGACACCCCCCCGGAGGTGACGGTGGCCGCCGGGCCGCAGGAGGTCACCGCGCAGCCCACGCAGTACTGCGGGTCCGGCCAGGGGCAGCGCTACGACGTCACGCCGCCGGTGGTCGAGGTCTCCCCCGACACCCCGATCGAGCTGACCGTGCCCGAGGACGTCGCCGCGAACGGCTGGAGCGTGCAGGTGTTCGACGAGCGCCTCGAGGAGCGGCTCGGCGAGGTCGACGTCGACGCGGGCACGACGACGTTCGACGGGATCAACAGCTCCGACGTCGTCCCGCCGGCCTACTACCTCGTCGTCGTCGAGGACGAGCACGACGACTGCCTGCTCACCGGCTCCTGGCCGGTCGGCTTCCTGCGCGCCGGCGGCGAGGTGGGCACCACACCCACCCCGACGCCGGCCGGCTGACCCTCAGGCCTCGAGGTCCCCGGCGACCGCCCGCAGCACCGCCGCGACCTTGCGCGACTCGGCGCGGTCGGGGTGCCGGCCGCGGCGCAGGGAGTTCGAGACGTCGTCGAGCAGCTTGATGAGGTCCTCGATGATCGGGACCAGCTCGTCGGGCTTCTTCCGCCGGGACTCGGCCACCTTGGCCGCCACCGAGGGCAGCGGGTCGAGGACCCGCACCTGCAGCGCCTGGTCGCCCCGGCGGCCGGCGACGATGCCGAACTCCACGCGCTGCCCCGGCTTGAGCTCGGCGGTGCCCGTGGGCAGGGCGTCCTTGTGCACGAAGACGTCGGGCCCGTCCTCGCGCGAGAGGAAGCCGAAGCCCTTCTCGGGGTTGAACCACTTGACTCTGCCGGTGGGCACGTTGATCCCTCGGGTCGCTTCTGCTCGCGGGTGTCCCGGCACGGGGCCGGCGGACGGCGGCGCGGGCGCACCGCTCGCTGCCAGGTTAGCCGTCCCGCGCACCTGGATTGGCCGGGCGCCGCCCGCGTCCGAGTCCGCCGGGGACCCCGGCCCCCGCACCCGGACCACCGGTTCACCCTCGCCAACGAGCGCATCCTGCTGGCCTGGCTGCGCACCGGGCTGGCGCTGGTCGCCGGCGGGGTGGCGGTGGCGGTGGCGGTGGCGGTGGCGGCGTACGTACCCCGGCTCGGGGCCTCCTGGGGCGGCGGCGCGGTCGGCCTGGCCCTCGTGGCGACCGGCCTCGGCACCGCGCCGGCCGGCTACCGGCGGTGGCGGCGCAACGAGCGGGCGATCGCCACCGACGCCCCGCTGCGCGCCGGCCCCGAGGTCCCGGCACTGGTCGCGCTGGTCTCGGCGGTGGTGCTGCTGGTGGCGGTGCTGCTGGTCGTCGAGGTCGCCTGATGACCGCGCAGGAGACCCAGCCGCAGCGCACCGTCCTCGCCTGGCAGCGCACCGGGCTCGGCCTCCTCGGCGTCGCCGCGGTGCTCGGCTCCCACGCCGTGCTCGACGCGCGGGTGCTGCCCCTGGTCCTCGCGGCCGCGGTGGCGGCGACCGGGCTGGGCGTCCTGGGCGTCCTCGCGCGGCGGCGGGCCCGGACCCCCGCGTCGGCGCCGGCCGCGGTCGCGCTGGCCACCGCCGCCGCCGTCGCGACGGCGGTGGCGGCCGCCGCGACCCCGCTCAGCCGCTGACCACCTCGGGCTCGACGACGCCGAGCCGGCCGAGCAGGTCGAGGAACACGACGGCGAAGTCGTTGTCGGCGACCTCCCGCCGGACGGCGGGCCAGTCGACCTGCTCGCGCAGCGCCCGGGCCACCGGCAGCAGCCGGGAGAAGTCGCAGTAGTGCTCGTCCAGCGTCATGATCTTGGTGACCAGGATGTCGGTGGCCGCGAGGACCGGCATGTGTACCGAGAGGACCGAGACGTCCTCGGCGCGGTCGATGAGGTCGGTCTCCACCGGCTTGCCGCAGGTCCGCCAGAGCACGTCGACGAACGAGTTGCCCTGCACGACCTTGGTCAGCCAGTCCTCGGCCGGGTCCTCCACCTGCAGGCCGGCGTCGGCGAGCACCTTGACCGCCCGCTCGGCCTCGGCCGCGGGCACGAGGAAGTCCGCGTCGTGGTCCGGCTCGGGGGCGCCACGCACGAACGCGGCGTAGCCGCCGCACAGGGCGAAGGGCACGCCGCCCTCCTTGAGGGCCACGGCGGTGCGCTTGAGGAGGTCACGGATCTCGTCGCGGTCGGAGGGCAGCACGGGGTGCGTCTACCCGGCGTCCGGCCGGTCACGCACGGTTGAGCCCCGCCCGCGGGGGCACGGGAGACCCCGTGCGCATCGCGACCTTCAACATCCTGCACGGGCGCTCACCCGAGGACGACCGGGTCGACGTCGACCGGCTCGCCACGGCGGTGAAGACGCTGGACGCCGACGTCCTGGCGCTGCAGGAGGTCGACCGCGACCAGCCCCGCTCGATGAACGCCGACCTCACCGCGGTGGCCGCCGAGGCGATGGGCGCGGTCGACCACCAGTTCGTGGCCGCGCTGTCGGGGACGCCCGGCGGCACGTGGATGGCCGCCACCGGCGACGAGCAGCCCGGCGCGGCCAGCTACGGCGTCGCGCTGCTGTCGCGGTACCCGGTGGTGTCCTGGCGGGTGGTGCGGCTGCCGACGCTGCCCGGCCGGGTGCCGGTGTGGTTCCGCGGCGCGCGGGCGCCGCAGCTGGTCAGCGAGGAGCCGCGGGTCGCCGTCGCCGGCGTCGTCGACGGGCCGACCGGGCAGTTCACCGTCACCTGCACGCACCTGTCGTTCGTGCCGTACTGGAACACCGTCCAGCTGCGCCGGCTGGTGCGGTCCCTGCGCGGGACGCGCGAGCCGCTGCTGGTCCTCGGCGACCTCAACATGGAGCCGCGCAAGGCCGCCCGGGTCAGCGGGCTGCGGCCGCTGGCCGCCGGGCTGACCTTCCCCGCCGACGTCCCGGTCCGGCAGCTGGACCACGTGCTGGCCCGTGGGCCGGTGACCGCCACCGGCCCGGCCGAGGTGGTGCGGCTGCCGCTGTCGGACCACCGGGCGCTGGTGGTGCCGTGCGCGGTCGGGTGAGGCGGTTGGCGTCGTGACAGCGACGGGTGTCACGATCAGCCCATGGCTGCGTCCGACGTCGGCACCCGCGCGTTCACCCTGGTCGCCTCGGCGGTGCGCCTGGTCGCCTCGCTGGTGGCGGCGGTGATCGTGGTCCACGCGGTGTTCACCTTCTTCGAGGCGAACCCCGCGAACACCCTGGTGTCGGCCGCCGCGGACGTCCGGGAGAACCTGGGCTGGTTCACCGTCGACCTGTTCCGCCCGTCGGACCCGCGCATCGGCGAGACGATCAACGCCACGATCGCCGCGCTGGTCTGGGTCGTCGTCGGCACCCTGGTGTCCAGGCTGCTCGTGAAGCTCGCCCCCTAGGCGTTGCGGACCGCGGCCGCCGCCTCCAGGCCCAGTTCCTTCACCGACACCTCGCGCATCTCGACCTTGCGGACCTTGCCGGTCACCGTCATCGGGAAGCCCTCGACGACCTTGACGTAGCGGGGCACCTTGTAGTGCGCCAGCTTGCCGGCGCAGAACTCCCGCAGCGCCTCCGGCGTGAGCGGCTCGGCGCCCTCGCGCAGCCGCACCCAGGCCATGAGCTCCTCGCCGTACCGCTCGTCGGGCACGCCGATCACCTGCGCGTCGACGACGTCCGGGTGGGTGTAGAGGAACTCCTCGACCTCGCGCGGGTACACGTTCTCCCCGCCGCGGATGACCATGTCCTTGATCCGGCCGACGATGTTGAGGTAGCCGGCCTCGTCCATGACGGCGAGGTCGCCGGTGTGCATCCAGCGGGCGGCGTCGATCACCTCGGCGGTCTTCTCCGGCTCGTCCCAGTAGCCGAGCATCACCGAGTAGCCGCGGGTGCAGAACTCCCCCGGCGTCCCGCGCGGCACGGTGATGCCGGTCTCGGGGTCGACGACCTTGACCTCCAGGTGCGGGTGCACCCGGCCCACGGTCGAGGTGCGGCGGTCGAGGTCGTCGTCGGCGCCGGTCTGGGTGGAGACCGGGGAGGTCTCGGTCATGCCGTAGCAGATGGTCACCTCGGTCATGCCCATCTCGGCGACCACCCGCTTCATCACCTCCACCGGGCACGGCGAGCCGGCCATGATCCCGGTGCGCAGGCTGGAGAGGTCGTAGGTGCCGAAGTCCGGCAGCGCCAGCTCGGCGATGAACATGGTCGGGACGCCGTACAGCGACGTGCACCGCTCGTCCTGCACCGCCCGCAGCGTGGCCGCCGGGTCGAAGGCGGGCGCGGGGATGACCATCGTGGCGCCGTGGCTGGTGGCCCCGAGGTTGCCCATGCCCATGCCGAAGCAGTGGTAGTACGGCACCGGGATGCAGATGCGGTCCGCCTCGGTGTAGCCGCAGCCCTCGCCCACGAAGAACCCGTTGTTGAGCAGGTTGTGGTGGGACAGCGTGGCACCCTTGGGGAAGCCGGTGGTCCCCGACGTGTACTGGATGTTGATCGGGTCGTCGGGCGAGAGCTCGGCGGCGCGCTCGGCCAGCAGCCCGCGGTCGGCGGCCCGGCCGGTGTCCAGCAGCCGCTCCCACTCCGGGTCGCCGAGGAAGACGACCTCGCGCAGGTCGGGGCAGTCGTCGCGGACCTCGGCCACCATCGCCCGGTAGTCGCTGGTCTTGAACTCCGGCGCGGCGACCAGCACCGAGATGCCCGCCTGCTTCAGCACGTAGGCCAGCTCGTGCGTGCGGTACGCCGGGTTGATGTTGACCAGGATGGCGCCGAGCTTGGCGGTGCCGTACTGGACGAACACCCACTCGGCGCAGTTGGGCGCCCAGATGCCGACCCGGTCGCCCTTCTGCACGCCGAGGGCGTCGAGGCCGAGGGCGCAGGCGTCGACGTCGGCGACCAGCTGCGGGTACGTCCAGCGGCGGCCGGTGGCGCACTCGACGAGCGCCTCGTGGTCGCCCACCCGCGCCGCCGTCCGGTCGAGGTCCGCACCGATCGTGTCCCCCAGCAGGGGGACGGTCGAGGTGCCGCTGGCGTAGGACGGCAGCGCGGGGGTGGTCACGGCCGCCGGTTCTCGGGCAGCTGCACCCCGGCCCGGTTGGGCTTGTCGGTGGGGTGCGCGTAGCGGATGCGGTCCGGCGGGAGCGGGAAGCTGTGGTCCTCGCCGAACGGCGACAGCGGGCCGGCCATCTCACCGAGGAACTCGGTGACCGGCGGGCCAGCGTTCTCCGACCGGCCCCAGGTCGGCTCCACCAGGTGGGCGTGCTTCTCGTTGCGCTTGGCCATCTCGCCTCCGTGTCCGGTGCGCTCCCCCGGGGGGCGCACGTGCGGCGTCATTCTCGCGTGCCCCTGGTCCTACCCGCAGCAGCCCCGCCCACGTCACCCCCGTTCGCGGGGAGCGCGGCGGGCGGCCCGGGCCGACCGGGCGCCGTAGAGGCTGGGCAGCCCCTCGGCGGTGAGCACCCACTCCCCCGGGCCGACCGGTGCGAGCCGCACCTCGCCGCCGTCGAGCCCCTGCACCTGGCGGGTGCGCCAGACCGAGGTGCTCACCAGCGTCAGCCGCACCGGCTCGTGGGTGGGGTCCCACTCGTCGTAGCCCTCGGGCTCGAAGGCGACGATCGCCGGCCCGGCGATGCGCAGCAGCCCGCGCTGCCAGGGGACGGCGGCCAGCGCCCGCCGCCAGCGCAGGGCGCGGGCCAGCGCGCCCAGGCCCGCACCGGCGGCGACCAGCCCGCCGACGACCAGCCCGACGACGACCGTCCCGGCCAGCGGCACCGGCCGGCCGCGGTCCTCCGCGAGGGCGACGGCGACCGCGCCGAGCAGCACGGCCAGGACGACGGCGATCAGCCCGCCCGCCAGCCAGCGCAGCGCGCCGGCCCGGTAGCCCTCGAGGGCGGTCCGGGTGTGCGGGTCGTCGGCGGCCGGCTGCACGGCGTCCATGCTGGCAGGACCGGCCGTCCAGGCGGCACGGGCGGGCGCGGACGTAACGTGGTCCGGATGCCTGCCGACCGCCCCGCCACGCTGGCCGCGTGGCTGCGCACCCGCAGCGACGCCCAGCTCGGGGCGCTGCTGGCCGCGCGGCCCGACGTGGCCCGGCCCGCGCCCTCCGACGTCGTCGCGCTGGCCGGCCGGCTGGCGGTGCCCGTGTCGGTGGACCGCGCCCTCGACGACCTCGACGCCGCCACCCTGCAGGTGCTCGACGTGGTGCTGCTCGCCCCCACCGACGGCATGGACGCCGCCGACGTCGTCGCGGCGCTGCCCGGGCTGCCCGAGGACGTCGTCGACGCGGCGATCGAGCGGCTGACCACCCGGGCGCTGCTCTGGGGCGACGAGGTCCTGCACGCCCCCGACCAGGTGCGCCGCGCCGTCCGCCACCCCGCGGGCCTGGGCCGCCGGGCCGTCGAGCTGCGGGTGACCCTGCCCGCCGACCTCGCCGCCACCGTCGGCGGGCTGGCCCCCGCCGAGCGCGAGGTGCTCGAGCGGCTGGCCGGCGACCGCCCGGTCGGGCACCTGCCCGAGGCCGGCGGCGGCGCCGCCTCCCCCGCCCGGCGGCTGCTGCAGGCCGGGCTGCTGGCCCGCATCGACGCGCTCAACGTCGAGCTGCCGCGCGAGATCGGGCTGCTGCTGCGCGGGGAGCTCCCCTACGGCCCGCCGCGGCCGCGCCCGGAGCCCGCCGCCGTCGAGCGGGACCCGGCCGCGGTCGACCGGCAGGCCGCCGGCGCGGCGCTGGAGGCGGTCGGGCGGGTCGGCGAGCTGCTGGCGGTGCTCGAGGAGGAGCCGGCCGGGCTGCTGCGCAGCGGCGGGGTCGCCGTCCGCGACCGCAAGCGGCTGGCCAGGGCGCTGTCGGTGTCCGAGGCCGACGCCGGGTGGCTGCTGGAGCTGGCCTTCGCCGCGGCGCTGCTCGACGTCGGCGGTCCGCACCGCGACGAGTGGCTGCCCACCCGCGGCTACGACCTGTGGCGCGAGCAGCCGCTGCCCGACCGGTGGGCGACCCTGGTCGCCGGCTGGCTGGACAGCACCCGGCTGCCCTCGCTGGTCGGGTCGCGGGACATGGCGGGCAAGGCGGTCAACGCGCTGTCCCCGGACCTGGTCCGGCACACCGCCCCGACGATCCGCCGCTCGGCGCTGGCCGCGCTGCTCGACGCGCCGCCCGGCCACGGGCTGGCGCCCGACGACCTGGTCGCGCTGCTGCGCTGGCGGACCCCGCGCCGCGCCGACAGGCTCGCGCCGGTGCCGGACATGCTCGCCGAGGCCGCGCGGCTCGGCGTCCTGGTGGGCGGGGTGCTGTCCTCCGGCGGGCGCGGCCTGCTGACCCGCGGCGAGGAGGGCGCCGCCGACGGGGTGCAGGGGCTGCTGCCCGAGCCGGTCGACCACGTCCTCGCCCAGCCCGACCTCACCCTCGTCGCGCCCGGCCCGCTGGTGTCCGACCTCGCCGACACCCTCGCCGTCGTCGCCGACGTCGAGTCCTCCGGCGGGGCGACGGTGTTCCGGGTGTCGGAGTCCTCGGTGCGGCGGGCGCTGGACGCCGGGTGGTCGGCCACCGACCTGCACGAGTTCCTCGCCCGCGCCTCGCGGACGCCGGTGCCGCAGGCGCTGCGGTACCTGGTCGACGACGTCGCGCGGCAGCACGGCCGGCTGCGGGTCGGCGCGATCGAGTGCTACGTCCGCTCCGACGACCACGGGCTGCTGTCCCAGGTGCTCGGCGACCGGCGGACGGCGGGTGCCGAGCTGCGCCGGCTGGCCCCGGGCGTGCTGGTCAGCGGGCTGGGCGCCGACGAGGTGCTCACCGTGCTGCGGGCCGCCGGGTACGCGCCGGCCGGGGAGTCGCCGGGCGGTGCGGTCCTGACCCGCCCGCCGGCCCGGCCGCGCGCCGCCGGCCGCCGTCCCGGGCCGCCGCCGTCGGCCGCCGGGCGCCCGCTGACGCCGGCCGAGGCGGAGGCGACCGTCCGCGAGATCCGGGCCGGCGACGCCGCGCTCGCCGCCCGGCCCACCGCGCCGATCCGGCAGGTCCCCGGGGTCACCACCGCGGGCACGCTGGAGCTGCTGTCCCGCGCCATCCGCGACGGCGCCCCGGTGTGGCTGGGCTACGTCGACGCCCAGGGCAGCGGCAGCCAGCGCGTGGTGCAGCCGGTGTCACTGGCCGGTGGTTTCCTCCAGGGGTGGGACGAGCGCCGGCAGGAGAACCGCACCTTCGCGGTGCACCGGATCACCTCGGTCGCGCTGGTCGACGAGGAAGCACCGGCCGCCGGCAACAGTTGACCTGACAGACGCCCACCCGCCGAGGAGAGGCCCCCATCCCCGTGAACGACGGACCCCTCATCGTCCAGTCGGACAAGACCCTGCTGCTCGAGGTCGACCACCCGGCCGCCCGCGAGTGCCGCGCGGCCATCGCGCCGTTCGCCGAGCTCGAGCGCTCCCCCGAGCACGTGCACACCTACCGCGTCACCCCGCTGGCGCTGTGGAACGCCCGCGCCGCCGGGCACGACGCCGAGCAGGTCGTCGACGCGCTGGTCCGCTACTCGCGCTACCCGGTGCCGCACGCGCTGCTGGTCGACGTCGCCGACACGATGGACCGCTTCGGCCGGCTGACGCTGGTCAACAACCCGGTGCACGGGCTGGTGCTCACCACGACCGACCGCGCGGTGCTCGAGGAGGTCATCCGCTCCAAGCGGGTGGCGCCGATGCTCGGCGCGCGGATCGACCCCGACACGATCGTGGTGCACCCCTCCGAGCGCGGCCGGCTCAAGCAGGCGCTGCTCAAGGTGGGCTGGCCGGCCGAGGACCTCGCCGGCTACGTCGACGGGCAGGCGCACCCGATCGAGCTGGCCCAGGACGGCTGGCACCTGCGCGACTACCAGCAGGAGGCCGTCGACGGGTTCTGGGCCGGCGGCTCGGGCGTCGTCGTCCTCCCCTGCGGCGCGGGCAAGACGCTGGTCGGCGCCGCGGCGATGGCCCAGGCCCGGGCGACCACGCTGATCCTGGTGACCAACACCGTCTCCGGGCGGCAGTGGAAGCGCGAGCTGCTGGCGCGCACCACGCTCACCGAGGACGAGATCGGCGAGTACTCGGGCGAGCGCAAGGAGATCCGCCCGGTCACCATCGCGACCTACCAGGTGATGACCACCCGCCGGAAGGGCGAGTACCGGCACCTGGACCTGTTCGACGCGCAGGACTGGGGCCTCATCGTCTACGACGAGGTGCACCTGCTGCCGGCGCCGATCTTCCGGCTCACCGCCGACCTGCAGTCCCGCCGCCGGCTCGGGCTGACCGCCACGCTCGTGCGCGAGGACGGTCGGGAGGACGACGTCTTCTCGCTGATCGGGCCCAAGCGCTACGACGCGCCGTGGAAGGACATCGAGTCCCAGGGCTACATCGCCCCGGCCGAGTGCATCGAGGTGCGGGTCGGGCTCGACGACGAGGAGCGGATGACCTACGCCGTCGCCGAGCCCGAGGAGCGGTACCGGATCGCGGCGACGGCGTCGTCGAAGCTGCCGGTGATCCGGCGGGTGCTCGACCGGCACCCCGACGAGCAGAAGCTGGTCATCGGCGCCTACCTCGACCAGCTCGAGGAGCTCGGGCGGACCCTGGACGCCCCGGTGATCCAGGGGTCGACCACCAACCGCGAGCGGGAGAAGCTCTTCGACGCGTTCCGCGCCGGGGAGGTCAAGACGCTCGTCGTCTCGAAGGTCGCCAACTTCTCCATCGACCTGCCCGAGGCCGCGGTCGCCGTCCAGGTGTCGGGGACCTTCGGGTCGCGGCAGGAGGAGGCGCAGCGGCTGGGCCGGGTGCTGCGGCCGAAGGCCGACGGCCGGCAGGCGCACTTCTACACGGTGGTCAGCCGCGACACCCTCGACGCCGAGTACGCCGCCCACCGGCAGCGCTTCCTCGCCGAGCAGGGCTACGCGTACACGATCGTCGACGCCGCCGACCTGGCCGGCCCGGGCGAGGTCAACGGCCCCGACTGGGTCGACGAGCCCGCCGACTGAAGCCCTCCTCAGCCCTCGCCGCGGCCCCCTGGTCCCCGTGACCCGGGGGCCGCGGTCGTCTCACTCCTCGGTGAGCTCGTGCAGGACGTCAGCGGCATCGGCGTTGCCCTCCTCGGCGAGCCGGCGCAGCTCGGCGAGGTCGCCGAGCTCGCTCGCCCGCTCGACGAGCTCGTCCGCGGCGTCGCGCGAGCCGAGATCGGCCAGCCGGCGCAGCTCGGCGAGGTCGCCGCGCTCCCCGGCGAGCTGGATCAGTTCGTCGACGGCGTCGCGGTCGCCCTTCGCCGCGCGTTCGCGGAGTCCCGCGTACTCGGGCTCGGTCATGCCTTCAGGATGCCCGCGTGGCCGGCGAACGGGACCTGGATCGGCTCCTGACCGGCATGGCGCCACGGCGCGCGCCGGGGACGTACGTGTCGCGACCGTCCCGGGCCCGGAGGTGCCGGCCGGGCTGACGCCGTTCGCCACCGTGCGGGAAGACGAGGGCCTGACGGTGGTCGTCCTCCGCGAGGAGGCCGACCGGGCCGGGCCGGCGTCCGACTTCCCCGCCGCCCGCGTGACGCTGCACGTCCACTCGGACCTCGCCGCCGTGGGGCTGACCGCGGCGGTGAGCACCGCGCTCGCCGCCGCCGGGATCAGCTGCAACGTGGTGGCCGGGTACCACCACGACCACCTGTTCGTCCCCGTCGGCGACGCCGACCGTGCGCTCGCGGTGCTGGAGGGCCTGACCTCCTGAGGCGGTGGCCGTCCTCACCACCCGGGACGGCCGGGGTGCCACGGTGGAGGCGGGACCGCAGCGGATCCCCCGACGAGCGGCGCCGCACCCGGACAGCGACAGGACGGCGTCCTCGGGAGTCGTCGTCTCCCGGCTCGTCGTCGTCCCGTCCGGTGCCCTCGAGTCGGTGTGGGCGAACCGCGCTCGGCCTCCTGCTCGGCATCGTCGGTCGCGTGATCGGGTTCGAGCTCACGCACTGAGCGCGTGGCTCGGCACGGCGGGGCGGATGGGGCCGGCGGGACGCGCCGGACCGGTCCGTTCCCGATGTGAGGCCTGCCACGCGGGACCGGTGGGCGAGTGCGGAACCGCAGGTCAGGTGAGTGCTTCGTGCCGCGTATACGACGCCCGCGGGCGGGCGCGCGGGAGGTGGCCGGTTGGGCGTGTCCCCCCGCGCGCAGGCAGGATGGGCCGCGAGATGGCGAGTGCAGCACGGGCGGGGGCGGTCGCCCCGCAGACGACCAGCCGACCGCTCCGGGCCTGGCAGCAGGCGGCGCTCGAGCGCTACGAGGAGACCTCCCCCAAGGACTTCCTGGTCACCGCGACCCCGGGCGCCGGGAAGACCACCTTCGCGCTGACGCTGGCCTCGCGGCTGCTGCAGCGGCGCGAGGTGGCCCGCGTGATCGTGGTCTGCCCGACCGACCACCTGCGGATGCAGTGGGCCGACGCCGCCGACCGGATGGGCATCGTCCTCGACCCGGGCCTGACCAACGCGGTCGGCCCTGTGCGCGCCGGCACCCAGGGCTACGTGACGACGTACGCGCAGGTCGCGGGCAAGCCGATGCTGCACGCCGCGCGCGCCACCGCCGTCAAGACGCTGGTCATCCTCGACGAGGTGCACCACGCCGGCGACGGCCTGTCGTGGGGCGAGGCGATCGAGGAGGCCTACGGCTTCGCCGCCCGCCGGCTGTGCCTGACCGGGACGCCGTTCCGCACCAAGCCCGACGAACGGATCCCCTTCGTGCGCTACGAGGAGGACGGCTTCGAGGGCGACGCCGGGGAGGTCGGCGCCGGGCTGGTCAGCCGCGCCGACTACACCTACGGCTACAAGGAGGCGCTGGCCGACAACGTCGTCCGCCCGGTCGTCTTCGCCGCCTACACCGGCACCTCGCGCTGGCGGAACTCCGCCGGTGAGGTCGTGGCCGCGTCGCTGTCGGAGGCCGGCACCCGCTCGGTGGAGATGGCCGCCTGGCGCACCGCGCTGGACCCCAAGGGCCAGTGGGTGCCGCACGTCGTCGCCGCGATGGACGACCGGATCACCCAGCTGCGCGAGCACGGCGGCATGCCCGACGCCGCGGGGCTGATCCTCGCCAGCGACCAGGACGACGCCCGCGCCTACGCCCGCATCGTCAAGCGGATCACCGGCAAGGCGCCCGAGCTGATCCTGTCCGACGACCCCAAGGCGTCGAAGAAGATCGAGCGCTTCTCGGCCGGATCGGCGCGGATCGCCGTCTGCGTGCGGATGATCTCCGAGGGCGTCGACGTCCCGCGCGCCGCCGTCCTGGCGTGGATGACCTCCTACCGGACGCCGCTGTTCTTCGCCCAGGCCGTCGGCCGCGTCGTCCGCTCCCGGGCGGCGCACGAGACGGCGACGGTGTTCCTCCCCGCGGTGCGGCCGCTGCTCGGCCTGGCCGCGTCCATGGAGAAGGAACGCAACCACGTCATGCCGCCGCCGAAGGCCAAGGACCCCGAGGCGCTCGACCTCGACCCGCTGCCGCCCAAGGAGCGCGAGGCGGTCGGCCTCAAGCAGTGGGAGGCGCTGGAGGCCGAGGCCCGGTTCGCGCACGTGCTGCACGGCGGGACGGCGCACACCGGCGAGGGCTCCGGCGCGGTCGCCGTCGCGCCGGAGGACGAGGAGTTCCTCGGCATCCCCGGGCTGCTCACCGCCGAGCAGACGGCGTCGCTGCTGGCCAAGCGCGACGACGAGCTGCGGCTGCGGATCGCCCAGCGGGTGCACGAGGAGGACACCGGCGAGCTGCCGATCGTCGAGGACCACCCCGACGAGGACGACGCCGGTCGCGGCTGGCGCGACGTCGCCGAGCTGCGGCGGGAGATCAACCGCCTGGTCAGCCGGGTGTCGGCGAAGACGTCGACGCCGCACGCGGTGGTGCACACACAGCTGCGCCAGCACGTGCCCGGCCCGCCGTCGGCCTCCGCGCCGGTCGAGGTCCTGCGCGCCCGCCGGGAGCGCCTCCGCACGATGCTCTGAGGCCTCCCGCCCCGGGACCGCGCCGCGGGGGACCGGTCCCGGGGCGGACGCCACGGGCCTAGTCTCCCGGCGTGGCGCCTCCCGTGAGGTACGCCCCCTGCGGGGACCTCAGCATCGCCTACCAGCTCCTGGGCGAGGGCCCGGACCTGGTCCTGGTGCCGGGCTTCGTCTCGCACCTCGACCTGGCCTGGGAGGAACCCCACCTCGCCCGGTTCCTGCGCGGACTGGCGTCGTTCAACCGCCTCATCTGGTTCGACCGCCGCGGCACCGGGCTCTCCGACCCCGCTCCCCGCCCGCTGACGCTGTCCGACGCGGTGGACGACGTCCGCGCGGTCCTCCACGCGGCCGGCTCCTCCGGGGCCTGCCTGTTCGGGGTCGCCGTCGGTTCCGCCATCTGCACGGCCATGGCCCGGGACCGGCCGGAGGAGGTCCACTCGCTGGTGCTCTGGGGCGCACACGCGCGGCTGCTGGCGGCTCCCGGCTACCCGGCCGGCTGGACCGAGGCGTTCTTCGACGAGGTGGTCGCCGGGATCGACGCGGACTGGACGAGCGGGCGCAGCGCGGGCGTCATGAACCCGTCCCTGGCCGGGGACGACCGCTACCGGGACTGGTTCCTCCGCAACGCACGGGCCGCGGCCAGCCCGGCACAGGCGCGGGAACTGTTCCGCCTCTGCGCGACGGTGGACCTGCGGACGTCCCTGGCGGCGGTCCGGGCCCCCACCCTGCTCCTGCACCGGCGCGACGATCCCTGGCTCTCGGTCGACCACTCCCGCTACGTCGCGGCACGGCTGCCGGCCGCCCGTCTCGTGGAGTTGCCAGGGGTCGACCACTGGCCGTGGATCGGTGACCAGGACGCCGTCCTGGACGAGGTGGCCGGCTTCCTCACCGGCAGCCGCACCCGCCGGCGACGGCCGGCCTGGGGACCGGACGCGCTCACGGCCCGCGAGCGGCAGGTCCTGGGCCTGGCCGTCGAGGGCCTCAGCGCCCCGGTCATCGGGGTCCGGCTGTTCATCAGCGAGCGCACGGTGGAGACGCACATCGCCAGCGCGTACCGGAAGCTCGGCGTCACCTCCCGCGTCGAGCTCGCCCGCAGGGCCCGGGATCTCGGCCTGTGACCGGACGCCGAAGACCCGTACCCGTACGGATGCCCGCTCGCCGGCGCCCTGCCTAGCGTCGCTCCACGCCGGGGACGACGTGGAGGGGGACGCCATGGAGGAGCGGAGGAGCCCGGTGGCCGAACGCGGGACGAGCGCGCTCGTGCGGGACATGACGGCGGCAGCCGGACGCCCCGGCTTCGGCCCGGATCAGGCGGCCGCGGTACTGGGCCGCTTCCTCGACGACCGGACGGCACGGCTGGACGACCTCCACCTGCACCGACCCGGCGACGAGCCGTGGGCCCTGTACACCCTGGCGCGAGCGCCGGACCGGAGCTGGTCCATGGTCGTGGCGGTCTTCGCGCCCGGAGCCCGCGCACCGGTGCACGACCACGGCTCGTGGGCGGTGATCGGCATCTACCGCGGGCAGGAACGTGAGGTGTGGTTCCGGCCGGGCGGTGGACGGGGCGCCGCACTCCTGGAGGACCGCGTGCTGGTCAACCTGCCCGGGACCGTGCACGTCGTCCCGGACGGGACGATCCACACCGTCGAGGCACTCGACGAGGCCGTGTCGATCCACGTCTACGGCACCGACATCGTGCTGCAGGAGCGGAACACGTACGACCCGGTCACCGGGGCGGTGGAGCGGTACCGCCCGGCGTTCAGGGACGCCGTCGACGACTGACGCCCGTCACGACGGCGCGGGCAGGAGACCTCGCGATGCCGCGAGGGCGACGGCCTCGGTGCGGCTGCCGGCGCCGAGCTTGGCCAGGATGTTGCTCACGTGCACGCTGGCGGTCTTCTCGCTGATGAACAGCTCGCTGCCGATCTGCCGGTTGGTGCGGCCGCGGGCGAGCAGGGCCAGCACCTCGGTCTCGCGCGGGGTGAACACCGCCGCGGTCTCCACCACCCGCCCGGCGCCGGGCAGCTCCAGCCGCGCCCGGCGGGCCAGCGCGGTGACCGCGGCCAGCAGCGGCGCGGCGCCCAGCTCGCGCGCGGTCCGCGCGGCGGCGGAGAGCGGCTCCAGCGCCGCCTCCCGGTCGCCGGCGGCGACCAGGGCCTCGGCCAGCCGCCACCGGCAGCGGGCGTGCTCGTACACGTGCCCGTAGCCGAACGCCTCGACGGCGGCCGCCCACAGCTCCGGCGCCGGGCGCCCGGCCAGCCGCGCGGCCTCGGCCTCCACCCGGGCGACCCACGCCGCCGCCTCGACCCCGTGCGGGCCGATCAGCCGCGCGTGCGCCTCCACCGCGGAGTGCGCGATCCCCACCAGCGACTCCCCCGCCGCCGTCCACTCCCGCTCCGCGGCGGCGTCCCCGGTCAGCCGGGCCGTGGCCGCGGCGTCGCCGACCGGCGCCAGCGCGGTCGCGGCGAGCCGGACGACGGCGAGGCGGTCGTCGCCCCACAGCCCGGTCAGCGTCTCCGTGGCCGACCGCGCGGTGGCCAGGGCGGTGGCCGGGTCACCGGCCCACGCGGCCAGGTCGATCTCCGCGCCGGCGGTGGCCAGGAGCAGCAGCACGTGCGCGTCGAGCCGGCCGACCAGGCCGCGCGCCCACGCGATCCGCTCCGCGGCGGCCGGGTCGCCGCGGCCGACCTGCACGAGCAGCCCGGCCGCCCGCACGTGCGCGGCCATCTCGGGCACCCGGGCCAGCCGGTCGGCCAGCGCCAGGCTGCCGTCCCAGTCGCCGACGACGTACCGCGAGACGACGCCGAGGTGGCGCAGCTCCGCGGCGTAGAAGGACCACTCGACGCCGAGCTCCGCCGCCCGCGCCAGCGCGGTGTCGCTCCACCGCAGCGTCTCGCCCGAGCAGCCGGCCTCGTAGGCGACGATCGCCAGGTTGAACAGCACCCGCATCTCGACGTCGGGGTCCCCCGACCGGCGGGCGCGGGCCAGCGCCTCCTCCAGCCGCGCCGGCAGCTCCTCCCCGCCGCGCGAGCGGGCCAGCGACACCGCGACGTCGGCCCACGCGCCGTCGAGCCCCAGCGCGTCGGCCGCGGCCAGCGCCTCCTCGGCGGCGGCGTCGCCCTCGGCGCGGCGGCCCACGTCGTAGCAGACGCGGGCGTGCGTGGCCGCGGCCCAGGTGCGCACCGGCGAGGGCGGGTCGGCCGGCACCAGCGCCATCGCCGCCGTGCTCTCCCGCAGCGCGGCGGCCTGGTCCTCGATGCGGCCCAGCGCCTGCGCCAGCGTCGAGTGCACCCGCGCGCGCAGCTCCCGGTCGCCGTCCGGGCCGAGCAGGTCCTGCGCCGAGCGCAGCAGCGCCACCGCCCGGTGCAGCTCCCCGCCGCGGCGGGCGGCGGCCGCGGTGTCCAGCAGCAGCTCCGCCTGCGACCGTCCGGCCCGCGCCGCCGCGTCGGGCACCGCCGGCCACAGCGCCAGCACCGCCTCCAGGTGCTGCAGCTGCTCGGCCGGCGCCGCCAGCCGCCGCGCCTCGTCGGCGGCGTCCAGGGAGGCCGACAGGGCGCCGGCCAGGTCGTTGCTCTCCCGCAGGTGGTGCGCCCGCTCCGCGGCGGTGCCCGCCCCCGGGACGCCGGCCAGGTGCGCGGCGACCGCGGCGTGCAGCCGGACGCGCTCGCCGGGCAGCAGGTCGGCCAGCACCGCCTCGCGCACCAGGGCGTGCCGGAACCGGTAGGCGCCGTCCGGGTCGACGACGAGCAGGTGCGAGTGCACCGCCTCGCCCAGCGCCGCCTCCAGGTCGGCCGGCGCCAGCCCGCCCACCGCGGCCACCAGCTCGTGCCGCACCCGCCGGCCGGCGACCGCGGCCACCCGCAGCACCTGCTGCCCGGCCGGGGTCAGCTGCTCCACCCGGGCCAGCAGCACGTCGGTGAGCAGCAGCGGCAGCGACTCCCCCGCGAGCCCCGCGGCCAGCAGCTCCTCGGCGTAGAACGCGTTGCCCTCCGCGCGGGCGACGACGTCGTCCACGGTGCGGTCGGGCACGCCCGCGGCCAGCCCGCGCACCAGCTGCTCGACGTCGGCGTCGGGCAGCGGGCCGAGGTCCAGCCGCTCGACGCCGGGCAGCCGGACCAGCTCGGCGAGCAGCGGCCGCAGCGGGTGGCGGCGGTGCAGGTCGTCGGAGCGGTAGGAGGCGACGACGGCGACCGGCTCGCCGGTCAGCCGGGCCAGCAGGTAGCGGACCAGGTCGCGGCTGGAGCGGTCGGCCCAGTGCAGGTCCTCGAGCACCACCAGCAACGGGGTGTCGGCGGCCAGCCCGGACAGCGCGGTGGCGACCGCCTCGAACAGCTGCAGCCGGCCGTCGTCGACCGGCGGGCGCAGCGCGCGGACCGGGCTGCCCAGGTCGGCCGCCTCGGGCTCGCGCGCGGCGGCCGAGCGGGCGGCGAACAGCGCGGCGGCCCCGTCGCCGAGCTCGTCGGCGACGGGGCGCAGCAGGTCGACGAAGGGCAGGTAGGGCAGGCCGACCTCGCCGAGGTCGACGCAGTGCCCGGTGAGCACCCGCAGGCCGCGGGCGGCCGCGCGTCCCGTCAGCTCGTCGAGCAGGCGGGACTTGCCGACGCCGGCGTCCCCGGCCACCAGCACGGCCGCGCCGCGGCCGGCGACCGCCCGGTCGACGGCGGACAGGAGGGTGGCCAGCTCCGCCGTCCGCCCCACCAGGGGGCGCTCGTCCCACCGCGCCACGTCGGCGATCGTGGCACGGACCCCCGACGGGACGGCCGCCAGCGGCCCCCTCCAGGGCACCGCCCCGAGCTCGCGAGGGGTGGGGAGGAGGGGCTCCTCCTTCAGCGGGACCGCCGGGAGCGCCACGGCCCGCGGCGGGTGCGGGTGCCGCGGCCGAGCTCCCGCAGCACCTCGCGGCGGTAGGCGAGCTCGGCCTCGAGTCCCGGGTTGGGGTAGACGTTCACGATGGGCTCCTCAGGTCCGTGTCCGTGTGCCTGTCCGGTGGGGACGGCGACCACGGTCGTGCTGAGGCGGTGGGGCGGGCATCGGGCGACCGGGCAGTCCTCCCCCACCCCGGGCGTCTGAGGTCCCCTCAGACGCAGCCGGCGCGCGCCTGAGGGGCCGGGCGGCGAGGCTGGGCGCATGGCCGACCTCCGCCCGACCGTCTTCGTCCTGTTCGGCGCCACCGGCGACCTGGCCGCGCGCATGGTGCTGCCGGCCTTCGACGTCCTGCAGCGCCGCGGGCTGCTCCCGCCGGACTGGCGGATCGTCGGCAGCGGCCGCGGCGAGCGCTCCGACGACGAGTTCCGCGACCTGGTCCGGGACGCCCTGGCCGAGCACGGCGACGGGGCGCCCGCCGAGGGGCTGCCCGAGCGGCTGCGCTTCGCCGGCGGCGGCTTCGCCCCGGACGACCCCGGGCAGCTGCCCGACGCCGTGGCCCGCGCCCGCGAGGAGCTCGGCGACGACGCCCAGCTCGTGCACTACCTCGCCGTCCCGCCCGAGGCGTTCGGCGGCATCACGCGGGCCCTGGACGCCCACGGCCTGGCCGACGGCGCCCGCGTCGTCTACGAGAAGCCCTACGGCACCTCCCCCGACGGGTTCGGCGAGCTCGACGAGCTGGTGCA
Organism: Geodermatophilus sp. SYSU D00684; assembly: GCF_054050455.1. Taxonomy (NCBI): domain Bacteria; kingdom Bacillati; phylum Actinomycetota; class Actinomycetes; order Geodermatophilales; family Geodermatophilaceae; genus Geodermatophilus; species Geodermatophilus sp. SYSU D00684. The sequence goes on along the minus strand of NZ_JBJGZI010000012.1, from coordinate 83,599 downwards.
CGCGGTGCTCGACGAGGAGCAGGTCTTCCGCATCGACCACTTCCTCGGCAAGGAGGCCACCCAGGACCTGCACGTGCTGCGCTTCGCCAACGGGCTGTTCTCCTCGGTGTGGAGCCGGGAGCACGTGGCGCAGGTGCAGGTCGACGTCCCCGAGACCCTCGACGTCGCCGACCGTGCCGAGTTCTACGACGCCACCGGCGCCACCCTGGACATGCTGGTCACCCACCTGTTCCAGGTGGCCGCCGAGGTGGCGATGGAGCCGCCGGTGTCGCTGGCGCCGGGCCACCTGCAGGAGGCCCGCGAGGCGGTGCTCGCGGCGTTCCGGCCGCTGAGCCGCGAGGACGTCGTCCTGGGGCAGTTCACCGGCTACCGGGACCTCGACGAGGTCGCCGACGACAGCGCCACCGACACCTTCGTCGCGGCGCGGCTGTGGATCGACACCGACCGCTGGCACGGCGTCCCGTTCCTGCTGCGCACCGGCAAGCGGCTGGCCGAGGACGAGCAGCGGGTGACGCTGGTGCTGCGCCGGCCCGACGGCCCGGTCGGCGCGGTGCCCGGCGGCGGGAACACCGTGTCGCTGTCGCTGTCGGGCGCCGGCGCGCTGGACCTCGGGCTGGTGGCCAAGCGCCCGGGGCCGGAGCTGGAGCTGGCGGTGGCGGAGTCCTCGCTGGACCTGGGCGCGGTGCCCGAGGGCGACCCGCTGCCGCCCTACGCCACGCTGCTCTACGACGTCCTGGTGGGCGACCGGTCGCTGTTCACCACGAGCGGCGGGCTGGCGCGGGCGTGGCGGGCGGTCGCGCCGGTGCTCGCGGACCGGCCGGAGGTGCGCCCCTACGAGCCGGGCTCCTGGGGGCCCGCGGAGGCGGCGGCGCTGGCCGACCCGTGCGGCTGGGCGCTGGGGAGCTGAGGAGGAGGGTCCGGACCGGGCTCTGGTCGCCTCGCGGCGAGAAGCACGACGCGGCTCCAGACCCCCGGCCGAGGCCGGGGCGGTGGTCCGCGAAGGCGGTATCCAATTGGCACCCGGGGACACAGATCGCCCGGTCCGGACACCACCGACGGTACCCCGCTCCCGGCCGCGACACGCGCGGGTCAGCCGAATCCGCGGGAGTCCTGCTTGAGCGCGGTGTCGACGGTCAGCGCCGAGGCCAGCACCAGGCTCGCCAGCGGCTCGGGCAGCCGGGCGTGCACCCGCACGACGTAGCGGTCGGCGGTGGTGAACAGCGTGCGCGCCAGGCCCTCCCACGTCTTGGTGATGCGGGCGACCTCGTTGCCCGGGGAGTCGGTGATGGAGAAGTCCCAGGCCCGCCAGTTCTCCGCCTGGATCGCGCCGGCGAGCTGACCGCCCACCACCAGGTCGAAGCGGATCCGGCCGAACACGTTGGCCTGGACGATCTCCCCCACCGGCGCGCCCTCGGGCGTCTCGACGACGACCCGCGACTTGACCAGCTTCGCCGGGCGGGTGAGGACGAGGACCGGCCCGTACGCGTCGCGCACCTCGAGGCGGTGGGTGAGGTACTGGTCGAGGCTGCTCACGAAGCGGACGACCTTCTTGGCCGCCGACTGCCCGACCTCGACGACGGCGCCGATCTGCGTGCCGTTGCCGTCGAGGACGGCGTACTCGTTGGTGAGCTCGACCAGCTTGGTCTTCTGGTTGACCAGCAGCACCGGCTGGTCGTGCAGCACCGACCGGCGCGGCTGGGCGCCGTGGTGCTGCGGCTGCGCGCCGTACGGCTGCGGGGCCGGCTGGACCGCCTGCTGGACCGGTGCGGGGGTGGGCTGCGGGGCCGGCTGCTGAACGTGCCCGGTCCAGGTCCGGCCGTCCCACCAGCGGGAGCCGCCGCTGCCGGCGGGGTCGGGGTACCAGCCGGGCGGCGGGAGGGGCTGTGTCACGGCGGCGACGGTAACCGCCGCGACCGTGCGCGCGTGCCAGACTGCCGGGCCGTGACCGACCTGAGCCGTGCCGAGGCCGCCGTCCTGGACGCCGTCGACGAGGCCGCCGCGGTGGCCCTGCTGTGCCGCCTGGTCGCCGTCCCCTCGGTGGGCGGCACCGCGGCCGAGAGCGAGGCGCAGGCCCTCGTCGCCGGCGAGCTCGGCGCGCTGGGCTGCGACGTCGACCACTGGGCGATCGACCTCGCGGCGGCCGCCGCCGCGCCGGACGCGCCCGGCCAGGAGGTCGAGCGCGACGAGGCGTGGGGCGTCGTCGGCACGCTGCCCGGCGCCGACGACGGCGACCCGGCGCTGGTGCTGTGCGGGCACACCGACGTCGTCCCGACCGGCGACCGCGCGCTGTGGGCCGGCGACCCGTTCACCCCGCGGCTGGACGGCGGCGCGCTGCACGGCCGCGGCGCGTGCGACATGAAGGGCGGCCTCGTCTCGGCGCTCGCCGCGCTGGCCGCGATCGGCGCCGCGGGCGTGCGCCTGCGCCGGCCGGTGGCGCTGCACAGCGTCGTCGGCGAGGAGGACGGCGGCCTGGGCGCGTGGGCCACCCTGGCGCGCGGGCACCGCGGCGACGCCTGCGTCATCCCCGAGCCCACCGACGGCGCCGTGGTCACCGCCGCGGCCGGCGCGCTGACCTTCCGGCTGGAGGTGACCGGCCACGCGGCGCACGCCGCGGTGCGCGACCGCGGGGTGAGCGCGGTGGAGCTGTTCGCCGAGGTGCACGCCGACCTGCGCGCGTTCGAGGCGGAGCGGCAGCGCGACGCCGACCCCCGCTTCGACGGCGAGCGGTACCCGTTCGGGCTGTCGATCGGCACGGTCCGCGCCGGCGACTGGGCCTCCAGCGTGCCCGACCGGCTGGTCGCCGAGGGCCGCTACGGCGTGCGGCTGGGCGAGCCGGTCGCGGCGGCCCGCGCGGCGTTCGAGCAGCGGGTGGCGGCGTTCTGCGCCGGACACACGTGGCTGGCCGCGCACCCGGTGCGGGTCACCTGGACCGGCGGCGCGTTCGCCAGCGGGCAGCTGCCGCCGGGGCACGAGCTGCTCGGCCAGGTGCGGGGCGCGGTCCTCGACGCGGTCGGGGCGCCGCCGTCGGAGCGGGCGGTCGCGGCCGGCACCGACCTGCGGCTGTACGCGGCCGCGGGGGTCCCCGCGCTGCACCTGGGCCCCGGCGACCTGCACCTCGCGCACGGCCCGGCCGAGCGGGTGCCGGTGGCCGAGGTGACCGCCGTGGCCCGCGCGCTGGCGCTGCTCACCCTGCGCCGCTGCGGGGTCGCGTGATCGCCTACGGGGACTTCGCGGCCCTGACCGGCGACTCCCCCGCAGCGCGCGACGAGTGGGCCGCCGTCGTCGCCGCCTGGGGGGAGCCGCACCGCCGCTACCACGACCTGCACCACCTGGCCGCCGTCCTCGGGCTGGTCGACACGCTGGGCGCGGCCGCGGCCGACCCGGCCGCCGTCGCGCTGGCCGCCTGGTACCACGACGCCGTCTACGACCCCCGGAGGAGCGACAACGAGCGGGCCAGCGCCGAGCGGGCGCGGGCGGGCCTGTCCGGCCTGGTGCCGCCGGCGCGGCTGGAGGAGGTGGTCCGGCTGGTGCTGCTGACCGCCGGCCACGACGCGGCCGACGGCGACGCGAACGGCGCCGTCCTGTGCGACGCCGACCTCGCCGTCCTCGCCGGGCCGCCGGAGGCGTACGCCGCCTACGCGTCGGCCGTCCGCGAGGAGTACGGGCACCTGCCCGACGAGGTGTTCACCGCCGGGCGGATCGCCGTCCTGGAGTCCCTGCTCGCGCTGCCGGCGCTCTACCGGCTGCCGGCGACGCGGGGGTGGGAGCCGCGGGCGCGGGCCAACCTCGCCGCCGAGCTCACCCTGCTGCGCGGTCGCGCTTCCTGACCCGCAGGCCCGCGGCCGTCAGCCGGGCGAGCAGCTCGCGGGCCCCGACCGGCTCGGCGCCGGCGGCCACCGCGATGTCGTAGAGGTCCTCCGGGACGTCGTAGTGGTCGCCCTGGAACGCCCGGCGCGGGATGCCGAGCTCGGCGGCGACGAAGGCGTGCAGCTCGTCGTGCGACACGTCGCTGACCAGGTGCGACCAGCGGCGGCCGCGCCACGGCCAGACGGGACTGTCGATCAGCACGGCCACGGGGTGCAGTCTGCCCGGCGACTAGCGTCGTCGCCGTGAGCGAGCAGATCCGCTGGGGCATCGTCGGGCCGGGGCGCATCGCGCAGAGCGTGATGGGCGACTTCGCGCACGTGGACGGGGCGCGGCCGGTGGCCGTGGCGTCCCGCTCGGCCGACCGCGCGCAGGCGTTCGCGCAGCAGCACGGGCTGGAGCGCGCGTACGGCTCCTACGCCGAGCTCCTCGCCGACCCCGAGGTCGACGTCCTCTACGTCGCCACCCCGCACCCGCAGCACCACGCGATCGCGCTCGCCGCCATCGAGGCGGGCAAGGCGCTGCTGGTGGAGAAGGCGTTCACCGCCACGACCGCGGGCGCGCAGGAGGTGGTGACGGCGGCCCGCGAGGCCGGCGTCTTCGTCATGGAGGCGATGTGGACGCGGTTCCAGCCGGCCGTCGTCCGCATGCGGGAGCTCATCGCCGACGGCGCCATCGGCGAGGTGCGCTCGGTGCAGGCCGACCTCGGCGTCGACCGCGCCTACGACCCCGCCGACCGGCTGTTCGCCCTCGAGCTCGGCGGCGGCGCGCTGCTCGACCTCGGCGTCTACGTCGCCTCGTTCGCCCAGATGCTGCTGGGCACGCCCGACACCGTCACCGCGGCCGGGTCCACCTACCCCACCGGCGCGGACGCCGAGGCGGCGCTGCTGCTCGGCTGGGAGGACGGCCGCTCGGCCACGCTGACCACCTCGCTGCGCTACCCGACGCCGGGGCAGGCGCGGGTGTTCGGCACCGGCGGCTGGATCGACGTCCTCCCCCGGTTCCACCACCCGGCCACGATCGCGCTGCACCGCACCGGCGCCGAGCCCGAGGAGGTCACGCGCCCCGCGGACGGGGTCGGGTACTCGCACGAGCTCGCCGAGGTCACCCGCTGCCTGCAGGAGGGGCGCACCGAGTCCGCGGTCATGCCGCTGGCCGACACCCTCGCCGTGCAGGAGATCCTGGGGCGCGCCGCCGAGCAGCTCGGCGTGCGGCACCGCGAGGACCCGCACGTCCTCGGCTGATCAGGCGGCGGCCCAGGCCGCGCCGGTCGCCTCGTCCGGCGTCGGCACCCGGGTGGGCGTGCGGTCCGCCCGGCGGACGGCGCCGGCGAGGGTGACCGCGTCGACGACGGCGGCGCCGCCCGGGTCGTTGTTCAGGTAGACGAACACGTCCTCGTCGTCGGCGTACGCCTCAGCCAGGCGCTGCGCCCACTGCTCGAGCACCGCCGGCGGGTAGGCCCAGCCCTCGGCGCCGGTGTGCAGCCGCAGGTAGCCCCAGCCGGTGGTGCGCCACAGCGGCGTCACCGGCCGCTCGGCGCGGTCTGCCCAGCACAGCGCGGCGCCGTAGCGCTCCAGCAGCGCCCGGACCTCGTCGGTCCACCACGTCTCGTGCCGGGGCTCCACCGCGACCCGCAGGCCGGGCGGGAAGCAGGCCAGGCAGTCGCGCAGCAGCCCGGCGTCCGCCTTCAGCGTGGGCGGCAGCTGCAGCAGGACGACGTCGAGGCGGTCGCCGAGGCCCGCGGCGTGCTCCACCAGACGGGCGACCGGCTCCTCGGGCTCGCGCAGCCGCCGGACGTGGGTGAGGAAGCGGCTGGCCTTGACCGCCCAGCGGTAGTCGGGCGGCGTGCGCTCGCGCCAGGCGGCGAAGGTGTCCCGCTCGGGCAGCCGGTAGAACGCGGCGTTGCTCTCCACGGTGGCGAAGTGCCGGGCGTGGTGCTCCAGCCACAGCCGCTGCGGCAGGCGCTGCGGGTAGAAGCGACCGCGCCAGTCGCGGTACTGCCACCCCGAGGTCCCGATCACCACGGCCACGACGTCGGCCTACCCTGCGCGCCCATGGCCGACGCACCCGCCCGCTTCAAGGACCTCTGCATCGACGCCCGCGACCACCAGGCGCTCGCCGACTGGTGGTGCGCCGCCCTCGGCTACGTCCGGCGGGACACCCTGCCCGACGGCACGCCGCGCGAGCGCGACTGGCCGGTGCCGATCGAGGACCCCACCGGCGCCGGGCCGCTGATCTGGCTCAACCCGGTGCCCGAGGAGAGGGTGGTGAAGAACCGCGTGCACCTCGACGTCGTCGGGGACTCCGCGGCGCTGCAGGCCGCCGGCGCCACGGTGGTGCGGGCCTCGGACGCGCGGCCGGGCCACGAGCCCGACGAGGACGTCGGCGAGATCGGCTGGGACGTCCTCGCCGACCCCGAGGGCAACGAGTTCTGCTGCTTCCCGCCGCGGGACTGAGGGCCCGCGGCACCCGAGGTGATCCCGGGGCCCGGGGTCGACCACACGCTGGGCGCCCTCTCCGCCGCCGGGAGAGGGCGGCCAGCGTGTGGTCGACCTCCCGAACGCCGACAGGGGCGGCCCCGCGCGATGCGGGACCGCCCCTGCCGGGCGTTGCTGGTGTTACGGGAGGGCGGGACTCAGAAGTCCATGCCGCCCATGCCGCCGTCGCCACCGGGCATGGCCGGGGCGGCCTTCTCCGGCTTGTCGGCGATGACGGCCTCGGTGGTGAGGAAGAGCGCCGCGATGGAGGCGGCGTTCTGCAGCGCCGAGCGGGTGACCTTGGCCGGGTCGATGATGCCGGCCGCGACCAGGTCCACGTACTCGCCGGTGGCGGCGTTGAGGCCGTGGCCCACCTCGGAGTTGCGCACCTTCTCCGCCACGACGCCGCCCTCGAGGCCGGCGTTGACGGCGATCTGCTTCAGCGGCGCCTCGAGCGCGACGCGCACGATGTTGGCACCGGTCGCCTCGTCACCCTCGAGGTCGAGCTTCTCGAACGCGACGGCGGTGGCCTGCGCCAGGGCGACGCCACCACCGGCGACGATGCCCTCCTCGACGGCGGCCTTGGCGTTGCGCACCGCGTCCTCGATGCGGTGCTTGCGCTCCTTGAGCTCGACCTCGGTCGCGGCGCCGGCCTTGATGACGGCGACGCCACCGGCCAGCTTGGCCAGGCGCTCCTGCAGCTTCTCGCGGTCGTAGTCGGAGTCCGACTTCTCGATCTCGGTGCGGATCTGGTTCACCCGGCCGGCGATCTGGTCGCTGTCACCGGCGCCCTCGACGATCGTCGTCTCGTCCTTGGTGACGACGACCTTGCGGGCGCGGCCCAGCAGGGAGACGTCGGCGGTGTCGAGCTTGAGGCCGACCTCCTCGCTGATGACCTGACCACCGGTGAGGATGGCGATGTCGGTCAGCATGGCCTTGCGGCGGTCACCGAAGCCGGGGGCCTTGACGGCCAGCGACTTGAAGGTGCCGCGGATCTTGTTCACGACCAGGGTCGCGAGGGCCTCGCCCTCGACGTCCTCGGCGATGATGGCCAGCGGCTTGCCCGACTGCATGACCTTCTCCAGCAGCGGGAGCAGGTCCTTGACCGAGCTGATCTTCGAGTTGACGACGAGCACGTACGGGTCGTCGAGGACGGCCTCCATGCGCTCGGCGTCGGTGACGAAGTAGGGCGAGATGTAGCCCTTGTCGAAGCGCATGCCCTCGGTGAGCTCGAGCTCGAGGCCGAAGGTGTTGCTCTCCTCGACGGTGATGACGCCTTCCTTGCCGACCTTGTCCATCGCCTCGGCGATGAGCTCGCCGATGGCCGGGTCGGCGGCGGAGATCGACGCCGTGGCGGCGATCTGCTCCTTGGTCTCGACGTCCTTGGCGGTCGAGAGGAGGTACTCGGTGACCGAGGCGACGGCCTTCTCGATGCCCTTCTTCAGGGCCATCGGGTTGGCGCCGGCGGCGACGTTGCGCAGACCCTCGCGGACGAGCGCCTGGGCCAGCACGGTGGCGGTGGTGGTGCCGTCACCCGCGACGTCGTCGGTCTTCTTCGCGACCTCCTTGACCAGCTCGGCGCCGATCTTCTCCCAGGGGTCCTCGAGCTCGATCTCCTTGGCGATGCTCACACCGTCGTTGGTGATGGTGGGAGCGCCCCACTTCTTCTCGAGGACGACGTTGCGGCCCTTGGGGCCGAGCGTCACCTTGACGGCGTCGGCGAGGGTGTTCATGCCCCGCTCGAGGCCGCGGCGCGCCTCTTCCTCGAAGGCGATCATCTTGGCCATGTGGTGATGTCCTCCATGCATGGATCGCTGCACGGCCGGGACCGGCGCCCGCGACGGACGACACCGGCGCGGCGGGCTCCCATGTGGCCCGCGCTCCTGTGCCTCACCGTTCCGACCTGATTGGCACTCGGCACTGTCGAGTGCCAACCGGAAGTCTGGCACTCGCCCCTGCCGAGTGCAAGAACGGGGGGTGGGTGGCGCCTGTTCCCGGGCGGGTCAGTCGGTCAGGCGGGCCAGCACGGCGGTGTACGCGGCACCGAACAGCAGCAGGGGGACCAGCCAGACCCAGCCGTAGCCGGAGAACCCGATCACGGTCACCCACGCCCAGCCGCTCTCGGGGTGCGAGGCCGACAGCCCGGTCGCCAGCCAGGCCCACGGCAGGACCGCCCAGCACGCGGTGCCCGCCAGCCAGTACGCGAGCCGACCGGGCCGCCGCGGCCCGACGGTGCGCGCCACCACCACGACGACGAGCAGCGCGAGCACCCAGGTCGCCACGGGGACCGCGGGCGACGGGCCGGTCCAGCGGCCGGCGTCGTCCTGGCCCCCGGTGCGCACCCCGGCGACGTGGAGGACCCCGGAGACCGCCGCCAGCAGGGCGAGGACCGCGGCGTGGGCGGCCAGCAGCGACGGCGCCCAGCTCACCGGCGGCGGCCCGGGAACGGCTGCGGCCCGGCTCCCGCGGAGGGAACCGGGCCGCAGCACGGGGTACGGAGGGGCTCAGGCGACGCGGACGCCGTCGGCCTGGGGGCCCTTCTCGCCCTGGACGACCTCGAAGACGACCCGCTGGCCCTCGTCGAGGCTCTTGTAGCCGTCCATCTGGATGGCCGAGTAGTGGACGAAGACGTCCTGGCCGCCGTCGACGGCGATGAAGCCGAAGCCCTTCTCGGCGTTGAACCACTTCACGGTGCCCTGTGCCACGTGCGCTCCCACGGTCGTGCGTGCGGACGGCCCCCGTGATCCGGGGACCGGGATCCAGCTCTTCCGCCCGTCGGACACGTGCGTGGAACTGACCGCGCGAGACGGTACAACAGGCACGCCGCCGTGGGGAGATCCTGGACACACGACTCGGGGACGATCGGGCGGGATGTCACCCGCCGGATCGACGCCGGCGAGCCTACGCCCCCCGCCGGGGGCTCAGCCGATGAGCCCCGTGGACCGGACCGACCGCAGCGACGGCTCCACGCGGTGGGTCGGGCCGACCACCGGCAGCAGCGGGTCGAGGGTCTTGAGGCCCTCGCCGGTGTTGAGGACGACGGTCTCCCGGCTCGGGTCCAGCCGCCCGTCCTCGACCAGCTGGCGCAGCACCGCCACGGTCACGCCGCCGGCGGTCTCGGCGAAGACGCCGGTGGTGCGGGCGAGGTCGCGGATGCCCTGGACGATCTGCTCGTCGCCGACCCGGCCGACGGCGCCGCCGGTGCGGCGGATGGCGTCGAGCGCGTACGGGCCGTCGGCGGGGTTGCCGATGTTCAGCGACTTCGCGATCCCGGTGGGCCTGACCGGCTTGACGACGTCCCAGCCGTTGTCGAAGGCGGTGGCGATCGGGTCGCAGCCGGCGGACTGGGCGCCGAAGACCCGCCACTCGGTGTCCGCGACGATCCCGGCCCTGACCAGCTCCCGCCAGGCCTTGTCCACCTTGGTGAGCAGCGAGCCCGAGGCCATGGGGATGACCACCTGGGCCGGGATCCGCCAGCCGAGCTGCTCGGCGATCTCGTAGCCCATCGTCTTGGAGCCCTCGGCGTAGTAGGGCCGCACGTTCTGGTTGACGAAGGCGGTGTCCTCGAACTCGTCGGTCTCGGCGAGCTCGCTGGTCAGCCGGTTGACGTCGTCGTAGGAACCGTCGACGGCGACCAGCGTCTGGCCGTAGACCGCCGACTGCACGACCTTGCCCGGCTCCAGGTCGGACGGGATGAACACGAACGACGGCAGGCCGGCGCGGGCGGCGTGCGCGGCCACGGAGTTGGCCAGGTTGCCGGTCGAGGCCGCGGCGATCTTGCGGTAGCCCAGGCCCTTCGCGGCGGTGGCGGCGAGGCTCACCACGCGGTCCTTGAACGAGTGGGTGGGGTTGGCCGAGTCGTCCTTGACCCACAGCCCGCCGGTGATGCCGAGCTCGGCGGCGAGCCGGTCGGCGCGCACCAGCGGGGTCATGCCCGGGTCGAGGGAGACGCGGTCGGCCGGGTCCTGGCCCACCGGCAGCAGCGCGGCGTAGCGCCAGATGTTCTGCGGGCCGGCCTCGATCTGCTCGCGGGTGACCTGTCGCATGAGCTCGGGGTCGTAGTCGACCTCGAGCGGGCCGAAGCACTGGGCGCAGGCGTGCTCGGCGATGAGGCCGAAGGTGGCGCCGCAGTTGCGACAGACGAGGCCGCGGGCGGGGCTGGGCGGAACGGGGCCGCCGGCAGCGGAGTCGGCCTGCAGAGAACCGGGAGCGGTCAGGGTCATGCGACGACTACCTCCTCATCTTCCCCGCGTCGGGCCGTCGAGCCGCGCGGGACGGAATTGGCACCTCTCGCCGCTGTCGCGAGCGCGGTTGCCGGGGCTTCACCGGGCCGTGTCCCTCTGCCCCTCTGGATGAGTGGAACGGGCCCGACTCTACCCGGCTGCGGGGACCGCCCCCGGCCCCGGCCATGCTGGGCGCCGTGGCTGCGCGCATCGTCTACACCGACCTCGACGGCACGATGGTCGGCCCGCGGGGGTCGTTCTGGCACGCCGCCGACGGCTCCCCCACCGCCGAGCCGGCCGCGGCCCTGCTGGAGCTGCACACCGCCGGGGTCGCGCTGGTGATCGTCAGCGGGCGCACCGCCGACCAGGTCACCGAGGCGGGGCGGATCTTCGCCGCCGACGGCGCGATCGCCGAGCTGGGCTCGCTGGTGACGTGGAAGGGCGGCCGGGAGCGGCACGAGCTGACCGGCGAGCTGCCCGCCGAGTACGCCGGCCGCACGCCGATGGACGTGATGGCCGAGCTCGGCGTCGTCGACGCGCTGTGCGCCGCCCACGCCGGCCGGCTGGAGTGGCACGCGCCCTGGCACACCACGCACGACGGCGACGCGCTGCTGCGCGGGTTCGTCGACCCGCTCGCCGTCGACGCGTGGCTGGCCGAGCGGGGCCTCGGCTGGCTGACGCTCAAGGACAACGGCGCCATCCCGGCCTCGGCGCGGCTGCGGCTGGCGCCGGAGGGGCAGCTGGCGCGGGTCTACCACCTGATGCCGCGCGGCATCTCCAAGGGCGCGGCGATCGCCTGGGACCTCGAGCGGCGCGGCGTCGACCCCGCGGACGCCGTCGCGATCGGCGACAGCGCGAGCGACCTGGAGATGGCGCCCGCCGTCGGCCGGCTGTGGATCACCGCCAACGGCGCGGAGGTCGAGGGCATGGCCGGGCTGCTGGGCGCCGTCCCCAACGTGTCGGTGACCGCCGAGCCGATGGGCGTCGGCTGGGCCGAGGCGGTTCGAGCGAGCCTGTGAGCGGGTCGCGCCGAGTGGGCCCCGGAGGGGTCCGCGCAGGCGCGACGGAAGGGCTCCGCGGCCCTGGGGGACGGCCCCTGGCCGCGGTGTCGCCCGGTAGGGCGACGATCACGACGTGACGTCGCGCCGGGCGAAGTGGCGGAACCCCAGCCCGGTGAAGACCGCGGCGTAGACCAGCGACTGGACGACGCCGCGGAACAGGTCCGAGGAGTCGACCGGCGTCTGCAGCAGGTCGGTCCAGGCGAACTCCTCCGCGGTGGGGAACCAGTCGCGGATCGACCCGAGCTGCTCGACCTGGTCGAGGATGGCGAACACGACCGTCGTGAACACCGCCCCGCCGACGGCGGCCAGCGGCGCGTCGGTGATCGTGGACAGCCAGAACGCCAGCGTGCCGACGACGAGCAGGTGCACGGCGAGGTAGCCGAGCATCCCGGCCAGCCGGAGGAACCCCTCGCCCTGCGACAGGGTCACCCCGACCGGCGTCCGGATCTCGCCGAACCCGAACGCCAGGCCGCCGGCGACCACCGCGACGACGGCGAGGGTGAGCAGCGCGCCCACCGACTGCACCAGCGCCGCGAGCCACTTCTGCCGGAGCAGCCGCATCCGGGGCACCGGCGTGGCCAGCGTGTAGCGCAGCGAGCCCCACTGCGCCTCGCTGGCCACCGTGTCGCCGAAGAACAGCGCGTAGACCACGACGAGGAAGAACGTCGTCGTCGCGAACAGCACGAACAGGGTGAAGTTCAGCCCGCTGGCGGTGGCGACGTCGACGAGGTTGATCCGGCTGTTGGTCTGCGCGTCCTCGCTCGCCCCCAGCTGCAGCGCGGCGATGAGGACCAGCGGCAGCGCCACCATCGCCGCGAAGACGCCGATCGTGCGGCGCCGCTTGAACTGCCGGCGCAGCTCGACCGACAGCCGCAGCGTCCGCTCGGGCCGGTAGCCGGCGACGGCGCCGGTGGGCTGGACGTGCTCGGTCGCGGTCACGACTCCCCCACGAGTGCCAGGAACGCGTCCTCCAGGCGGCGGCGCGGCGTGAACTGGTCGACGGCGACGTCCGCGGCCACGAGCGCCTGCAGCGCCGTCGCCCGCGAGGTCTCCGGGCCGAGGTCGGCGACCAGGCCCTCGTCGGTGCGCTCGACGGCGACGCCGGGCAGCGCCGACAGGACGGCCGCCGCGCGGTCGGCGTCGGCGTCGTCGGCGAGCCCGACCAGCACCGCACCGCCGGTGCCGACGATCTCCTCGACCGTCCCCTGCGCGATCTTCTGCCCCTTCGCCATGACCACCACGTGGGTGCAGGTCTGCTCGATCTCGCTGAGCAGGTGGCTGGAGACGATGACCGTGCGGCCGGTGGCGGCGTAGTCGCGCAGCACCTCGCGCATGGCGTGGATCTGCGGCGGGTCCAGCCCGTTGGTCGGCTCGTCGAGGACGAGGAGGTCGGGCAGGCCGAGCATGGCCTGGGCGATCGCCACCCGCTGCCGCATGCCCTGGCTGTAGCGGCGCACCGGCCGGTCGATGGCGGCGCCGAGGCCGGCGACCGCGATCGCCTCCTCCATGTGCGCGTCCGCGGCCGGGCGGCCGGTGGCGGCCCAGTACAGGCGCAGGTTGTCGCGGCCGGACAGGTGCGGCTGGAGGCCGGTGCCCTCGACGAACGAGCCCAGCCGGGACAGCACCGGCGCGCCGGGGCCGACCGCGTGGCCGAAGACGGTGATCCGCCCGGAGTTCGGCCGGATCAGGCCCATGAGCATGCGCAGCGACGTCGTCTTGCCCGCGCCGTTGGGGCCGAGCAGGCCGAGCACCTGGCCGCGGCGGACCTCGAAGGACAGGTCGCGGACGGCGACGAAGCCGTCCTTGTAGGCCTTGGTGATGCCCTCGAAGCGCAGCGGCACGTCCTCGCCGTCGGGCTCCACCACCGAGGTGACCCGGCGCCGGCGGCGGCCCCACAGCACCGCGGCCAGCCGGCCGAGCAGGCCGAGGGCGGCGACGGCGCCGAGCAGCCACCACCAGCGCGAGGTGCCGCCGTCGGCCTGCGGCTGCCCCTCGACGGTGGGCACGGCCAGCGCGGTGCCGCCGTTGCCGGCCCCGGCGAGGGCGACGGAGTAGACGGTGGCCTCGGCCGGCAGGGCGAAGGCCTGGTCGGTCGAGGAGACGACGACGCGCATCGTGTGCCCGGCCTCGAAGCGGTGCACGATGCCCGGCAGCGTCACGGCGACCTCGGTGGGCGCGGCCGGGTCCACCGACAGGCCGGTGAGCGCCAGCGGGGCGACCAGCCCGCCGGGCAGCGTCCGGGCGCCGTCCGGGCCGACGTCGTAGAGCTTGGCGAACAGCGTGGCGCTGCCGGTGGGCGAGGCGACGGCGAGCTCGACGGTCGGCGCGCCGACCACCTCGACCGCCTCGTCGAGCGGCTCGCTGGCGAACGCGGCGAACTGGCCGGGGATCTCCACGGCCTGGCCGCCGAGCGCCGAGGCCAGCGCGCCCAGGCCCGGGACGGTGGTGATCGCGGCCGGGGTGCCGCCGGCGGGCGTGACCACCGGCTGGGTGCCGCCGTCGAGCGCGACGCTCTCCCGCTGCGCCGGCTCCCCGCCGTCGAGGCCCGGGTAGGCCCCGGCGAGCACGCTCTGGGTGCCGCCCTGCACGGTGCCCAGCCCGCTGCCCAGGCCGGTGGGCGCGGGGAACTCGAAGCCGGTGCCGGGGTCCTCGCCGCGGGCCGGGTCGTCCTCGTCGCGCAGGTACCAGTCGAACCAGCCGGCGACCTGGTCGCGCAGCTCGGCGGTCTCCCGCTCCGAGGCCTGGGAGTCGTGGCCGCCGGCGTACCAGACGACCTTGACCGGGGCGCCGTTCGCGGCGATGCCGCGGGCGTTGGCGTCGGCCTGGCCCAGGCCGAACAGGGAGTCCTCGGTGCCCTGGACCAGCAGGGTGGGCGCGGTGATGCGGTCGAGCACCGCGGCCGGGCTGCTGCGGTCGAGCACCGCGGCCACCTCGGGCGTGAGCGTGCCCGAGGCCGCGGCGGACTGGTAGGCGGCGCAGATGTCGGCGCGGAACCGGCCGCAGGTCAGCGCCTGCTCCACCACCGCGGGGTCCACCGACGCCGGGTCGAACGGCAGGCGGGGCGCGGCGTCGCCGGAGACGGGGGCCGCACCACCGGTGTCGCCGGAGTCCTCGCCGTCCTCGGCCTCGGCCGCTCCCCCGCCGCCGAGCGCGTCCAGCAGCCCGCCGGTGGGCACCGCGCCCACGCCGAAGAACAGCCCCGACCACAGCCGCTTGTAGACGCCGGCGTCGGCGGTCTGCGGCGTGGCGGCGACCGTCGGCGCGTCGGCGGCGCCGGTCTGGGAGGGGAAGAGCGCGGCGGTCAGCGAGTTCCAGGTGATCTGCGGCGCGATGGCGTCGACCCGGTCGTCGTAGGCGGCGCCGAACAGCGACAGCGCCCCGCCGTAGGAGGCGCCGGCCACGCCCACCCGCGGGTCGCCGTCGCCGTCGAGGAGGACGTCGTCGCGGTCGGCGAGCAGGTCGAGCAGCGTGGACAGGTCGGCGACCTCGTAGCGCGGGTCGTCCAGGCCGATCTGGCCGGTGCTCTCGCCGAACCCGCGCGCGGAGTACGCGAGGACGACGTAGCCGCGGCCGGCGAGGTCCCGGGCGTCGTCGGCGACCGACCGCTTGCTGCCGCCGAAGCCGTGCGCGAGGACCACGGCCGGCGCCGGGTCGTCGGCGGTGGCCGAGGCCGGGAGGTAGAGCGTGGTGTCCAGCTCGACGGCGTCGGCGCCCGAGCCGGAGGGGACCCGCGCGTCCTCGGTGCGGACGTCCTCGGCGGCGGCCGCCGGGGTGGGCAGCGCGCCGACGAGGGTGCCGGTGAGCAGGAGGGCGAGCAGGGCGCCGGCCACCGCGCGGGCGCCGGGGCGCGGGCGGGGGGTCACGGGCCCGCGGAACGGACGCACGCTGCGGCCAACGGACGGTGCCGCGCCGGGGTTCCGCAGGTGTCGGGACGGGGCGCGACCGGGGACGGTCAGGGCTGGAACCCGCCGGCGACGACGACGACCAGGCCCGGGTCGGCCACGCCCGGCACCTCGAAGAACCGCACCGCGGGCCCGGTGGTGATGCCCGGGAAGGCGTCCATGAGCTGCTGGGCGGACTGGCGCTGCGCCTCGTCGCCCTCGTCGAAGAAGACGGTGGTGGCGGCGACGTCCCCGCCCTCGTAGGTCCCGACCCCGGCCGTCGTCCAGCCCTGGGCGGCGAACGCGGCGGCGACGTCGGCGGCCAGCCCGCCGGTCTGCGTGGCGTTGAGGACGGTCACCGGCACCCGCACCGGGGTGCTCGGCGCCTCCTCGACCGGGGGCAGCGGCTGGGCCGACAGCGGGGGCAGCGGGCCCGACGACGGCGCCACCGACGCCGAGGCCGAGGCCGACGGCTCGCTCGCGGGCGTCGCCGCCGAGCCGGCCTCCTGCGCCGCCGGGGAGGCGAAGCTGTAGACGCCGAGGACGACCAGCGCGACGACGACGACCGCCAGCAGCGCGACGCCGGTCCGCCGGCGCGGCGGCGCGTCCGCGCCGTCGGCGGCGCGCAGCGCGGCGCGGGAGACCCCGGCCCGGCGCGCGGCCTTGCGGCGCTCGGCCTCCATGGCCTGCCGTTCGGCCTCCTTCGCCTGGCGCTCGGCGCGCATCGCGGCGCGGTTGCCCACGACGCCGGTGCCGCCGGTCGGCGGGCCGGTGTCCGGCTCGGCGTCGCGGTCCCCCTGCGCGCGGTCGCGGCGGGCGGTGACCTCGCGGTCGGGGATCGCCTCGGTCAGCGGCGCGGCGGGGGCGCGGTCCCGGGTCCGGTCGCGGGACACCTCCCGCTCGGGGATCGCCTCGGTCGCCGGGGCGGGCGCCCCGGACGCCGCGCGGTCGCGGGACACCTCGCGGTCGGGGATCGCCTCGGTGGGCGGGGCGGCCGGCGTCGCGGTGCCCGCACCGGAGGGGCTGGTCCAGTCGCGGTAGCCGTTCCCGGCGGGGGCCGCGTCGCCCGGGGTCCGGCCCCGGTCCCGGGGCTGCGCGGGCTCCGCCGCGGGCGGGGTCTGCGTCCGGCCGCGGGCGGGCGGCCGGGCCGGCTGCTCCCACGGGTCCAGCGGCGGCGCCGCCGGCTCGGCGGCCTCGGCGTCGGGCCGGGGGACCGCCTGGAACGGGGCGACCGTGGTCTCGGGCGGCGCGGGACGGGCCGGCGGCGTGGGCGCCGGGCGGGAGACGGCCGGCGACTGTGCGGTCGGCGGCTCGGCCGCCGGCCGGTCCGCGGGGCGGGCCGGCGGCTGCGGCGCGGGCGCCTGCCGGGTGGCGGCGCCGGCGGCCACCGGTACGGGGACCCGCGGCCGGGCCGGGGCGGCGGGCTGCGCGGGGCGCGACCGGACGGCCGGCGCCTCGGGCTGCGGCGCGCGGGCCGGCGGGCGCTGCGGCTCGGCCGGGCGGGCGGACGTCGCCAGGAGCACGGGTGCCGCCGGGGGCGCGGGTGCCGCCGGGGGCGCGGGTGCCGACAGGGGTGCGGCGGCCGCCGGGCGGGCGGCCACGGCGGGGCGGGCGGTCCGGCCGGTGAGCCGGCGGCGGTCGGTCTCGTCCCCGGCGCCGAGCAGCGCGTCGCGGCGGCGGTCGGCGCGACTGCGGCCGGGACCGGGCGTCGTCGGGTGGTCGCTCAGCTCCGCGGCGCCCGGGTTCACGCCGGGGCCGGGCGCCGTGGGCAGGTCGGGCAGGGGCGCGCTGGGGTGGTCGGTGCGGCGCCGGCCGCCTGCCACCGGGGCTGACGGCCGGTCCGGTTGGTCACCGCCTGGTGCCGCGTGCCTGCCCACGGTCACCAAATCTAGAGGGCAGACGAGCCCTTGCCCAGCAGGTGAGGCGAACGCCGCTGCCGCCGCGCGCTGCGCAGCCGCCGCAGGCGGCGGACGAGGAGGGGGTCGGCCTCGAGCGCGGCCGGGCGGTCCACCAGCGCGTTCAGCACCTGGTAGTAGCGGGTCGGGGGCAGGCCGAACCGCTCGCGGATCGCCGTCTCCTTCGCGCCGGGCTGGCGCCACCACTGCCGCTCGAAGGCCAGCATCTCGTGCTCGCGCCGGGTCAGGCCCGCGGGCTGCGCGGGGCCCTCACCGGACTCCGAGCCCCCCGGCGGGGAGACCGCGGGGTCGGGGTCGGGGGTCATGGTCGGGTCCGTTCGATCGGGGGGAAGCCGTCACCCACAACGGTAGGCCCGGGGGGTGACAGGCCACAGCCCGAGACGCGCGGTCAGGCCGCGGCGGGCACCTGCTCGGCGGCCGCCCGGCGGCCGGCGGCCCGGACCGAGCGCAGGCTGTCCACGGTGAACACCGCCAGCGCCGCCCAGACGATCGCGAACCCGGCCAGCCGCGCCGGGGGCATCGGCTCGTGGAACACGAAGACGCCGAGCGCCAGCTGCATGAGCGGCGTGACGTACTGCAGCAGCCCGACGGTCGACAGCGGGATGCGCCGGGCGGCCGCGGCGAACAGCAGCAGCGGCACCGCCGTCGCGACGCCCGAGGCCATGAGCAGCAGGAGGTGTCCGGTGCCCTCCGACCCCGCGGTCCCCCGCCCGGTGGCCTGCAGCACGCCGAGGAACACCAGCGCGGGCAGGAAGGCCACCGCCGTCTCGACGAACAGGCCCGGCGCCGCCTCCACCCGCACCAGCTTCTTGAGCAGGCCGTAGCCGCCGAACGTGGCGGCCAGCGCCAGGGCGATCCACGGCGGCCGGCCGTGGTCGACGGTCAGGACGACGACGGCCACCGCGGCCAGCCCGACCGCGGCCCACTGCAGCGGGCGCAGCCGCTCGGCGAAGACCACGACGCCGAGCAGCACGCTGACCAGCGGGTTGATGAAGTAGCCGAGCGAGGTCTCGACGACGTGCCCCGAGTTCACGCCGTGGACGAAGACCAGCCAGTTGGCCGCGATGAGCACCGAGGCCCCGGCCAGGACCAGCAGCGAGCGCCGGTCGGTGACCGCCGCGCGGACCAGCGCCCACCTCCGCAGCACCGTCAGCAGCACGGCCACGAACAGCAGTGACCAGACGATGCGGTGGGCGACGATCTCCACCCCGCCGGCCGGCTCCAGCAGCGGGAAGTAGAGCGGGAACACGCCCCACAGCCCGTAGGCGGCGAGTCCCGCTGCCGTGCCCGCCCGCCGCTCGTCCACGGCGGGCAACCGTACGCCGCGCGATCAGGTGGTCTGGATGTAGTCGACGAGGTGGTCCCGCTCGTCCTGCAGCTCGTCCAGGCGGGCCTTGACGACGTCGCCGATCGAGACGATCCCCAGCAGCCGGCCGTCCTCGACGACGGGCACGTGCCGGATGCGGTGGTCGGTCATCGTGCGGGCGAGGTCGTGCACCGAGGCGCCGGGCACGCAGGTGCGCACCTCGGCGGTCATCAGCGCCGACACCGGCCCGTCGAGGACCTCCGGCCCGGAGGCGTGCAGGGCCCGGACGACGTCGCGCTCGGAGACGATGCCGTCGACGGTGCCTCCCCCGCGGGAGACGACGAGCGCGCCGATGCGGTGCTCGGCGAGCAGGGCCAGGGCGGCGCGGACGGGCCGGTCCGGCGCGACGGTGACGACGTCGGGACCCTTGCGGCGGAGCAGCGAGGCGATCTGCACGGGAGCCCTCCCTCACTCGGCGGTCGCAGTGTCCACCCGCCGCCGTGGCAGGGCAACGGCCCGGACGTGACGCTCCCGTCCCGGTTCCCGGGGTGGACAGCGGGGCCTACCGTCGAGTCGTGCGCACCCAGCACGCCGCGCCCGCGACGTCCCGCCCCACCGCCCTGCAGTGGCTCCGCTACGCCGTCGGCGGCGGGCTGCCCCGGGCGCTGTCGCCATGGGTGCTGTCGGACACCACCCGGCCGGGATGGGTGCGCCGGCACGTCGCCCGCTCGCTGGTGCAGCTCGCCCCGCTGGTGGTGATCTGCCTGGTCGCCGTCCCCGTGGGGATGGGCTACCGGCTGACCGCGGCGGCCGGGGGGCTGATGGTCGGGCTGATGTACTCGCTGGCGTTCGTGGTGGAGACCACCGAGCACCGCGTCGCCAAGGCGGGCTACCCCGCCGGCACCGCCGCCCGGCTGCGCGAGGAGCGCGCCGAGCGGGCGCGGGCGGCCCGCGCCGAGCGGCACCACCCCTACCGCGTGGGCGGGGCGGGCAGCTTCGACTGAGCCGACGGGGGGACTCGAACCCCCAACCGCCCGATTACAAGTCGGGTGCGCTACCAGTTGCGCCACGCCGGCGTACGACGACCACGATAGGGCTCGACCCGGACGGCCCTGCTGCCGATGCTGAGCGCGTGGCACCGATCGACGGCCCGGCCGCGCTCCTGCCGCTGGACCGGACCCAGCTGGACGCGCTGCGCGAGCACCTCGACGCCGTCGTCGCGGCCGGCGGCTGCGACCGGACCCACCGCGCCACCGACGCCTGGGCCGCCGGGCACGGCATCGCCCTCGACCGGCTGCACGACGGGCTCGAGGAGTACGGCGGGTTCTGCGACTGCGAGGTCGTGATGAACGTCGACCCGGCCGCCGTCTTCGACCCTCAGGCGGCCGCCGGGCCCTCCCGCAGGTAGCCGGCCGGGTCGCTGCCGGGCAGCGGGCCCTCGGCCAGCCAGCGGGCGAAGCCGGCGGGGTCGCGGCGCTCGAGCTCGTCGAGGGCCTCCTGGCGGCGGCGGACGATCTGCTGCCGCGCCGCCGGGTCCAGCCGGCCGGCCAGCACCGCCGTCGTGCTCAGCCACTCGCGACCCAGCGCCGCGGTCGTCAGGGTCGCCACCGGCGGCAGGGAGGTGACCGTCCCGACGGCCTCCCCCGGGCGGGCGCCGGCCACCGGCCGCTGCGGCGCGGGCGCGGCGAGCCGGCCGGGCGCCGGCGCGTCGTCGGGAGCGGCCGGCCGCACCGGGCGACCGGTGCGCAGCAGCCACAGCCCCAGCCCGCCGAGGAAGAGCACCGCACCGGTCAGGGCGGTGAGCGCCGGGCCGCCCAGCACGGCGACGCCGGACAGGAACAGCAGCACGCCGATCGTGACCGCGCCGGCCCGCCAGGCCGCCTCCAGCGGCGTGTACCGCGGCGGCCGGCCGTCCTCGTGCGACTCGCGCGCCACGCCGCCGGCCAGGCAGGAGGTCACCACCGCGGCCAGCGCGACGGCGAGCAGCCCCGGGGGCCGCAGGGCGAGGCCGCCGACGACGGCGACCGCGACGGCGGTGAGGGCGGCGAGGCCCACGAGGAGGCGGGCGGGCAGACCGCGGGTGGGCACGAGCAGCCTCCAGGAGCGCAGGCCGGGCAGCGGGGACCCGCCCGCTCCCAGGGGAGCGACCGGGCTCCCCCTCTACCCCGCGACGCTCCCGTCGCACACGGTGGTCGGCGTGTCGCGGGCGGCCGGGCCGCGGACGGCAGGATCGCCGGCCGTGGGGACCTCCGTCGTCGAGCTGGGCCCGCCGCTGGCGGTCGTCCTGGTGCTGCTCACGGTGCTGGCGGCGGCGGGCGGGCGGCTGTCCGGGCTGGGGCAGGAGCGGCCGGTCGTCGTCGCGGCGCTGCGGGCCACGGTCCAGCTGGCGGCGGTCTCGGCGGCGCTGCTGGTCGTCGTCCGCTCGCTGTGGCTGTCGGCGGCGTTCGTGCTGCTGATGGTCACCGTCGCGGCGGTCACGGCGGCGGGGCGGGTCAGCGGCCTGCCGCTGGGGGCGCCCGGTGCCCCGCGCCGGGTGGGGGCCGCGGCCCTGGCGGTGGCCGGCGGGGCGGCGCCGGTGGTGGCGCTGGTGCTGGCCAGCGGCACGGTGCCGCTGCGCGGGGAGGCGGTGATCCCGGTCGCGGGCATCCTGGTCGGCGGTGCGATGACGGCGACGTCGCTGGCCGGCCGGCGGCTGCACGAGGAGCTGACCACCCGCCGCGGGGAGGTCGAGGCGGCCCTGGCGCTCGGCCTGCTCCCCCGCGACGCCGTCCTCGAGGTCGCCCGGCCCTCCGCCGCGACCGCCCTGCTGCCGCCGCTGGACCAGACCCGCACCGTCGGGCTGGTCACGCTGCCCGGCGCCTACGTCGGCGTGCTGCTGGGCGGGGGCAGCCCGCTGGCCGCCGGCGCCGCCCAGCTGCTGGTCCTCGTGGGGCTGCTGGCGGCCGAGGTGGCGGCGGTCTGGGTGGTCACCGAGCTGGTCGCGCGGGGCCGGGTGCTGCCGGACCTCCCCCGCTGAGGACGTCCAGACACCTCACAGGCGCTCCGCAGGGCCCCGCCAGACGCCGCGCCGACAGTGGTCCCCAGAGCGGCGGACGGCCGCACAGGAGGAGGACCACAGCAGTGAACGGACACCCGTACCCGAACCCGGCGCAGCCGACCGGTGCGACCCCGGGCTGGACCCCGCCGCCGTCCGGCGACTCCTGGTACCCGCCGGCCGGCCCCGCGACGGCGACCCTGCCGCCGCCGGCGGGGGCCCCCGCGCCGGCCCCGGGGAAGCGGCGGGCGGGCCGGCTGCGGATCGGCGTCGCCGGGCTGCTCGCCGGTGCCCTCGTCGGCGGCGGCGCCGGGGCGGGGGTCGTCGTCCTCACCTCCGGCGGCGGGAGCGGCGGCAGCGGCACGGCGGCCGCGGCGCAGTCGGTGGTCATCACCGACCCCGAGAACGCGACCGCGGTGACCGCCGCGGCCGCCAAGGCCTCGCCCAGCGTCGTCACCGTCTACGTCACCAGCGGCTCGGGCTCGGGCAGCGGCTCGGGCGTGGTGCTCTCCGACGACGGCTACGTGCTCACCAACAACCACGTCGTCACGCTGGACAGCAGCACCGGCGACGCCGCCATCCAGGTGCGCACGTCCGACGGCACGCTCTACGACGCCATCGTCGTCGGCACCGACCCGACCTCGGACCTCGCCGTCATCCGGCTGCAGGGCGCCGAGGGGCTCACCGCGGCCACGTTCGCCGACTCCGACGACGTGCAGGTCGGCGACCTCGCCGTCGCGATCGGGGCCCCGCTCGGCCTGTCCGACACGGTGACCGACGGGATCGTCAGCGCCACCGACCGCGCGGTGGCCACCGGCTCCACCCAGGACGACGCCACCGTCATCGACGCGCTGCAGACCGACGCCGCGATCAACCCTGGCAACTCCGGCGGCGCGCTGGTCGACGCCTCCGGCGAGGTCATCGGCATCAACACCGCGATCGCCTCGGTGGCCTCGGGCGCGCCCGGCTCGTCGGGTCAGAGCGGCAACATCGGCGTCGGGTTCGCGATCCCGAGCAACACCGCCCAGCGGATCGCCGAGGAGATCATCGACACCGGCTCGGCCACCCACGCCGTCCTCGGCGTGAACGCCCGGACCGCCGGCGGCACCGGCTCGTCCGAGGTGGGCACCGGCGCGCAGGTCGTGCAGGTGCAGCCCGGCGGGGCCGCGGCGGAGGCGGGCCTGCAGGCCGGCGACGTCGTCACCGCGGTCGGCGACCGGGCGGTGACCACCTCCACCGAGCTCACCGCTGCGATCCGCAGCTCCGCCCCCGGCGCGCAGGTGCAGCTGACCGTGCAGCGCGGCGGCGGGACGTCGACGGTCGAGGTCACCCTCGGCAGCAGCGCGGGCTGACCCCCTCCAGCCCGGGATGGCACCCTCCCCCGCCTCTAGGCTGGGGAGGGTGTCGTCGTCTGTGAGCGTGCCGCTCGCCTCCTCGCTCGACGACCCGGAGCGCGCCGCCGGACTACGACGGATGAAACGGCTGGCCACGGGGCTGTTCCTGCTCGCCGCGGCCGTCTTCCTCGCCTGCGTGCTGCTCGGCGACACCGCCGGGCCCTGGGTCGGGTACGTGCGGGCCACCGCCGAGGCCTCGATGGTCGGCGCGCTGGCCGACTGGTTCGCCGTCACCGCACTGTTCCGGCACCCGCTGCGGCTGCCGATCCCGCACACGGCGATCATCCCGCGCAAGAAGGACCAGATCGGCGCGAGCCTGGGCACCTTCGTGCAGGAGAACTTCCTGACCCGCTCGGTCGTCGAGGAGAAGCTCGCCACCGTCGACGTCCCCGGCCGGCTCGGGAACTTCCTCGCCGCGCCCGGCCGGGCCGAACGGCTGGCCGGCGACGCCGCCGCCGGGCTCTCCGGCCTCACCGACCTGCTGCGCGACGACGACCTGCAGCAGGCCGTCTCCGGCCTGGTCGACCGCAAGCTGCACGCGACGCCGGCCGCGCCGGTGCTGGCCCGGGTCCTGGAGCTGGTGGTCGACGGCGACCGGCACCAGGAGGTGCTGTCGGCGGCCCTGCGCTACCTCGCCCGGTTCCTCGAGGAGAACCGCGTCGTCTTCCGCGCCCAGCTCGGGGACGCCTCGCCGTCCTGGGTGCCCAACTGGGTCGACGACCGGGTGTTCGACCGGGTGTTCGCCGGCGTCGAGGGCTTCCTGGAGGAGGTCGGCGAGGACCGCGAGCACGAGCTGCGGCGGGTGTACGACGCCCGGCTGCGCGCCTACGTGCACGACCTGCGCACCGACCCCGACACCGCCGCCCGCGTCGAGGGCTTCAAGAAGGAGCTGCTGGACCACCCGGCGGTGCGCACCTGGTCCTCGTCGCTGTGGACCACCGCGAAGAGCTCGTTCCTCGCCGCCGCCGCCGACCCGGACTCGGAGCTGCGGTCCCGGGTGACCGGCATGATCCGCGACGCCGCCCGGCTGCTGCAGACCGACCCGCTCGTGCGCGAGCGGGTGCAGCGGCAGTCGGTGCGGGTGGCCGGCTACCTGGTGGAGCGCTTCGCCGACGACCTGGCCGACGTCGTCGGCAGCACCGTCGCCCGCTGGGACACCGAGGAGACCAGCCGGCGCATCGAACTGCAGGTGGGCCGCGACCTGCAGTTCATCCGCATCAACGGAACCGTCGTCGGCGGCCTGGCCGGGCTGGTCATCTACACCTTCGCGCAGCTGCTGGGCTGAGCTCAGACCAGCCGGAAGCCGCTCCACGCGAAGCCGGGCGAGACGACGCAGGTCACCAGCACCTCGTCCTCCGCCGGGTCGGTCGCCTGCCGGGCGCCGGCGGGCACGAGCACCTGCGGGTGCGCCGCGTCGAGCACGGTGCGCTCGTCACCCACGTGCAGCACCAGCGCGCCGGGGCCGTGCCAGAGCCACAGCTCGTCGGCGTCGACGGTGTGCGGCGCCGACCGCTCCCCCGGCGCGAGCAGGAACAGGATCGCCGTCGCGGCCGGGCGGTCGCCGACCGCCGCCGGCGAGGTCCAGGTGCGCCGGTACCAGCCGCCCTCGGGGTGCGGCTCCAGCCCCAGCCGGGTCGCGGTGGCGGCGACCGGCGAGCGGGGCCCGGAGGGTCCCCGAGGAGGGACGCGTCCGCCGGGGCTCATGGCCACAGGGGGACGGCACCCGGCCACGTGGCTGCGACCGACGAGCGGGGCCCGGAGGGTCCCCGAGGAGGGACGCGTCCGCCGGAGCTCACGGCGTCAGGGGGACGGCACCCGGCCGCGGTGCGGTCCGGCAGGACCGCCGTGTCATAGCCGGGCCTGGGCGGCGGCGTAGAGGGCGATGGAGGCCGCGACGCTCACGTTGAGCGACTCGGTGTCGCGGGCGATGGGGATGCGGACGACGACGTCGCAGCGCTCGCGCACCAGCCGGGACAGCCCCGCGCCCTCAGCGCCGACGACCAGCGCCACCGGGTCGGCGAGGCCGTCGTAGTCGGCGATGTCCACGTCGCCGTCGCCGGCCAGGCCGACCGTCTGCAGCCCGGCGTCCTGGTAGGAGGCGAGCGCGCGGGCCAGGTTGACCGCGCGGGCCACCGGCAGCCGGGCGGCGGCGCCGGCGCTGGTGCGCCACGCCGAGGCGGTCATCCCGACCGCGCGCCGCTGCGGCACGACGACGCCGTGGGCGTCGAAGGCGGCCGCCGAGCGGACCACCGCGCCGAGGTTGCGCGGGTCGGTGACGCCGTCCATGGCCACGACCAGCGGGGGGCGGCCGGAGTCGCGGGCGACGTCGAGCAGGTCGTCGGGGTGCGCGTACTCGTAGGGCGGGACCTGCAGCCCGATGCCCTGGTGCAGCGCGTTGTTCGACATCCGGTCGAACTCGGTCTTGCCCACCTCGAGCAGCGGCAGGCCGCGGTCGGCGGCCAGCTGCACCGCCTCGGTCACCCGCTCGTCGGAGCGGGCGGTGTCCCCGGTGACGACGTACAGCGCCGTCGCCGGGATCTGCGCGCGCAGCGCCTCGACGACGGGGTTGCGGCCGAGCAGCAGCTCCGGCGCCTCCTCGGCGCGCTGCCGGCTGCGGTCGCGCTCGGCGCGGCGGCGGGCGTCGGCCTGCGCCCGGCGCTGCGCCGGGTGACCGGTGCGCTTCTCGGCCGGCGGGGTCGCCCCGCGGCCGGCCAGCGCCCGGCGGTTCTTGCCGCCGGTGCCGGCGGTGGCGCCCTTCTTGCCCGCGCCGCTCGTGCGGCCGCGGCGCTGGCTGTTTCCGGCCATCAGCGGGTCAGCTCCCATCGGGGTCCCTGCGGGGTGTCCTCGACCTGCACGCCGAGGGCGGTGAGCTGGTCGCGCAGCGCGTCGGCCGCCGCGTAGTCCCTGCGCGCGCGGGCGGCCTGCCGCTGCTCCAGCGCCAGCCGGACCAGGCCGTCGGTGACCTCGGCCAGCCGGTCGCCGGTACCCCCGCCGGCCGCCCGGTGCGGGTCGAGGGGATCCAGCCCCAGCACCCCCAGCATGCCCCGGACGGCGCCGAGCGCGTCGGCCAGTGCGGCGTCGTCGCCCTCGGCCAGGGCGGTGTTGCCGGTGCGGACGACCTCGTGGACGACCGCGATCGCGGCCGGGGTGCCGAGGTCGTCGTCCATGGCCTCGCGGAACGTCGGCGGCAGGCTCGTCGGGGTGTCCCGGCCGACCCGCTCGGCGGCGCGGTGCACGAACGACTCGACCCGCCGGTAGGCGGCGCCCGCCTCGGCCAGCGCGGCGTCGGTGAACTCGACCGTGGACCGGTAGTGCGGCGCCACCAGGTAGTAGCGCAGCTCGACCGGCCGCACCCGGCGGACGACCTCGTCGACCAGCGCGGTGTTGCCCAGCGACTTGCTCATCTTCTCGCCGCCGAGGGTGACCCAGCCGTTGTGCATCCAGTACCGGGTGAACGGCAGGCCGGCGGCCATCGACTGGGCGCGCTCGTTCTCGTGGTGGGGGAAGCGCAGGTCCAGCCCGCCGCCGTGGATGTCGAACTCCGCGCCGAGGTAGCGCCCCGCCATCGCGGAGCACTCCAGGTGCCAGCCGGGCCGCCCGGCGCCCCAGGGGGTCGGCCAGCTCGCGGTCTCCGGCTCGCCGGGCTTGTGCGCCTTCCACAGCGCGAAGTCGCGGGGGTCGCGCTTGCGCTCGTCGGTGTCGGTGTCGGCCGCGGGCTGCAGGTCGCCCAGGGCCTGCCGGGTCAGCTCGCCGTAGCGGGGGAAGCTGCGGACGTCGAAGTAGGCATCCCCGTCGACGGTGTAGGCGTGCCCGCGCTCCACCAGCCGCTCGACCAGCGCCACCATGTCGGGAACGTGCCCGGTCGCGCGCGGCTCGTAGGTCGGCGGCAGGACGCCGAGGGCGTCGTAGGCGCGGGTGCAGGCCAGCTCGTTCGCGTAGGCCCAGGCCCACCACGGGACGCCGTGCTCGGCGGCCTTGGCGAGGATCTTGTCGTCGATGTCGGTGACGTTGCGGACGTAGGTGACCTCGAGCCCGCTCGCGGTCAGCCAGCGGCGCAGGACGTCGAAGGCGACGGCGGCGCGCACGTGCCCGACGTGCGGCGGCCCCTGGACGGTGAGCCCGCAGACGTACACCGAGGCCTCGCCGGGACGCAGGGGCGTGAAGTCCCGGACCGCGCGCGCGGCCGTGTCGTACAGGCGGAGGCTCACTGCGCGGAGTCTACGGAGCGCGCCGTCAGCCGGGCGCGGAGTCCACGGACCCCGCCCGGACGACCAGCGCCGTCGCCAGGGCGGCCCGGCCCTCGCCGCGGCCGACCAGCCCCAGTCCGTCGGTGGTGGTGGCGGTGACGCTCACCGGGGCGCCCAGCGCCGCGGACAGCGCCGCCTCGGCCTCGGCGCGGCGCGGGCCGAGCTTCGGTGTGGGCGCCACGAGCTGCACGGCGGCGTTGCCGACCCGCCAGCCGGCCGCGACCAGGGTCTCCCGCACGTGCTCGAGGACGGCGACGCCGCGGGCGCCGGCCCAGCGCGGGTCGTCGGTGCCGAGCAGCCCGCCGATGTCGCCGAGGCCGGCCGCGGACAGCACCGCGTCGGTGAGGGCGTGCGCGACGACGTCGCCGTCGGAGTGCCCGGCGCAGCCGTCGGCGCCCGGCCACGG
The DNA here is from genome assembly GCF_054050455.1 of Geodermatophilus sp. SYSU D00684. Taxonomy (NCBI): domain Bacteria; kingdom Bacillati; phylum Actinomycetota; class Actinomycetes; order Geodermatophilales; family Geodermatophilaceae; genus Geodermatophilus; species Geodermatophilus sp. SYSU D00684. Next base: position 55,790 of record NZ_JBJGZI010000012.1, on the reverse strand, counting down.
CAGCCCGGCCAGCCAGCACTCCCGGCCGGCCTCGACCGGGTGCACGTCGACGCCGAGGCCGACGCGGGGGAGGTCGTCGCTCACCGGGCGGCCTGCAGCGCGGCCAGGTGCAGGTCGTGCGGCACGGTCACCTTCGCGGCGCGCTCGTCGCCGGCCACCGTGCTGACGGGGACGCCGACCGCGCGGACGACGGCCGCGTCGTCGGTCAGCTCCTCGCCGGCCGGCAGGCCGGCGTAGGCCTCGTCGAGCACGCGGCGGGAGAAGCCCTGCGGGGTCTGCACGCGGCGGAGCGTGGCGCGGTCGGGGGTCGCGGTGACGGTGCCGGCGGCGTCGACCACCACGGTGGTGTCCACGACCGGCAGCACCGGGACGACGGCGGGCGCGCCGGCGGCCAGCGCGTCGAGCACGCGGGCCACCACGTCCGGCGGGGTCAGCGGGCGGGCGGCGTCGTGCACGAGGACGGCGTCGGCGCGGGAGCCGGCGGCCGCCAGCGCGGCGCGGACCGAGGCGGTGCGGGTGGCGCCGCCGTCGACCAGCGCGACGCCCCCCGGCAGGACGGCGGCGAAGGCGTCGTGCTCGGCCGCGGGCACCGCGACCACGACCTCGTCGACGCCGCCGGCCAGCAGCGTGTCCACCGCCCAGCAGACCAGCGGGCGGCCGGCCAGCTCCACGAGCGCCTTGGGCCTGTCGGCTCCCAGACGCGAACCACTCCCGGCCGCTGCGACGATGCCGACAGCGGACACGGGAGCGGTCCGGGAGAGCGAGGGTGCGGGGGTCAGCTGGCGAGGACCTCGTCGAGCAGCACCTCGGCCTTGTCCTCGTTGGTCCCCTCGGCGAGCGCGAGCTCGCTGACCAGGATCTGGCGGGCCTTGGACAGCATCCGCTTCTCGCCGGCGGAGAGGCCACGGTCCTTGTCACGGCGCCACAGGTCGCGGACGACCTCGGCCACCTTGTTGACGTCGCCGGAGGCCAGCTTCTCGAGGTTGGCCTTGTAGCGGCGCGACCAGTTGGTCGGCTCCTCGGTGTGCGGGGCCCGCAGGACCTCGAACACGCGGTTGAGCCCGTCCTGACCGACGACGTCACGGACGCCGACGATCTCTGCGTTGTCGGCCGGCACGCGCACGGTCAGGTCGCCCTGGGCGACCTTCAGCACGAGGTAGGCCTTCTCTTCACCCTTGATGACCCGCGTCTCGATCGCCTCGATCAGAGCGGCACCGTGGTGCGGGTAGACGACGGTCTCGCCGACAGTGAAGCCCATGTGTGTGTGACCCCTTTCGCTGTACCCAGGTTAGCACGGCACACTGACGGCCGGAACGGTCCGCCGATGGATATCCGCAGGTCAGAGGCCTGATGAAGTACCCGGGAGGGGTTGACAGCGCGTGGTCGGTGTGCCTGCACGGGCCTCGCGGGGCGCCTCCGTCCGCGCGCTCGTCCTGGCCACGCACGCGCCGCCGGCGGTCGCGGTCACCGTCGTGGCGACCCTCCTCGCGGTCACCGCGCAGGTGTCCCCGGGGCGCGTGGTGCTCGTGGGACTGGCCGTCCTCGCAGGTCAGGCGTCCATCGGGTGGAGCAACGACTGGCTCGACGCCGACCGCGACCGCGCCGTCGCGCGGGCCGACAAGCCGGTCGTGCAGGGCGCCGTGACCCCCGCCACGCTGCGCGCGGCGGCCCTCGGCGCGGCCGTCGCGGCCGTCGTCCTGTCCCTGGCGCTGGGCTGGGTGCCCGGACTGCTGCTGCTGGTGCTGGTGGCCAGCGGTTGGGCCTACAACGCGGGTCTGAAGCGCACGGTGGCCTCCGGGCTCCCCTACGTCACCGGTTTCGGCGCTCTTCCCGCCGGGGTGGTGGCCGCGGCGCCGGGCGTGCCCGTCGCGCCGTGGTGGCTGCCGGCCGCCGGCGCGGCGCTGGGCGCGGCGGCCCACCTGGCCAACGTGGCCCCCGACATCGCCGACGACCTGGCGACCGGGGTGCGCGGCCTGCCGCACCGGCTGGGTCCCCGCGTGTCGGCGGTCCTGGGAGCGCTGCTGCTCGGGACGGCGTCGCTGGTGCTCGTGCTCGGCCCGGCCGGCGCGCCCGCGTGGTGGGGCTGGGCCGGACTGGTGCTGGCGGTGCCCGCGGTCGCCGTCGCCGCCCTGGCCGGGACGGCGCCCTTCCGCCGGCTGGCCTTCCCGGCGGTGATGCTGCTGACCGTGCTCGACGTGGTGCTGCTGCTGGCGGGCGGGGCCGCGCTCACCTGAGCGCGGCCCCGCCGTCGGTCACTTCCGGCCGTTGCCGTGGCCGTGGCCGCCACCGTTGCCGTTGCCGTTGCCGTTGCCGCCACCGTGGCCGCCGGTCGAGGTGGTGGCGACGGGCTCCTCGGGCGCGGGCGCCGGGGCCACGACCTCCGGCTCCTCGGTCACCGGCTCCTCGGTGACCGGCGCGGCAGCCTGCTCACGGGCCGCCTGGCGCTCGGCGTTGCGCGCGTGGGCCGCGTCGCTGACCCGCTCACCGGTCACCCAGCCGTTGCGGGCGCCCTGGCTGACCCAGTCACCGTGGGACTGCCCCTCGGCCGGGCCCTCGGCCCACTGCTCCTCGGTGAGCTCGGGTTCGGTGGTGGGCTCCTCCTCGGTGCCCTCCTCCGCGGCGACCCGGTCCCCGGTGGCCTCCTCGGTGCCCTCCTCCGCGGCGACCTCGTCCCCGGTGGACTCGTCGGTCGCCCCCTCGGTGCCGTCGCCGGCGACCAGGTCGTCGGTCGTGCCGTCAGAGACGCCGTCCGTGCCGTCGCTCGTCTCGGTGACGGCGGGGGTGGTGTCCTCGGGCAGGACGACGGCGGCGGTGGTGCCGGCGGTCAGGGCGACCGCGACCGCGCCGCCGGCGACGGCGGCCTTCGCGACCGCGGAGAGCGCGGCGAACTTGACGGCGAGGGAGGTGATGAACATGCGGGGTCTCTTCCGTGAGGCCCGGGCGGGGCGCCCGGTCGTCCGCGTGGACGGGTCCGACTGGTCGGTGAGCGAACCGGTCGCCAGCAGCTCGGCCAGGGCCGCGTTCGGGCGCCCCGGCGCGGTGGCGGAGGACCGGACCGCGTCGGTGAACGCGGCCAGGTACTGCGCGCCCTCGGGCACGGGACGGCCGGCGAGGCAGGCCTCCAGGGCCCGCTCGGCGGTCCGGGCGTCGGCTGGCGTGGTCATCTCGCCCCCGTCATCGCCGGACGGGCCCGCAGGGGCGCGCGGCCCGTCGTCGTCTCCCTCGTCCGGGTGGTCCCGGCGGGCTCCAGCTCCTCGCGCAGCCGGCGCAGGCCGCGCCGCTGCAGCGCCTTGACCGAGGCCACCGAGCGGCCCATCACCGCGGCGACCTGCTCGACGGTGAGGTCGGCCAGGATCCGCAGCAGCAGGACCGAGCGCTGGTCCTCCGGCAGGCCGGCGCACAGCCGGTGCACCGCCTCGGCGCCCAGCCGGGTCAGGACGTCGTCCTCCACGTCCCCGCCGGCGACCTCGGGCAGCAGGTCCGCGCCCCCGTCGGCGAGCTGCGGGCGGCGGCTGCGCCGGCGCAGGTCGTCGACCAGCCGCCGGTGGGCGATGGTGAACACCCACGACCGCAGCCCCGCCTCGTCGCCGGTGAAGCCGGACATCCCGCGGAAGACCGCGAGGAACGTCTCGCTGGCCAGGTCGTCGGGGTCCGGGGCGCCGTGCAGCCGCAGGTAGCCGGTGACCACCGGGGACAGGTCCCGGTAGAGCACCTCGAAGGCCCACGCGGCGCCCGTCCGGGCCGCCGCGAGGACGTCGTCGAACGCGGTACCGACCGCCACACCGCACCTCCCGTGCCGTCCCCCGTGCAGGGGGAGGCATCGGCAGGCCGGGCGCGGAACTGGACCGTCCGTCCCCCGATCAGGGGGCGGCGGTGCCCCGGGCGGCCTCCTGCTCGACGACGGCCGGCAGGTCCCCGAGCCGGTCCAGGCCCTGCAGCGGACGGCGCATCCGCTGGTTGCCGGCCAGCCGCTCGCGGTTGCGCTCGAGGAAGGCCCGGTAGCCGGCGGTGTAGGGGCAGGCGTCGTCGCCGAGGCGCCGCCGCGGGTCGTGGGGGCAGCCGCCGCAGTAGTCGCTCATCCGGTCGATGTAGGCGCCGCCGGCCGCGTACGGCTTGGTGGCCAGCGCCCCGCCGTCGGCGTGCTGGCTCATCCCGACGACGTTGGCGACCATCACCCAGTCGTAGCCGTCGACGAACGTGCGGTGGAACCAGTCGGTCATCGCCAGCGGGTCGATGCCGCGCTGCAGCGCGTAGTTGCCGAGCACCATCAGCCGGGGGATGTGGTGCACCCAGCCGTCGCGGCGCAGGTCGGTGAGGACGCCGGACAGGCACGCGGCGTCGACGGCGTCCCCGTCCAGCTCGGCCAGCCACCGCGGCACCGGCTCGGTGGCGCGCAGGTGGTTGCGGTGCCGGTAGTCGCGGCCGAAGTGCCAGTAGGTGTGCCAGACGTAGTCCCGCCAGCCCATGACCTGGCGGACGAAGCCCTCGACGCTGTCGAGCGGCAGCGGGGCGCCGTCGGCGGCGGCCGCGCGGACGGTGTCCTCGGCGGCGTGCACCACCTCCAGCGGGTCGAGCAGGCCGAGGTTGATCGCCGACGACAGCAGCGAGTGGGCCAGCCAGCGCTCGCCGGCGAGGATCGCGTCCTCGTGCGGGCCGAAGACGCCCAGCCGCGAGCGCAGGAAGTCCGACAGCCGGATGAGCGCCTCCTCGCGGGTGACGGGGAACCGCCGCGGCCCGTCGTCGCCGACGAAGGAGACCTCGCCGTCGGCCTCCCAGCGGTCGAGGTCGGCGCGCACCTGCTCGTCGATCTCGTCCTCGGTGGGCCACCACGGCTCCGGGGCCGGGGAACGGCCGTCCCGCGGGGCGGGCTCGCGGTTCTCGTGGTCGCGGTTCCACTGCCCGCCCAGCGGCTCCGCGCCGTCCATGAGGACGTCGAGGCGGCGGCGGGCGTCGCGGTAGAAGTCCTCCATCAGCAGCCGGCGGCGGCCGCGGCCCTCCGCCCACCGGGCGAACTCGGCCTGGCTGCTGACGAAGCCGCGCGCGGCGAGCACCTGCAGGCCGGGGCGGCGCAGCACGTGGTCGCGGCTGCTCCAGGTGGTGGGCGCGCAGACGCTCAGCGGCTCGTCGTACCGGTCCAGGGCCCCGGCGTAGGTGGTGACCTGGTGGAAGTCGGCCTGGTCCCCCAGCTCCGCGGCCCGGTGGCGCAGCGCGGACAGCACCAGGTGGGCCTTCTGCCGGCGGAACCGCCGGCGGCCGAAGACCGCCCTCGACTCGACCAGGAGCACCGGCTGGCCGGGCGCGTCGAGGAAGTGCGGGCCGAGCTGGTCGGCGAAGGTCCACCGACGCGTACCGGGCGACCGTTCGGGGAAGTCAGCGAGGGCAGGGTCGCTCGGCTCGCCGCCGGCGCCGGGTCCTGGGCGCCCCATCGGCCTCACCTCCCGGCGGACATGGTGGGCGGACCGTTAGGCTCGGCGCGACTCGGGCCATCGAGACGCACGGTGGCCGGCTGCTGTTTCCCCGTGGAGGTCGACCGCTGTGAACCGCGCGCTGCGCGCCGCCGTGATGGGTGCCCTCGTCCTCAGCCCGGTCGCGCTCGGCGCCTGCAGCGCCGGCCAGGTCTCCCAGACCGGCACCCAGGACCGCGACAAGGTCGGCCCCCAGGCGCAGGTGGAGGACATCCTGCTGCGCCAGGTCCTGCTCGCTCCGCCGGAGAACGGCCGGTACGAGGAGGGCGACGACGCCGAGCTGATCCTCACGATCGTCAACGCCTCCGACGCCGACGACACCCTCACCGGCATCGAGGGCGAGGGCTTCGACGGGGTGCTGGTCTCGGCGACCGGGCCCACCCCCTCGCCGTCGTCGCCCGCCGGCAGCTCCCCCACGGCCACCCCGACGCCGGGCAGCACCGGCGCCACCCCGGGTGCGTCGGCCGGCGGCACGGCGAGCACGCGGGTGTCGCTCGACGTCCCGGCCGACACCGCCCTCTACATCGGGCGCGAGGACGGCGCGACGGTCACGCTGCAGGACCTCGGCGAGGAGCTGACGGCCGGGCAGACGGTGACGCTCACCCTGACCTTCGAGCAGGCCGGCGAGATCACCACGCAGGCGCTGGTGGCCGGTCCGGACGAGGAGATCGAGCGGGGCGAGAGCTTCGACTTCGAGGAGGGCCTCGAGGAGGAGAACCCGGAGAGCGAGGAGGACACCCAGGCCGAGTGACGGCCGTGGTGACCTGCCTCCGGTGACCCGCCCGGCCTCCCCGGGAGTGTCGGTACCCCCACCTACCGTGGCGGCGTGCCCTCCGGAGTGAAGTCCGCCCGTCCCGCCCACCGCTGCACCGAGTGCGGCTTCTCGTCGGCGAAGTGGATGGGCAAGTGCCCGGAGTGCCAGGCCTGGGGCACGCTGCAGGAGGTCGGGCCCGCCGCGCCGGCGCTCCGCTCGGTCGCCGCCGGCCCGGTCACCGCGCCCGCGCGGCCGATCGCGCAGGTCCAGCTCGACGGCGCGCGGGCGGTGCCCACCGGCATCCCCGAGTTCGACCGCGTCCTCGGCGGCGGCCTGGTCCCCGGCGCGGTGGTCCTCGTCGCCGGCGAGCCCGGCGTCGGCAAGTCCACGCTGCTGCTCGAGGTCGCCCACCGGGTCGCGGAGTCCAACGGGCCCACGCTGGTGGTCTCCGGCGAGGAGTCCGCCGCGCAGGTGCGGCTGCGCGCCGAGCGGATCGGCGCCCTGCACGACCGGCTCTACCTGGCCGCCGAGACCGAGCTGTCGGCCGTGCTCGCCCACGTCGAGCAGGTGGCGCCCTCGCTGCTGGTGCTCGACAGCGTGCAGACCGTCCGCTCCTCCGCGGTCGAGGGGACCGACGGCGGCGCCACCCAGGTCCGCTCGGTGGCCACCGCGCTCACCGCCGTCGCCAAGTCCCGCGGGATGACGACGATCCTCGTCGGGCACGTCACCAAGGACGGCGCGATCGCCGGGCCGCGGGCGCTGGAGCACCTGGTCGACGTCGTCGTGTCCTTCGACGGCGAGCGGCACTCCACCCTGCGCCTGGTGCGCGCCACCAAGAACCGGTTCGGCCCGGCCGACGAGATCGGCTGCTTCGAGATCGGCGACGGCGGGGTGGTCGGCGTCCCCGACCCCTCCCACCTGTTCGTCTCGCGCCGCACCGCCTCGGTGCCCGGCAGTTGCGTCACGGTGACCATGGAGGGCAGCCGGCCGCTGCTGGCCGAGGTGCAGGCCCTCGTCGCCACCAACACCGGCGGCGGCTCGCCGCGGCGGGCGGTCAGCGGGCTGGACTCGCAGCGGGTCGCGATGGTCAACGCCGTCGTCGAGCGGCGCGGCGGCGTTCGGCTGGCCGACGCCGACGTGTTCGCCGCCTCCGTCGGCGGCGTGAAGATCGCCGAGCCGGCGGCCGACCTCGCGCTCGCGCTGGCGATCGCGTCGGCGTCGCGGGACACCCCGCTGCCCGAGGGGATGATCGCGCTGGGCGAGGTGGGCCTGTCGGGGGAGATCCGGCGGGTCGGCGGCACCGGCCGGCGGCTGGCCGAGGCCGCCCGTCAGGGGTACAGGCTCGCGCTGGTCCCGCCGGACGCCGGCCAGGCGCCCAAGGGCATCCGGCTCATGGAGGTGCCCGACCTGGGAGCGGCGCTCGCCGGGCTCTTCCCCGGGTGAGCCTGGTCACCACACCCCGGTCCCGACCGGCAGGTCGGCGTGCCACGTAGACTCGGTGGCCGTACCACGACGACGTCAGGAGCGCCCGTGCCCCCCGCTGTGGACTCCGAGGTCGCCCTGCGCGAACTGCTCGGCCGCATCGCCCCGGGGACCGCGTTGCGCGACGGCCTGGAGCGCATCCTGGCCGGCCGCACCGGCGCCCTGATCGTGCTCGGCTACGACCGGGTCGTGGAGTCCATCTGCACCGGCGGGTTCGCCCTGGACGTCGCGCTGTCGGCCACCCGGCTGCGCGAGCTGGCCAAGATGGACGGCGCGGTGATCCTGTCCTCCGACGGGCTGCGCATCGTCCGCGCCGGCGTGCACCTGATGCCCGACCCGACCGTGCCCACCGAGGAGTCGGGCACCCGGCACCGGACCGCCGAGCGGGTGGCCGTGCAGACCGGGTTCCCGGTGATCTCGGTCAGCCAGTCGATGCACATCATCAGCGTCTACGTGGCCGGCCGGCGCTACACGCTCGAGCACCCGACGACGATCCTCGCCCGCGCCAACCAGGCCCTCGCGGCGCTGGAGCGGTACAAGCTGCGCCTCGACGAGGTCGCCAGCACCCTCTCGGCGCTGGAGATCGAGGACCTGGTGACGGTCCGCGACGCGATGAGCGTCAGCCAGCGGCTGGAGATGGTCCGGCGGATCGCCGACGAGATCGAGGGCTTCGTCGTCGAGCTGGGCACCGACGGGCGGCTGCTGGCCCTGCAGCTCGACGAGATGCTCGCCGGCGTCGAGGAGGACCGCGCGCTGCTGGTGCGCGACTACCTGCCCGCCGCGGGCACCCGCCGGCCGCGGACCATCGAGGACGTGCTGGCCGAGCTGCGGGCGCTGTCGGCCACCGAGCTGCTGGACCTGTCCGCCGTCTCGCGCTGCTACGGGCTGCCCACCTCGGCCGACGCGCTGGACTCCCCCGTCAGCCCGCGCGGCTACCGGCTGCTGGCCCGGGTGCCGCGGCTGCCCGCGGCGATCATCGACCGGCTGGTCGACCACTTCGGCGGCCTGCAGAAGCTGCTGGCGGCCACCATCGAGGACCTGCTCGCCGTCGAGGGCGTCGGCGAGGCCCGTGCCCGCGGCATCCGCGAGGGCCTGTCCCGGCTGGCCGAGACCTCGATCCTCGACCGCTACAGCTGAGGAAGGACCCTCCTGCCCCCCCACCGTGGAAGGACCCCGGCCTCCCCGCCCTTCGCAAGCTCAGGGCGGGACCCGGGACGGGGCCAGCGGCGGGTCCCTGCAGGAGGGCCGGTCAAGTGATGCTGAGGGCGGCGTCCGGGCTGGTCTTGGTGTCCAGCCGGGCGCGCAGCACGTACTGACCCGGGGCCACCGGCACGCGCTCGGCGGTGCAGGTCGGCTCGCTGGTCAGGCCGCTCCACACCAGCGGGAACACCACCTGCTCGCCGGGCTGCAGCGTGCGGGTGTCGCTGCTGGTCTCGGGCTGGCAGTCGTTGCTGCCCCACAGCCGGGCGCCGGCCGCGTCGAGCAGCACCATCTCCTGCACCTGCTTGTCCAGCACGCGGGTGCACGGCACCGCGGCGGTGTTGGTGACGACGAGCTCGAGCGTCGGCGAGGACCCGGAGGCGACCGTGCCGGGCGTGCGCACCTCCAGCGCGACGACGTCGTCGCCGCAGGGGGCGCCGGCCTCCTGCACCGGGGCGGCCGGCCCCGCGGGCGGCGCGGGCGTCGGGGTGGGCGGCGGGGTGGGGGTCTGCACGCTGGCGAGTGACGGGAGGACCCGGTCGAGGGCGGGCGGCTCCTCGGCGGCCGGCGCCGTCGACGCCGCCTCCGAGGTGCCGGCGGCCGTGGCCGAGCCCTCCGGGCCGCCGCCCAGCAGCGCCACCCCCAGCCAGCTCCCGCCGCCGAGGACGGCGACGAGCAGGAGGAGCACGAGCAGCCGCCGTCGCCAGTAGACGGCGGCCGGCAGGGGCCCGACCGGGTGCAGCACGAAGGCGACCGTAGTCGGCGCCTCCCGGCCGCCCCGGCAGGGCACGCCGCCGGTCCGGGCCGGGCACACTGGACCCCCGTGAGCAGCACCGCCGGACTCGGGGACGCCCTCGTCGACTGGTACGACACGGCGGCCCGCGACCTGCCGTGGCGCCGGCCCGGCGTGGACCCGTGGGCGGTGCTGGTCAGCGAGGTGATGCTGCAGCAGACGCCGGTGGCGCGGGTCGAGCCGGTGTGGCGGGCGTGGATGGAGCGCTGGCCCACGCCGGCCGCGCTGGCCGCCGCGTCGCCGGCCGAGGTGATCCGCGCCTGGGGCAAGCTCGGCTACCCGCGGCGGGCGCTGCGGCTGCGGGAGACCGCCGTCGCCCTCACCGAGCGGCACGGGGGCGCCGTCCCGGCCGACGTGGCGGCCCTGGAGGCGCTGCCGGGCATCGGGACGTACACGGCCCGGGCGGTGGCCTGCTTCGGCCACGGGACGCCGCAGCCGGTCGTGGACACCAACGTGCGGCGGGTGGTGGCCCGGCTGGTGCACGGCCGCGCCGAGGCCGGCACCGCGCGCGCCTCCGACCTGACCGACGTCGCGGCGCTGGCACCGGCGGACCGGGAGCGGGCGTGCCGGTTCTCGGTGGCGGCCATGGAGCTCGGCGCGCTCGTGTGCGTGGCCCGCACCCCGCGGTGCGGCGCGTGCCCGGTGCGCGACCGGTGCGCCTGGCGGCTGGCCGGCTGCCCGGCCGCCGAGGGGCCGCCGCGGCGGGTGCAGCGGTTCGCGGGGACCGACCGGCAGGTCCGCGGCCGGCTGCTCGACGTCCTGCGCGCCGCCGACGGCCCGGTGCCCGCCCCGGCCCTCGACGCCGCCTGGGACGACGCGGTGCAGCGGTCCCGCTGCCTGGACTCCCTGCTGGCCGACGGCCTGGTCGAGCAGACCGACGACGGCCGGTTCGCCCTCCCCGCCTGAGCCCCGCTCAGCGGCGCCGCGGCGGCGTGAGGTCGCGGAAGGTCAGCAGCCACCCCGCCAGCGCCGTCAGCGCGGCCAGGACGAGCAGGAGGCCGCGGACGGCGCCCGGCAGGCCGGTACCGGCCACCACGACCAGCGTGGCGCCGACCATGGCGAGCGCGATCAGCAGCCCGCCGTAGACCGGCGTCCGCCTCGGGTGGTCCCCGCGGGACATCGCCCCGCCCCCTCCCCGGGAACGCGACAGGGGCCGCCTCCCTCGCGGGAGACGGCCCCTGTCGGTGGAGCTACCTGCTCACTCCTTGCGGAGCGACGGGCCCTGGGTGCCGTCCTCGTCGTCGCCGACGGTCAGCGCCACCGGCGGCGTGTCGGGCAGGTCGATCGGCTTGGTCTCGCCGCGGAAGGTGAACTTCGCGTCGGTGCCCTCGCCCTCGACGTCCACCACGACGATCTGACCGGCGGTCAGCTCCCCGTAGAGGATCTTCTCCGACAGCGCGTCCTCGATCTCGCGCTGGATGGTCCGGCGCAGCGGCCGGGCGCCCAGCACGGGATCGAACCCGCGGGCTGCCAGGAGCTTCTTGGCCTCCTGGGTGACCTCGAGCGACATGTCCTTGTTGCTCAGCTGGCCCTCCACGCGGGCGAGCATCAGGTCGACGATCTGGATGATCTCGGCCTCGGTCAGCTGGTGGAACACGACGATGTCGTCGATGCGGTTGAGGAACTCAGGCCGGAAGTGCTGCTTGAGCTCGTCGTGGACCTTCGTCTTCATGCGCTCGTAGTTCGACTGGTCGTCGTTCCCGGCCTGGAAGCCGAGGCCGACCGCCTTGGAGATGTCCCGCGTCCCGAGGTTGGTCGTGAGGATCAGGATCGTGTTCTTGAAGTCCACGATCCGGCCCTGACCGTCGGTGAGGCGGCCGTCCTCCAGCACCTGCAGCAGCGTGTTGAAGACGTCGGCGTGGGCCTTCTCGATCTCGTCGAAGAGGACCACCGAGAACGGCTTGCGCCGCACCTTCTCGGTCAGCTGGCCACCCTCGTCGTAACCGACGTAGCCGGGAGGGGCACCGACGAGCCGCGACACGGTGAACCGGTCGTGGAACTCGCCCATGTCGATCTGGATGAGCGCATCGTCCTCGCCGAACAGGAAGTTCGCGAGCGCCTTGGCGAGCTCGGTCTTACCGACACCCGAGGGGCCGGCGAAGATGAACGAGCCACCGGGGCGACGCGGGTCCTTGAGGCCCGCGCGGGTGCGCCGGATCGCCTGGCTGACGCTCTTGATGGCCTCTTCCTGGCCGATGATCCGCTTGTGGAGCTCGTCCTCCATGCGGAGCAGACGGGTCGTCTCCTCCTCGGTGAGCTTGAAGACGGGGATGCCGGTCCAGTTGGCCAGCACCTCGGCGATCTGCTCGTCGTCGACCTCGGCGACGACGTCCATGTCGCCGGCCTTCCACGCCTTCTCCCGCTCGGCCTTCTCGGCCAGGAGGGTCTTCTCCTTGTCGCGCAGCGACGCGGCCTTCTCGAAGTCCTGCGCGTCGATCGCGGACTCCTTCTCGCGGCGGATGCCGGCGATCCGGTCGTCGAACTCGCGCAGGTCCGGCGGGGCGGTCATCCGCTTGATCCGCATCCGGGCGCCGGCCTCGTCGATCAGGTCGATCGCCTTGTCCGGCAGGAAGCGGTCGGAGATGTACCGGTCGGCCAGCGTGGCGGCGGCGACGAGGGCGCCGTCGGTGATGCTGATCCGGTGGTGCGCCTCGTAGCGGTCGCGCAGGCCCTTGAGGATCTCGATCGTGTGGGTGAGCGTCGGCTCGCCCACCTGGATCGGCTGGAAGCGGCGCTCGAGCGCGGCGTCCTTCTCCAGGTGCTTGCGGTACTCGTCGAGCGTGGTGGCGCCGATGGTCTGCAGCTCGCCGCGGGCCAGCATCGGCTTGAGGATGCTGGCGGCGTCGATCGCGCCCTCGGCGGCACCGGCACCGACGAGGGTGTGGATCTCGTCGATGAACAGGATGATGTCGCCGCGGGTGCGGATCTCCTTGAGCACCTTCTTGAGGCGCTCCTCGAAGTCACCGCGGTAGCGCGACCCGGCGACCAGGGCGCCGAGGTCGAGGGTGTAGAGCTGCTTGTCCTTCAGCGTCTCGGGGACCTCGCCCTTGACGATCGCCTGGGCCAGGCCCTCGACGACGGCGGTCTTGCCGACGCCGGGCTCGCCGATGAGGACGGGGTTGTTCTTGGTCCGCCGCGAGAGGACCTGCATGACCCGCTCGATCTCCTTGGCCCGCCCGATGACCGGGTCGAGCTTGGAGTCGCGCGCGGCCTGGGTCAGGTTGCGGCCGAACTGGTCGAGCACCAGCGACGTCGACGGCGTGCCCTCCGAGGGACCGCCGGCCGAGGCCGGCTCCTTGCCCTGGTAGCCGGAGAGCAGCTGGATGACCTGCTGGCGGACGCGGTTGAGGTCGGCGCCCAGCTTCACGAGGACCTGGGCGGCCACGCCCTCGCCCTCGCGGATCAGGCCGAGCAGGATGTGCTCGGTGCCGATGTAGTTGTGGCCGAGCTGCAGCGCCTCGCGCAGGGACAGCTCGAGCACCTTCTTCGCCCGCGGGGTGAAGGGGATGTGCCCGGACGGGGCCTGCTGGCCCTGGCCGATGATCTCCTCGACCTGCTGGCGGACACCCTCGAGCGAGATGCCGAGCGACTCGAGGGCCTTGGCAGCGACGCCCTCACCCTCGTGGATCAGGCCCAGGAGGATGTGCTCGGTGCCGATGTAGTTGTGGTTGAGCATCCTGGCCTCTTCCTGCGCCAGGACGACCACCCGTCGGGCTCGGTCGGTGAACCGTTCGAACATCTGCTGCTTCTCCTCTGACCGGCTGGTCCGGCACGTCCCTCCCCACGAGCGGGGAGGAGCACCCGACGTCCGTCGGCGCGCTGGGGCACCGGTCATTCCACTGTAGTCACGGACCACGCCGTCCCGTCGGTCGCGACCGGCGGTGCGGTGGGTGGCTTGCCCGGTCCAACCGATGGTGACGGGACGGTGTTCCGGGAGCGTTACGCCGACAGCGGACGGCGTGTCCCCCGAGGACGCCGGTGGCCCGGTCCCTCGAAGGGACCGGGCCACCGGTGACGTGCTGGAACGGCCCCCTCGCAGGGGCCCACCCCGAGCGGAGCGAGGGGTGGGGGGCGAGGGGGCCCTCTGTCAGTGGGCGGCCTCGTAGGCCTCGACGACGCTGGCCGGGATGCGGCCGCGGTCGCTGACGTTGTGGCCGTTCTTCCGGGCCCAGTCGCGGATCGCGCCGGCCTGCTCGCGGTCCATCCGGCCGCCGCCACCGGTGGCCCGGGACCGGCCGCCGCCGGAGGCCCGGCCGCCGCCGCGGCCGACCTTGCGGGCGGCCTGCACGTACCGGGAGAAGGCGTTGCGCAGTTCCTCGGCGTTCTTCTCGGACAGGTCGATCTCGTAGTTCGTGCCGTCGAGCGAGAAACTCACCGTCTCGTCGGCGGGGAGGTCCTCGTCGAGGTCGTCACTCAGGATCACCTGGACCTTGCGCGCCATTCCGCTTTCCTCACTCCCTCTCGGCCCCCGTGGCCGGACAATCCACGCCGCCGAATTCGACGACGCGCACATTCCACCACAGAAGGGAGCTGCCGGACCAATCCCGCGCGGCGGGTCGCCCTTTCGGGGAGGAAATGTCCGGCAACGGCACGGCGTGTTTCAGGAAATCGGCCGGACCAGTGGGAAGAGGATGGTCTCGCGGATACCGAGTCCGGTGAGCGTCATCATGAGCCGGTCGATGCCCATGCCGACGCCGCCGCTGGGCGGCATCCCGTACTCGAGGGCCTCGAGGAAGTCCTCGTCGAGCACCATGGCCTCGGGATCGCCGGCCGCGGCCAGCAGCGCCTGCTGGGTGAACCGCTCGCGCTGCACCACCGGGTCGACCAGCTCGGAGTAGCCGGTGCCGCGCTCGATGCCGGCGATGTAGAGGTCCCACTTCTCCGCCAGGCCCGGCGTCGTGCGGTGCGCGCGGGTCAGCGGCGAGGTGTCGACCGGGTAGTCGACGACGAACGTGGGCGCCTGCAGGGAGTCCTGCACCAGCGCCTCGAACAGCTCCTCGACCACCTTGCCGGGCAGCCACGCCGGGTCGACGCCGACGTCGTGCCGGCCGGCCAGCTCCCGCAGCCGCTCGACCGGCGTCTCCGGGGTGACCTCCTCGCCGACGGCGTCGGAGACCAGCGTGTAGAGCGGCACCTGCGGCCACTCCCCCGACAGGTCGATCTCGGTGCCGTCGTGGTGGCGCGCGACGTGGTCGCCGAACAGCGAGGCGCAGCACTCCTGGACCAGCTCGCGCGTGGTGCGCGCCACGTCCTGGTAGTCGGCGTAGGCCTCGTAGAACTCGAGCATCGCGAACTCCGGCGAGTGCGAGCTGTCGGCGCCCTCGTTGCGGAAGTTCCGGTTGATCTCGAAGACCTTCTCCAGACCGCCCACGATGCACCGCTTGAGGAACAGCTCGGGCGCGATGCGCAGGTACAGGTCGAGGTCGAAGGCGTTCATGTGCGTGCGGAACGGCCGGGCCGCGGCGCCGCCGTGCACGGTCTGCAGCATCGGCGTCTCGACCTCGAGGAACCCGCGGCCGGTGAGCCCGGACCGCAGCGCGGCCATCACCTGCGCGCGCTGCCGGACGGTGCGGCGCGCCTCGTCGCGGACGATGAGGTCCACGTAGCGGCGGCGGACCCGCAGCTCCTCGCTCATCGGCTTGTGCGCCACCGGCAGCGGGCGCAGCGCCTTGGCCGCCATGCGCCAGGAGTCGGCGAACACCGACAGCTCGCCGCGCCGCGACGTCCCGACCTCGCCCTCGACGAAGACGTGGTCGCCGAGGTCGACGTCGGCCTTCCAGGCGTCGAGCGCGTCGGCGCCGACCCGGTCGCGGGAGAGCATGACCTGCAGCTCGGCGTCGCCCTCGCGCAGCGTCGCGAAGCACAGCTTGCCGGTGTTGCGGCTGAAGATGACCCGGCCGGTGACGCCGACCCGCTCGCCGGTCGTGGTGTCGGGCTCGAGGTCGGGGTGCTTGGCCCGGACGTCGGCCAGCGAGGTCGTGCGCTCCACCGTGACCGGGTACGGGTCGACGCCGGACTCGCGCAGCCGGTCGAGCTTGGCGCGGCGGACCCGGAGCTGTTCGGGGAGCTCGTCGTCCGGCAGGCCCGGGGGTTCGTCGGTCACGTCGTCCGAGCCTACGGCCGTGCGCCGCGCCACCCCCGGCGACGTCCTAGCGGCGGCCGCCGGCCTGGGAGCGCTCGAAGGCCAGCCGCAGGCCGTGCACGGTGAGGTCGGGCTCGCGCTCGCCGATGGTGCGGCAGCTGTCGGCCACCAGCGGCGCCAGGCCCCCGGTGGCGACGACGACCGGCGGGTCGCCGAACTGCGCGACCAGCTCGCCGGCGATCCGGCCGACCAGCCCGTCGACCAGGCCGGCGAAGCCCAGCACCAGCCCGGACTGCAGCGCGGCGACGGTGTTCTTGCCGATCGCCTGCGCCGGCACGGTGAGCTCCACCGACCGCAGCTGCGCCGCGCGGGTGGCCAGCGCCTCCAGGCTGACCTCGACGCCCGGGGCCAGCGCGCCGCCGAGGAACTGCCCGTCGGGGCCGACGGCGTCGACGTTGGTGGAGGTGCCGAAGTCGACCACCACGACCGGGCGGCCGCTGCCGTCGGGCGCCCGGCCGAACAGCTCGTGCGCGGCCAGCGCGGTCACCACGCGGTCGGCGCCGACCTCGCGCGGGTTGTCCACGTGCAGCGGGACGCCGGTGCGCACGCCGGGGCCGATGAGCACGACCGGCACCTCGAGGGAGTCCAGCAGCTGCCGCAGCGCGGGCAGCAGCGCCGGCACGGTCGAGCACGCCGCGACGCCGGTGACCTCGGTGTCGCGCAGCAGCCCGCGCCACAGCATCCGGATCTCGTCGGAGGTGGCCCGCGCGTGCGTCGTCACGCGCCAGCACCCGACCCGCCGGGCGCCGTCGAAGGTGGCCAGCACGGTCTGGCTGTTGCCGACGTCGACGGTGAGCAGCACGGGTCAGCTCCGCAGGTCGAGCGCGAGGTCGAGGATCGGCGAGGAGTGCGTGAGCGCGCCGACCGACAGGAAGTCCACCCCGGTCGCGGCGACCTCGCGGGCGACGGCGAGGGTGAGCCCGCCGGTGGCCTCGAGCTCGGCGCGGCCGCCGACCAGCCCCACCACCTCGCGCAGCTGCGCGGGCGGCATGTTGTCCAGCAGCAGGAAGTCCGCGCCGGCCTCGACCGCCTCGACCGCCTGCGCGGGGGTGTCCGCCTCCACCTGCACCGGCACCCGCGGCGCCCGCTCGCGCACCGCCGCGACGGCGGCCGCGACCGAGCCCGCGGCGGCGACGTGGTTGTCCTTCACCATCGCGACGTCGTAGAGGCCCATCCGCTTGTTCGACCCGCCGCCGCAGCGCACCGCGTACTTCTCCAGCGGGCGCAGGCCCGGGGTGGTCTTGCGGGTGTCGAGGACGACGGCGCCGGTGCCCTCGACGGCGTCCACCCAGGCGCGGGTGGCGGTGGCGATGCCGCTGGCCCGGCTGGCGATGTTCAGCGCGCTGCGCTCGGCGGCCAGCAGCGCGCGGACCGGCCCGCGGACGGTCAGCAGCACGTCGCCGCGGGTCACCCGGTCGCCGTCGGCGGCGCCGGCGGTGAGCGTGGCGCCGGGCGCGAGCCGGGCGAACACGCGGGCGGCGACCGGCAGGCCGGCGACGACGCCGTCGGCGCGGGCCACGAGGTCGGCGGTGCCGTACTGCGCCGGGGGCACGGTGGCCGCGCTGGTGACGTCGAGGGCGACGGCCAGGTCCGGCGCGCTCGGCAGGACGGCCCCGCCGGCGAGGTCCTCGGCCAGCGTGCGCTCGACCAGGTCGTCGACCCAGGCCTCGGCCAGCCCGGTGCCCGCCAGCGACCGCGGGTCGGCGGTCACCACGGCTGCACCACGGGGGTCCCCACCGGCCGGCGGGTCAGGCGCAGCCGGCCGTCGTCGTCGAGGCGGACGTCGAGGTGCACCCGCCAGTCCTCCTCGGTGGCGGGGTGGTCCTCGCGCCAGTGGCAGCCGCGGGTCTCCTCGCGGGCGCCGGCGGCGGCGGTGAGGGCGCTCGCGACGGTGAGCAGGTCGGTGGCCTCCCAGCTCGCCACGCCGGGGACGGCGCCGGGTCCGGCCGCCAGCCCGGCGGCCAGCGCGGCGAGCACGCCGGTGGCCTCGGCCAGCCCGGCGCCCGAGCGCAGCGCGGCGACCCGGCCGGACATCGTCTCGGTGACCGTGCGCCGCCCGGCCGGGTCGAGCAGGCCCGAGGTCCCGGCGACGGCCGCGCGGGCCGGCTCGGCCGGGGGCAGCGAGCGGGCCAGCTCCGCGCCGATGCGGGCGGCGAACACCAGCCCCTCCAGCAGCGAGTTCGACGCCAGCCGGTTGGCGCCGTGCACGCCGGTGCAGGCGGCCTCGCCGCAGGCGTAGAGCCCGGGGACGGTGGTCCGGCCGGCGAGGTCGGTGACCAGTCCGCCGGAGGCGTAGTGGGCGGCGGGGGTGACCGGCACCAGGTCGGTGACCGGGTCGACGCCGATCGCGCGGCAGCTGGCCACGATGGTCGGGAACCGCTCGGCGAGGCCGGGGACGTGCCGGGCGTCGAGCCACACGTGGTCGACGCCGTCGCGCAGCTGCACGCGGGTGATGGCCTTGGCGACGACGTCGCGCGGCGCGAGCTCGGCCTGCGGGTGGACGCCGAGCATGAACCGCTCCCCCGCCCCGTCGCGCAGCACCGCGCCCTCGCCGCGCAGCGCCTCGCTGACCAGCGGCTGCTGCCCGCGGGCGCCCGGGCCGCGGTACAGCGACGTCGGGTGGAACTGCACGAACTCCAGGTCGGTGGCGATCGCGCCGGCGCGCAGGCCCAGGGCCACGCCGTCGCCGGTGGACACCGGGGGGTTCGTCGTCGCGGCGTAGACCTGGCCCATCCCGCCGGTGGCGAGGACGACGGCCCGCGCGCGGACCGCGCCCACGCCGTCCTCGGTGCCCTCGCCGAGGACGTGCAGGGTGACGCCTGCGGCCCGGCCGCCGGCGTCGGTGAGCAGGTCGAGCACCATCGCGTGCTCGACGAGGGTGATGCCGGGGTCGGCGTGCACGGCCTCGCACAGGGCGCGCATGACCTCGGCGCCGGTGGCGTCGCCGCCGGCGTGCACGATCCGGTCGGCGGTGTGCCCGCCCTCGCGGGTGAGCAGCAGGCGGCCCGACGGGTCGCGGTCGAAGCCGGCGCCCCAGCCGATGAGCTGGTGCAGCCGCGCCGGGCCCTCGGTCACCAGGGTGCGGACGGCGTCGGGCTCGCACAGCCCGACGCCCGCGACCTCGGTGTCGCGGGCGTGCGCCTCGGGGCTGTCGGCCGGGTCGAGCACCGCGGCGATGCCGCCCTGCGCCCAGCGGGTCGACCCGTCGTCGACGCGGACCTTGGTGACGACGGCGACCGACAGCCCGGCCGCCCGGGCGTGCAGCGCGACGCACAGGCCCGCGACGCCGGAGCCCACGACGCAGACGTCGGCCGACAGCTCCCAGCCCGGCGCGGGCGCGGCCAGCCGGGTGGGCAGGCCGCTGACGGTCGGGGCCGCCAGGGTCACCGGACGGGGACGCCGAGGTCGCTGCGCTGCTGGTCGGGCGCGCCCGGCACCGGGGCCGAGGGGTCCCCGCCCAGCTCGACGACGCGGTTGCCGCCGTCGACGTGCACGACCTTCGGGATGTGGCTCTTGGCCTCGGTCTCGTCCATGAGGCCGTAGCTGATCAGGATCACCAGGTCGCCGGGGTGCACGAGGTGCGCGGCGGCGCCGTTGATGCCGATGACGCCGCTGCCCCGCTCGCCAGGGATGACGTAGGTCTCCAGGCGGGCGCCGTTGGTGACGTCCACGATCGCCACCTGCTCGCCGGGGATGAGGTCGGCGGCGTCGAGCAGGTCCTCGTCGACCGTCACCGAGCCGACGTAGTGCAGGTCGGCCTGCGTCACCGTCGCCCGGTGGATCTTGGACTTGAGCATCGTGCGCATCATCGGGGCTCTCCCAGGGTGACGGGGACGTTGTCGAGGAGTCGGGTGGCGCCGGCGCGGGCGGCCAGCAGGAGGCGGGCGGGGCCGGCCGCGGGGGCGGGGCCGAGGTCGGGGTCGGTGAGCTCGAGGTAGTCGGGCACCAGCTCGGGCGCGCCGGCCAGCACCTCGCGGGCGGCGGCGAGGACGGCCGCGGCGCCGCGCGGGCCGGCGTCGGCACCCGCGCGCAGCGCCCTGTTCAACGTCGCGGCCCGGGCGCGCTCTTCCGGCGCCAGGTAGCGGTTGCGGCTGGACAGCGCCATGCCGTCGTCCTCGCGGACGGTCGGCACGCCGACCACCTCCAGCGGCAGCGCCAGCTCGCGGACCATCGCCCGGACCAGCGTCAGCTGCTGGTAGTCCTTCTCGCCGAAGAACGCGAGGTCGGGCCGGGTGAGGCCGAACAGCTTGGCGACGACGGTCAGCACGCCGGCGAAGTGGCCGGGCCGGACCGCCCCCTCGAGGACCGACCCGAGGGGGCCGGGGTCGACGGTGACGCCGAGCGAGCCGGGCGGGTAGACCTCGTCGACCGGCGGGTGGAACACGACGTCGGCGCCCTCGTCGGTGAGCGCGGCGAGGTCGGCGTCCCAGGTGCGCGGGTAGCGGTCGAGGTCCTCGCCGGGGCCGAACTGGGTCGGGTTGACGAACACGGACACGACGACGCTGCCGGCCCGCTCGCGGGCGGCGCGGACGAGCGTGCGGTGCCCCTCGTGCAGGGCGCCCATGGTCGGCACCAGCGCCACCGGGCCGGGCAGGGAGGCGCGCAGGCGGGCGAGGTCGGCGGTCGTCTCCGCGACGGCCGGCCGGGTGCTGGTGGTCACCGGGAGCCCGCCGGGTCCGCGGCCTCGTACAGCAGGTCCAGCAGCGGCGCGCCCTCGTGCCGCTTGAGCCGGCCGGCGGACAGCGCGCGCTCGGTGGTCCGCTGCGCCATCGCGACGTAGGCGGCCACCGACTCGGGTGCCCGGTCGGTGAGCGTCGCGAGGTGGTCGGCCACCGTGCCGACGTCGCCGCGGCTGACCGGGCCGGTGAGCCCGCGGTCGCCGCGGCGCAGTCCGTTGTCCAGCGCGGCGGTGAGCAGCGGGGTGAGCACCCGGGCCGGGGCGTCGACGCCAGCCTGGCGCAGCAGGTCGGCGGCCTCGGCGACGAGGGTGACCAGGTGGTTGGCGCCGGTGACCAGCGCCGCGTGGTAGAGCCGCCGGTCCTCCTCGGCGACGAAGAACGGCTCGCCGCCCATCTCCAGCACCAGGGTCTCGGCGACCGGCCGGTGCTCGGGGCGGCTGGTGACGCCGAACGGGGCGCCGGCGAGCCGGTCGGCGTCCTCGGGGGCACCGGTGAAGGTCATGGCGGGGTGCAGCGCGAGCGGGAGGACGCCGGCCCGCTCCGCGGGGGCGAGGGCGGCCAGGCCGTGCGCGCCGGAGGTGTGGAAGGCCAGCTGGCCGGCGCGCCAGGTGCCGGTCTCGGCGAGGCCCGCGACCAGGCCGGGCAGCGTGTCGTCGGGGACGGCGAGCACCACGAGGTCGGCGGCTGCGACCACCTCGTCCGCGGGCAGCAGCGGGGTGCCGGGCAGCAACCGGGCGGCGCGCTCGGCGGAGGCGGTGGAGACGCCGGAGGCGGCGACCACGTCGTGGCCGGCGGCGGCGAGCGCGGCCCCGAGGACGGCGCCGACGCGGCCGGCGCCGATGACGCCGACGCGGAGCCGGGCGGGGGCGCTGTCGGCGGGCTCGAGCCCGGCAGCGCGGGGGGTCCTGCGGGCAGCAGGCATCGGGTCACCTCTCGTTCCAGTCCCTGGCGGGTACCGGACTCGGTGGGCGGACCGTCGTCGTTGGCGGCCCGGGTGGTGCGGGCGCGGTGCGGGTGGTGCCGGCGGGCCGTCCGCTGCGACCGGGTGTGTCACGCGGGCGACGCGCCGAAGGCGAGTGTGAGTCGGCCCCGGGGCGCCTGCAACGGAACGGCGGTGTGGGGTGGCTCACGCTCCGCTCGCCGGGGTGGGCGGGGCGCCCGTCCGGGGCGGTCCTACGGTTGCGGCGGCACCGGCGCCGACGCGGTCGCCGGCGGACACGAGGGAGTGACGTGGGCACGTTCGAGGGACGCACCGCACTGGTCACCGGCGGCAGCCGCGGCATCGGGCTGGCCATCGCCCGCAGCCTGGTCGACCGGGGGGCGCGCGTGGTGCTCACCGCCCGCAAGGCCGAGGCGCTGGAGGAGGCCGTCGCGTCGCTCGGCGGCCCCGACGTCGCCGTCGGCGTGGCGGGCAACGCCGGGGACGCCGCGCACCGGGCCGAGGCGGTGCGCACCGCGGTCGAGCGGTTCGGCAGCCTCGACCACCTGGTCGGCAACGTCGGGATCAACCCGGTCTACGGCCCGATGGTCGACCTCGACCTCGACGCGTTCCGCAAGATCCTCGACACCAACGTCGTCGGCACGCTCGGCCTGGTGCAGGAGGCCTGGCGGGCGTGGATGTCCGAGCACGGCGGCTCGGTCCTCGTCGTCGCCTCGGTGGCCGGGCTCAAGGCCTCGCCGATGATCGGCGGCTACGGCGTCAGCAAGGCGGGGCTGGTCAACCTGGTCACCCAGCTGGCCGTGGAGCTCGGCCCGAAGGTGACGGTCAACGCGGTCGCCCCGGCGGTGGTGAAGACCCGGTTCGCCGGCGCGCTGTACGAGGGGCGCGAGGAGGAGGCCGCCCGCGCCTACCCGGCCGGCCGGCTCGGCGAGCCCGAGGACGTCGGCGAGGCCGCGGCCTACCTGCTCGGCGCCGGCTGGGTCACCGGCCAGACGCTGGTGCTCGACGGCGGCGCGCTCTCCCGCGGCCCGGCGTAGCCGACGGCCACTGCCGCGGCGTCAGGCGTCGCGGTAGCGGCGGCGCCGGCCGCCGGGGGTGACCCCGCTCTCGGCGAGGATCTGCGCGAGCCGCGCCGCGCCGGCCTCGTCGTCCGGCGGCACCGGCACCCCGTGACCGCCGTGCCGCGCGGCGGAGGAGTGCACGGAGGGGCGCTCGAGGGTCAGCTGCTCCTGCGGCGCCGGGGGCAGCAGGCCGGCGGGCAGGTCGGTGCGGCGCCGGCGCGGGACCGGCGGCGGCGTCACCACGCGCGCGACCGGCTCGGGCTCGGGCTCGGGCTCCGGCGCGGGGAGCGGCACGGCGGCCGTGGTCGGCACCCCGGTGCCGAGGCCGTCGGACGGCGTGGGCCAGCCGCCCAGCTCGCGCGGGACGGCGGCGTGCCAGGCGGCGGTCGCCGGCTCCAGCGGCTCCCGGCCGGTCCGCACCGACTGGGTGCGCATGACCACCCGCTCGATGTGCATCTCGCCGGAGTGGTGCAGCTCGCCCGTGTGGGGCAGCTCGCCCGCGGACCGCTCGGTCAGCTCGGCGCGCAGCCGGCCGACGTCGGCGCGCAGGCCGGCCAGCTCGGCCAGGTCGGTCCGCAGGGCGCCGATCGCGGCGACCTCGGCGTGCAGCGCGCCGAGGCCCGAGAGGTCCCCGCGCAGCCCGGCCAGCTCGGCCCGCAGCCCGTCGAGCTCGCGGCGCATCGACGCCTCGGACTCGCCGCGGACCCGCGCCTCCAGCTGCCGCTCCGACTCGCGGTGCGCGGCCGCGTCGCGGTCGCGGTCGGCCTCGTGGGCCCGGCGCAGCTGCGCCTCGAGGGCGGCGACGTCGGGACCGCCGGCGGCCGGTTCCGGGCGGCGCCCGGCCGCGAAGGCGGCGCCGAGGCAGGCCCAGGCGACGGCGACCACGGCCACCCGCAGGACCTGCGGGTCGTCGCTGAGGAAGACGACGGCGGTCGCGGCGGTGGCGAGCACGCACCCGAGCACCTGCCCGGCGACGCGCAGCCGTCCTCCCGTCCGCATGACCTCAGGGTAACGCTGAGCGAGCCCCCGACTGCGGCACGGAATCGTCCCGTGTGCCGCGGCCGGGGGCCCGCCCGGAGTCGCTAGTCCTGCGCGAGGGCGCCGTCGGAGCTGAAGACCAGGCCCATCGAGACCTCGCCCTGCTGGATGGCGGCCTTGGTCGCCGGGCCGCCGGCGTCGAACTCGCGGAACTCGGCGAACTGCAGGCCGTAGGTCTCCTCGAGGCCCGGCTGGCAGAACGGCCGGGTCGGGCACTCGGCCGGCCCGCCCAGGACGAGCGACCCGTCCCCGCAGGCGTCGGCGAGCTCCGACAGCGTGGTCACGCCCAACTGGTCGGCGAACTCCTGCGTCACGGCGAAGGCGTTCTGGTCGGCGGCCTCCGACGGCGTGCCGAAGGTCAGCCCGACCTGGTCGGCCAGCGGCTGCAGCGCGTCGCGGGTGGCCTGGGCGTCGCCGCTGGCGATCGGCGTCGGGTTGGGGCCGTTGACCTGCGCGTTGAGCGCCTCGGTGACGGTGGCCAGGTACTCGGGGAAGACCTGCAGGTCGGTGCCCGAGATCAGCGCCGGCAGGTAGAGGTCGCGGTTGCCCACCTCGCGCACGGTGGCGTCGAAGCCCGCGGCCCGCAGGACCCCGGCGTAGACGTTGGCCAGGATCGTCGACTCGGTGAAGTTGCCGGCGCCCACGATCACCGGCCCGCTGCCCTGCTCGAGGCCCTCGGTCACGCCGCTGTCCTCGACCCACTGCGCCGCGACGTCCTCGGCGCTCTGCCGCTCGAGGTCGACGGCGGCGTTCATGTCGATGAGCTGGTCGGTGGTCAGCGCCGCCGAGACCGCGTCGAGGGCCGGCACCAGCGCGGGGTTGGCCGCGGCGGTGGCCGAGGTCACCGCCGGCACGATGTTGTCGGCGTTCTGCAGCTCCTGGTCGTCCTCGAGGACGACCAGCTGGTCGCCGGCCACCGGGGCGCAGGCGTCGCCGCCGGCGGCCGAGCCGCTCGCGGTCGAGCCGCCGGTGCCCGAGGAGCCCGACTCGCCGCAGGCGGCGGTCAGGAGCAGACCGGTGAGCAGGAGAGGAGCCAGGGCGCGCTGCGTGCGCATGGTGTCCCGCCTTCTGTGTCCCGTGCGGCGTGCGGCCGCGACGCGTGTCTGGCGGGGGTCCCCCGCGCGGCCCATGCAACCCGCGTGCCCCGCACACCGACACCGCCCCCGCCGATGTGTTGCGCTCTCGTTACCTGCCCGCGATCAGCCGGAGACGCAGGTCACAGCGGCACCCCGCTGGCGGTGGGTTCCGGCACGGCGCCGTCCCGTGACGGCGTCGTGCGGGCGTGCAGGAACGGCAGCCGGCGCGGGCCCGGGGTGATCGCCCAGGACAGCACCGCGAGGACCAACTCGGTGAGCAGCGCGAGGCCTGCCACGAGGATCGCGCCGGCGATCATCACGCCGTAGTCCTGCTGGCCGAACCCGAGGTTGATCAGCCGGCCCAGCCCTCCCCCGCCGACCAGCGCGGCCAGCCCCGCCGTCGCCACCACCTGGACCGCCGCGGTGCGGATGCCGGTGGTCACCAGCGGCAGGGCCAGCGGCAGCTCGACCCGGCCGAGCACCTGCGCCCGGCTCATCCCCATCCCGCGGGCGGCCTCCTTCACCTCGGCGTCGACGCCGCGGAAGCCGACGAAGGTGTTGGTGAGGATCGGCGGGACGGCGAACACCGCCAGCGCGATCGTCGTCGCGCGGTTGCCGAAGCCGATGGGGCTGACCGCGAAGAGGGTGAGCAGCGCGAGCGTCGGGACCGCCCGGCTGACGTTGGACAGGACGACGACCAGGCCCGCACCGCGGCGCGCCGTCCCCAGGGCGACGCCGACCGGCAGCGCCACGACCATCGCGGCGAGCACCGCGACGGCGGAGATGCCCAGGTGCTCCAGCGTCAGGTCGACGATGCCGTTGGGGCGGGTCCAGTTGAACGGGTCGTTGAGGTAGACCAGCGCCCTCGAGAAGTCGTTCACGCCCGCACCGCCCGCGTCCACGGGGTGAGCGCCCGCTCGGCGCCGGCCAGCAGGACGTCGGCCAGCAGCGCGAGCAGCACGCACCCGACCGCGCCGGTGACGATCTCGGCGCGGTAGAAGTTCGCCGCGAACCCGCCGGTGATCAGCTGGCCGAGCCCGCCGTGGCCGACGAGGACGCCGACCGTCGTCAGCGCCACCGTGGACACCGTGGCGATCCGCAGCCCCGCCATGAACGCCGGCAGGGCCAGCGGCAGGTCCACCCGCCAGAACGTCTGCGCGGCCGACAGCCCCATCCCCCGGGCCGCCTCGCGGACGTCGGCCGGGACGCCCTGCAGGCCGGCGAGGAAGTTCCGCACCAGGATGACCAGCGAGTAGGCGACCAGGCCGATGAGCACGGTGTTCGACGACAGCCCGGTGAACGGCACCAGCAGCGCGAACATCGCCAGCGACGGGATCGTGTAGACGACCGTGGACAGGCCGAGCACCGGCGCCGACAGGAACCGGCTGCGCCGGGCGAGCACCGCCAGCGGCAGCGCGATGGCCGCGCCGATCACCACCGCCAGCACGGTCAGCCGGACGTGCTCGCCGGTGTAGGACAGGATGGAGTCCCAGTTCTCCGTCACGTAGGACGGGTCGAACCACGGGTTCGGCGCCTCGTCCACCGCGAGCAGCCCCGCCACGGGGTCGCTCACCGCGTCCAGCAGAGGGCGCGCACCCAGGGAGGTCACCCCGTGGACGCTACTGCCGATGCGCAGCCGGAGAGCACCGCAGAGGAGATCCGGCTCGAGGGGGTCAGCAAGACCTACCCCGACGGCACGGTCGGCGTGGAGCGGCTGGACCTCACCTTCGCCGCGGGCGAGCTGTCGGTCCTGGTCGGCCCGTCCGGCTGCGGCAAGACCACGACGATGAAGATGATCAACCGGGTCATCGAGCCGACGACGGGGCGGATCCTGCTCGGCGGCGAGGACGTCACCCGCGTCGACGCCGACCGGCTGCGCCGCCGGATCGGCTACGTCATCCAGAACGTCGGGCTCTTCCCGCACCAGACCGTGCGGGACAACGTCGCCACCGTGCCGCGGCTGCTGGGCTGGGACAAGCGGCGCACCCGCGCCCGCGTCGACGAGCTGCTGGCCACCGTGGGCCTCGACCCCGCCGTCCACGGCGGGCGGTACCCGGCCCAGCTCTCCGGCGGCCAGCGGCAGCGGGCCGGCGTGGCCCGGGCGCTGGCGGCCGACCCCGCCGTCCTGCTGATGGACGAGCCGTTCTCCGCGGTGGACCCGGTGGTCCGCGAGCGGCTGCAGTCGGAGTTCCTCCGGCTGCAGGAGACGGTGCGCAAGACGATCGTGTTCGTCACCCACGACATCGAGGAGGCCGTCCGCCTCGGCGACCGGATCGCGGTGATGAGCACCCGCGGCCACGTCGAGCAGTTCGCGCCGCCCGCGGAGCTGCTCGGCCGGCCGGCCAGCGCCTTCGTCGCCGACTTCGTGGGCGCCGACCGCGGCCTCAAGCGGCTGGCGGTCACCGGCATCGGCCCCGACGACCTGGAGCGGCCGCCGGTCGTGCACGTGGCCGACGGGCTGGCCGACGCCCGCGCGTCGCTGGAGGCCGGCGGCGCCCGCTGGGCGGTCGTCCTCGACGACGACGGCCGGCTGCACGGCTGGCTGTCGGCCGAGCGGGCCACGGGCGCCGGCACGGTCGAGTCTGCGGCGCACCGGATGGAGGCCTGGGTGCCCGCCGAAGCGTCGCTCAAGACCGCCTTCGCGACGATGCTCCAGCACGAGGCCGGCTGGGTCGCGGTCCTCGACGGCGACGTCTTCCTCGGGGTGCTCACCCCCGAGTCGCTGCACGCGGCGCTGCGCCGCTCGGTGGAGGGGACGGCTCCGGAGACCGCCGGCCCGGTGCCCGCCCGGGGGTGAGCGGCTAGGCCCGGACGCCGTCCCCCTGCCGCGGGTCGTCGCGCTCCTCCGGCGGGATGCGGCAGACCGACTCCAGCCACAGCGCGGCGACGGTCAGCGCGACGGCGCACAGGACGCCGACGAGCGCGGTGACGGTGTCGTTGCCGGCCGCCTGCAGCCGGGACACCGCGGGGGCCACGTGCAGCAGCACCCCGGCCCAGATGCCGACGAACGCCGCGCCGACGAAGGCGCTGGCCTGCGCGAGCACCGCCAGCCGCGCCACCAGCAGCGGCTCGACGCGGCGCACCAGCGGCGCGCCGCGGTCGGCGGGCGGCGCCGCCTCTCCCCCGCGGGCGCTGCGCCGGGCGGCGCGCTCGGCCGCCAGCCGGGCGCGCAGCGTGCGGGCGCCCAGCGCCTCGACGACGGCGAGCAGCGCCAGCGGCACCGGCAGCCACCAGCGCAGCGGCGGCAGGCTGCCGTAGGTCACGCGGACCAGCAGCCAGGCGGCCAGCGCCAGCCCGACGGCGACGACGACCAGGTCGCGGCGGTTGACCGGCCTCACTCTGCAGCTCCGCGTGCGCTCGCGAGCCCGCTCACCGGAGGTGCTCCCACCGCACGACCGCGGCCACGTCCTCCGGCGGGAGCGCGGCGACCAGGTCGGCCACCTTCCCGTGCCCCGGCAGCACCGCGGTCGGGTCCAGCGACAGCCACGGGACCAGCACGAACGCCCGCTCGTGCGCCCGCGGGTGCGGCAGCGTGAGCGCCGGGTCGTCGGAGAGGACCGGGGTGCCGTCGTCGGCGGTCACCGTGACGACGTCGACGTCGAGGGTGCGCGCGCCCCACCGCACCTCGCGGGTGCGCCCGGCGGCCTGCTCCAGCTCCTGCGCGCGGGCCAGCCAGCCGGCGGCGTCGCGCTCGCCGCGGACGAACACCACCGCGTTGAGGTAGGACGGCTGCTCGACCGGCCCCCACGGCGGCGTCTCGTACAGCGTCGAGCGGGCGACCAGGCCGTCGGCCCGGAGCGCCTCGATGGCGGTGCGCAGCGCCTTCGCCCGGTCGCCGAGGTTGGCGCCGAGCGAGAGCACGGCCCGGCTCACGTCGCACGCTCGCGGCGGATGGTGACGGTGACGTCGTCGAAGGGGACGCCGAGGTCGGCCTGCGGCTTGTGCACGGTGATCTCGGCGGCCTCGACCAGCGGGTCGGCGAGGCAGACGTCGGCCAGCCGCTGGCAGAGGGTCTCGAGCAGGTCCACCGGCTCCCCGGTGAGGACGGCGTGCAGCCGCTGGGCCAGCTCGGCGTAGTTGACCGTCTTCGTCAGGTCGTCGCCGGCCGCCGCGGGTGCGGTGTCGAGCTCCAGGACGGCGTCGACGGAGAAGGTCTGCCCGTCCTCGCGCTCGAAGCCGTAGACGCCGTGGTGGGCGTGCGCGGTCAGGCCGCGGACGGCGATCCGGTCGGGGGCGCGGCGGTCAGTCACGGCGGGCCTCCTCGCGGGCGCGCTGGACGGCGGCCACGGTGCGCACGGCGTCGGCCGAGCCCGCGGCGTCGTGCACCCGCACGCCCCAGGCGCCGGCCTCCGCGGCCAGGACGGTGGTGGCCAGGGTGGCGGCGTCCCGGCCCGGCGCGGGGCGGAGCGCGCCGTCGGGGCCGGCGAGCAGGCGGCCGAGGAAGGACTTGCGGGAGGCGCCGACCAGCACCGGCAGGCCCAGGG
Organism: Geodermatophilus sp. SYSU D00684; assembly: GCF_054050455.1. Classification (NCBI taxonomy): domain Bacteria; kingdom Bacillati; phylum Actinomycetota; class Actinomycetes; order Geodermatophilales; family Geodermatophilaceae; genus Geodermatophilus; species Geodermatophilus sp. SYSU D00684. Next base: position 26,676 of record NZ_JBJGZI010000012.1, on the reverse strand, counting down.
ACACGACCCGGGGCAGCGCGGCCAGCAGGGCCCAGTTGTGCGCCGCCTGCTTGGCGAAGCCCAGGCCGGGGTCGAGCACGAGCTGGGCGGCGTCCACGCCCGCCGCCAGGGCGGCGTCGACCCGCGCGGACAGCTCCGCGCAGACCTCGGCCACGACGTCGCCGTAGGTGGCCTGCGCGTACATCTCCCGGCTGTGGCCGCGCCAGTGCATGAGCACCCACGGGACGCCGGCGTCGGCGACGAGCGCGGCCATGCCGTCGTCGGCCAGCCCGCCGCTGATGTCGTTGACCAGCACCGCCCCGGCCTCCAGCGCCGCCTCGGCCACCTCGGTGCGGGTGGTGTCGACGCTGACCCGCACGCCGGCGTCGGTGAGCTCGCGGACCACCGGGACGACGCGGCGGCGCTCCTCGGCGGCGTCCACGCGGTCGGCGCCCGGGCGGGTGGACTCACCGCCGACGTCGACGTAGTCGGCGCCCGCCGCGGCCATCGCCAGGCCGTGCGCGACCGCGGACGCCGTGTCGGCGAAGCAGCCGCCGTCGGAGAAGGAGTCGGGCGTGACGTTGAGGACGCCCATGACCACGCACCGGCCCGGGTGCAGGAGCTCGGCGCGGCGTCCGGTCACCGGCCCAGGACGAGGCTCATCGCCTCGGCACGGGTGGCCGCGCTCTCCCGGAACATGCCGCGGACGGCCGAGGTGACCGTCGTCGACCCGGGCTTGCGGATGCCGCGCATCCCCATGCACAGGTGCTCGGCCTCGACGACGACGATCACGCCGCGCGGCTTGAGGTGCTCGGCCAGCGCGTCGGCGATCTGCCGGGTCATCCGCTCCTGCACCTGCGGGCGGCGGGCGTAGACGTCGACCAGGCGGGCCAGCTTGGACAGCCCGGTCACCCGGCCGTCGTCACCGGGGATGTACCCGACGTGCGCGGCGCCGTGGAAGGGCACCAGGTGGTGCTCGCAGGTCGAGTACATCGGGATGTCCCGGACCAGGACCATCTCGTCGTGGTCCTCGTCGAAGACGGTGGCGAGGACCTCGCCGGGGTCCTGCCAGAGCCCGGCGAAGGTCTCGGCGTAGGCCCGGGCGACCCGGGCGGGGGTGTCCCGCAACCCGGGCCGGTCCGGGTCCTCGCCCACCGCGAGCAGCAGCTCGCGGACGGCGGCCTCCGCCCGCGCCGAGTCGACCCGCGAGAAGTCCGGACGGACCTCGTCCTCGGCCTCCTCCGGGATCTCGCTCATCTCTGGACGGGGGCGCCGACGTCACCGACCGGGTTGTTGCCGCCCTTGACCAGCCCGTTGCCGGCCGCGGTGGCCCCGTGGCCGTTGGCCCCGTTGGCCTGGGCCGCCTGCTCGGCGGGGGTGAGCACCGGCGGCTGGTCCGACGGCGTGCGCTTGCCGAAGCCGTTGTAGGGAGCCAGCGACGGGCGCTTGGTGACCGGCGCACAGATGCGGGCCATGTCGTCCTTGGAGAGGGTCTCCTTCTCCATCAGCTCGAGGACGAGCTGGTCGAGCACCGCCCGGTACTCGACGAGGATCTCCCACGCCTCGTCGTGGGCGGCCTCGATGAGGGCGCGGACCTCGGCGTCGATGTCGGCGGCGACGGCCTCGGAGTAGTCCGGCCGCGAGCCCATGTCCCGGCCGAGGAACGGCTCGGAGTCGGTGCTGCCGTACTTCACCGCGCCGAGCTTGGCGCTCATGCCGTACTGGGTGACCATCGCGCGGGCCATCGAGGTGGCCTTCTCGATGTCGTTGCCGGCACCGGTGGTCGGCTCGTGGAAGACCAGCTCCTCGGCCGCCCGCCCGCCGAGGGCGTAGGCCAGGGTGTCGATCATCTCCGAGCGGGTCTGGGTGTACTTGTCCTCGGTCGGCAGGACGAGCGTGTGCCCGAGCGAGCGGCCGCGCGGCAGGATCGTCACCTTGTGCACGGGGTCCAGGTTGGGCAGCGCGTGCGCCACCAGGGCGTGCCCGCCCTCGTGGTAGGCGGTGACCTTCTTCTCCTTCTCGCTCATCGCCCGCGTCTTGCGCTCGGGGCCGGCGATGACGCGGTCGATCGCCTCCTCGACGGTGGCGTCGGTGACGACCGAGTTGCCCTGGCGGGCGGTGAGCAGCGCGGCCTCGTTGAGCACGTTGGCGAGGTCCGCGCCGGTGAAGCCGGGGGTGCGGCGGGCGACGGTCTCGAGGTCGACGTCGGGGGCGAGCGGCTTGCCCTTGGCGTGCACCTCGAGGATCCGCTTGCGGCCCTCGAGGTCGGGCCGGTCGACGGCGATCTGCCGGTCGAAGCGGCCCGGGCGCAGCAGCGCGGGGTCGAGGATGTCCGGCCGGTTGGTGGCGGCGATCATGATGACGCCGCCCTTGACGTCGAAGCCGTCCATCTCGACGAGCATCTGGTTGAGCGTCTGCTCGCGCTCGTCGTGACCGCCGCCCATGCCGGCCCCGCGGTGCCGGCCGACGGCGTCGATCTCGTCGACGAAGATGATCGCCGGCGCGTTCTGCTTGGCCTGCTCGAACAGGTCGCGGACCCGGCTGGCGCCGACGCCGACGAACATCTCGACGAAGTCCGACCCGGAGATCGAGAAGAACGGCACGCCGGCCTCGCCGGCCACCGCGCGGGCGAGCAGCGTCTTGCCGGTGCCGGGCGGGCCGAACAGCAGCACACCCTTGGGGATCTTGGCGCCGACGGCCTGGAACTTGACCGGGTTGGCGAGGAAGTCCTTGATCTCCTGCAGTTCCTCGATGGCCTCGTCGGCACCGGCGACGTCGGCGAACGTCGTCTTCGGCATGTCCTTGCTGACCGTCTTGGCCTTGGACTTGCCGAAGGCCATGACGCCGCGGCCGCCGCCCTGCATGGAGTTGAACAGCCAGAACAGCAGCAGCAGCAGGATGAGGAAGGGCAGGAAGCTGATCAGGACGCTGACGAAGACGTTGTCCTGCGTGACGTTCGTGGTGAAGTCGACGCCGTCACCGGTGCTCTGGCCGTTCGCGTCGATCCCCGAGACCAGGGCGAAGACGTCGTCGGAGGCCCCGATCGGGTAGGACGCGCTGATCTGGTCGCTGCCCTCGTAGGGGTCGCGCAGGTCGAGGTCGAGGGTCTGTTCCTTGTCGTTGATCGTGACCGACTCGACGTTGCCGTCCTCGATCTGCTGCAGCGCGACCGAGGTGTTGACCTGCTCGTAGCTGGAGCCGCCGCCGAGGAAGGTGGACAGCCCGAGGGCCACCAGGACGACGAGGACGACCCAGAACCACACGGAGCGGAAGATCTTCTTGCGTTCCATACACCGATGCCGGGCGGCCGGGGGGCTCCGGCCTGGCCCGTCGACCCTCCTGATCGCGTCCGGTGACGCTCCGTGCGACCCGGGCGGGCACCCTGGCGCTCGGTCCAGCGTCGTTGCGGTCGACGGTACACCGGAGAGGCTGCGCGTCCCCTGTGTGCGAGCTGCCCGGGTGCTGTGCCCTCCCCCGTCCTGGGGACCCCGCTAGCTCGCGTAGACCTCCGGCTTGAGCGTCCCGATGTAGGGCAGGTCGCGGTAGCGCTCGGCGTAGTCGAGGCCGTAGCCGACGACGAACTCGTTGGGGATGTCGAACCCGACGTAGCGCACCGGCACCTCGACCTTGATCGCGTCGGGCTTGCGCAGCAGCGCGCACACCTCCAGCGAGGCGGGCCGGCGGCTGCCGAGGTTCTTGAGCAGCCAGGACAGGGTCAGCCCGGAGTCGATGATGTCCTCGAGGACGAGCACGTCCTTGCCGGAGATGTCCCGGTCGAGGTCCTTGAGGATGCGCACGACGCCCGAGGAGCTGGTGGAGCTGCCGTAGGAGGAGACGGCCATGAACTCCATCTGGGTGGGCAGCCGCAGCGCCCGGGCGAAGTCGCTCATGAACAGCACCGCGCCCTTGAGGACGCCGACGAGCAGGACCTCCCGGCCCTCGTAGTCCCGCGCGATCTGGTCGGCCAGCTCGGTGATCTTGTCCTGGATCTGCTGCTCGGACAGCAGCACGTGGTCGATGTCGGGGCCGTAGCCGTGGTCGGGCCCCAGCACGACAGGGGTCGACGCGGTCTCGCTCACGGACGCTGCTCCTCGGGGTCGGGGGCGGTTCCGGCCCTCCCGCCCCGGGAGCCGGCGGGCCGCAGCACCAGCCTGCCAGACGCCCGGAGCGCCTCCGCACCGCCCGGGAGGGCCACCGGCCCCTGCCCGCGCCACCCGGTCAGCAGCGCGTCGGCGGCGGCCAGGTGCACCGCCTGCAGGTCGCGGACCCCCGCCCCGCGCAGCCAGCCGCGCAGCACCCGGCGGCGCAGCGCGGCCGGCAGCGGCGCCAGGTGCGCGACCGGCAGGCCGTCCGGGCCGGCGAGCCGGGCGAGGTGGTCGTCGGCCAGCGCGTCGAGCGCGTCGAGGTCCTCGCGCAGCTGCTCCGCGGTCCGGGCGAGGGCCGGGGCGACGCCGCCGCCGAGCACGTCCTCCAGCAGCGGCAGCACCTCGGCGCGCAGCCGCGCGCGGCGGTAGGCCGGGTCGGTGTTCCACGGGTCGTCCCACACCGGCAGGCCCAGGGCCGCGCAGGCGGCCCGGGTGGTGGCCCGGCGGACGCCGAGCAGGGGCCGCCAGAACGGCGGGCGCTCGGCCACCATCCCGGCCACCGACCGCGGGCCCGAGCCGCGGCCCAGCCCGAGCAGCACGGTCTCGGCCTGGTCGTCGAGGGTGTGGCCGAGGGCGATCCGGGCGCCGTGCTCCCGCGCGCACCCGGTCAGGGCCGCGTACCGGGCGGCGCGGGCCGCGCCCTCGGGGCCGCCCCCGGCGCCCACCTCGACCGGGACGACCAGCACCGGGTCCAGTCCCGTCCCGCGCAGCAGGTCGGCGGTGTCCCGCGCGCGCTGCGCCGAGCCCGGCAGCAGGCCGTGGTCGACGGTCACCGCGCCCGCGGGCACCCCGGCGCGCGGGGCCTCGAAGGCGACCGCGGCGGCCAGTGCGAGGGAGTCCGCTCCCCCGCTGACGGCGACCAGCACCGGCTGCCCGGACGCCCGCAGGCCCGGCCGGACGGCGCTGCGGACCCGCGCGACCGCGACCGGCGGGCCGCTCACCGCGCCCCGGGGGTCAGGCGGTCACGGCCGGGCGGCCGTGCACCCGCTCGACCCACCGGGCGGGGTCGGTGAGCTCCTCGACCAGCGGCAGGGTCTCCGGGCCGGTCCACACCCGGTTGAAGCCCTCCATGCCGACGAGGTCCACGACGCCGCCGACGAAGGTCCGCCCGTCGGCGTACTGCTTCATCTTCTGCTCCAGGCCCAGCAGCCGGCGCAGCACGCGGTCGAGCGGGCCGCGGCCCTTGCGGCGCTGCGCGAAGCGCTTGCGCAGCGTCCGGACCGAGGGCACGACGTCGGGGCCGACGCCGTCCATGACGAACTCGGCGTGCCCCTCGACCAGGCTCATCACCGCGGTGACCCGGTCGAGGACGGCGCGCTGCTCGGGGTCGCGCACCAGCGCCATCAGCCCCTGGGAGCCCTCGTCGCCGTCCCCGCCGCGGACGGCGTCGGCGATCCCGCGGACCAGGTCGGACATCCGGTCGCGCAGCGCGTCGGGGCTGAGGTCGGTGGCCTCGACGAACTCGGCGATCTGCGCCTCGAGGTGGTCGCGCAGCCACGGGAAGGCGGTGAACTGCAGCTGGTGGGTGACCTCGTGCAGGCACACCCACATGCGGAAGTCGGTCGGGTCCACGCCCAGCTTGCGCTCGGCGTCGACGACGTTCGGCGCCACCAGGAGCAGCCGCCCGCCGGTGCCGAACACCTCGTACTGGCCGAGGACGCGGGAGGAGAGGAAGGCCAGGAGCCCGCCGGCCTGGACGCCGGTGGCGCGGGAGCCGATCGCGGTGGCCAGCGGGCCGGGCCGGCTCTCCGAGCGTTCGGTGAGCGCGGTGACCAGCGGGTCCAGCAGCGCGGCCATGCCGGTGGTGTTGGCGTCGATCCAGCCGGGCCGGTCGACGACGGCGACCTCCGGCACGGGGCCGCCCGCGACCGGGTGCAGCCCGGTCAGGCCCTCGACGTGGGCGACGGCGGCCGCGGCGGCCTCGTGCAGCTCGCGGACGACGGCGGCGGCCTCCTCCCGCGTGGTGGCGGGCCCGGGCCCGGCCAGGCGGCGGGCGGTGCGCCCGGCGAGCTCCCAGTCGACCAGTGCGCTGCTCGTCATCGCCTCACCGTACGCGCGGAGGCCGGGCGTCGGCCCCGTTCAGCGGCACCCGCAGGCGGCGAGCGCCGCGGCGACGGCGTCCAGCGCCGCCTCCTCGGGCCCGCCGCCGCCGGTGGTGCCGTTGGCCACGAGCGCGTAGGCCAGCAGCCGGCCGTCGGCGGTGACCACGGTGCCGGCGAGGGCGTGCACGCCGAGCAGCGTGCCGGTCTTGCCGCGCACCGCGCCGGGGGCGGTGGCCGGGTCGGCGTCGCCGCGGTCGGCGAGCGTGCCGTCGTAGCCGGCGACGGCCAGCCCGGAGACGACCGCCGAGGCGCCGGGCAGGGAGCCGTCGGCGGCGCCGGTGACCACGTCGGCGAGCAGGTCGGGGGTGACCAGGTCCAGCCGGGACAGCCCGCTGCCGTCGTACAGCTCGACGCCGGTGGTGTCGAGGCCGGCGTCGGCCAGCGCCCCCGTGACCGCCTCCGCCGAGCCCTCGAACGTGGGCGGCAGGCCGCGGGCCAGGGCGACGTGGCGGGCCAGCGAGTCGGCCAGCAGGTTGTCCGACTGCGACACCGCCTGCTCGACCAGCCGCGCGACCGGCGCCGAGCGGACGGTGCCCAGCGTCGTCGCGCCGTCGGGGGCCTCGCCGAGCTCGACGGCCGCGTCCGGGACGCCGAGCGCCTCGGCCAGCGCCCGCCCGGCGTCGGTGCCGGGCTGGCCGCTGCGGGCGTTCTCCCCCGGGACCACCCGCGCGCCGTCCACCGCGGCCGCGGTGACCGGGGCGGCGTAGCTCGAGGGCGCGTCCTCCGGCCCCCAGCCCTCCGCGGTCAGCGGCCCCTCGAACAGCGAGGTGTCGACGACGACCCGGCCCACCGTCGTGCCCGGCGGCAGCGCGGCCCGCACCTGGGCCGCGAGGTCGGCGACGGTGGCCGCGCCCGGGTAGGTGAGCGAGGGGCTGGTCGTGGACAGGGTCGGATCGCCGCCGCCGACGAGGACGACCTCGTCCGGGGCCGCCCCGGCGACGACCGTCGTCGCGAGCGTGTCGTCGGGGTCCAGGGCGGTCAGCGCCGCGACGGCGGTGAGCAGCTTGGCCGTCGAGGCCGGGGTCACCTGGTCACCGGCGCCCTGGTCGACCAGGGTCTCCCCCGTGGCGACGTCGACCACCTCGGCGTTCACCCCGCGGGCCAGCGCCGGGACCGCCAGCAGCGGGCCCAGCTCGGCGGCGAGGACGTCGGGGTCGGGGGTGGGCGCGTCGGAGGCGAGCGCGGCGAGCACGGGCGCGGGGTCGCCGACGTCGGGCAGCACCGCGGCGGGCCCGGCGGCGGTGCCCGTGGCGTCGTCGTCCCGGGTCAGGAACAGGACCCCGCCGACGACCAGCGCGGTCACCAGCAGCACGGCCAGGGCGCTGACCAGCAGGCGCCGGCGCAGCCGCCGGTAGCTCGGCGTGACCGTCGTCGGACCGTTCGGCGCGATGCTGCCCACCCCCCGTACGAGACCCCGGGGCGGACCTGCGCCGGTGGGCCTGATACCGGTGGGCCACACTACGTGCCGTGCAGTTCGACGTGACGATCGAGATCCCCAAGGGCCAGCGCAACAAGTACGAGCTGGACCACGCCACCGGACGCATCCGGCTCGACCGGATGCTGTTCACCTCCACGCGGTACCCGGCCGACTACGGGTACATCGAGAACACCCTGGGTCAGGACGGCGACCCGCTCGACGCCCTCGTGCTGCTCGAGGAGCCGACCTTCCCCGGGTGCCTCATCACCTGCCGGGCCATCGGCATGTTCCGGATGACCGACGAGAAGGGCGGGGACGACAAGGTCCTCACCGTCCCGGCCACGGACCCGCGCATGGCCCACCTGCAGGACATCACCGACGTCTCGGAGTTCGACCGGCTGGAGATCCAGCACTTCTTCGAGACCTACAAGGACCTCGAGCCGGGCAAGTCGGTCGAGGGCGCCGAGTGGGTCGGCCGGGCCGAGGCCCAGGCCGAGATCGACGCCTCCATCAAGCGGGCCCAGGAGGCCGGCGGCCACTGACCGCCGCCCCGGGCGATCCACCGGCCCTCCGAGCGCACGACGGACGACGCACGGCGGTGCACCCCTCCGCGGGGTGCACCGCCGTCGTCGTGTCAGCGCCGGGTGTCGTGCAGGACGAGGGTCAGGAACCCCAGCTCGCCGCGGTAGCCCTCCAGCCACTGGCGCCGGTGCGTGCGGGCGGCCTCCAGGGCGGCGGCGCGGTCCTCCCCCGTCGCCTCGGTCAGCGCCCACTCGGTGACCGCGCCGGTCCAGCACCACTCGTACTCGTCCCACTCGGCGAGCGTGGACAGGTGGCCGTAGCCGGGCTCGAAGCCGGCCCGGGTCACCTCGGCCAGCAGCCCGGGCAGGTCCGGCAGCTCCCCGGGCTCGGCGCCGAGGCCGGTCAGCGCCGCCTCGCCGGGCCCGGCCTCCCAGAAGCCGTCGCCGAACAGCACCCGGCCGCCGGGGCGCAGGTGGCCGCGCACCGCGTCGAGGGTCCCGGCCGGTCCGCCGAAGGCGTGCGTGGCGCCGATGCAGACGACGACGTCGAACCGCCCGCCGCGCCAGGCCGCCGCGTCGGCCTGCACGAACTCGACCCGGCCGACCAGGCCGCCGAGCGCGGCGCGGTCCCGGGCGGCGTCGAGGGCGGGCGCGGAGGTGTCCACGCCGACGCCGACGACGCCGGGGTGGGCGGCCACCAGCGGCAGCAGCCAGGCGCCGGAGCCGCAGCCGAGGTCGAGCACCCGGCCGTCCTCGGGCGGGGCCAGCCGCGCGATCAGCCGGGCGAGGGCGTCGTCGGAGACGGGGGCCGCGACCGGGTGCCAGCGGTGGGCGACGGCGCTGAGGAGGGCTCTGTCCACGCCGGCAGTCTGGCGCAGCCCGCCGGGTCAGATGAGGCCGCGGGAGCGCAGCTCGCGCAGTTCGGCGAACACCCGCCGGCGGATGAGGTCCTCGTCGCGCTCGGCGAGGCCGATGAACCGCAGGGACAGCTCCGGGCGCTTGTCCTCGCGGGGGTGGCGCCGGACGACCTCCGCCTTGACGGCGACGGCCCGGCCGTCGACGTCGAGGCGCACGTGCACCACACCGCCGGGCTCCAGTGCGCCGGTGCGGTCGGGCTCGCCGTCGAGCAGGCAGTGCGTGCCGCCCTCGCTCAGGTCCCGCGTGGTCCCCGGGCGCTTCTGGCCGCCGGCGGTGACCTCGACGGGCACGGACAGCGGCGCGCGCACGGCGGCCCGGCGCTGTCCGCGCGAGGCCGGCCCGGTGAGCCGGAGCCGCCACGTCGGCGCGTCGTCGCCGTGCACCTCCAGCAGCTCGGCAGGCACCGACCGCAACTCCTCGGGGCCCCGCCAGACCAGCTCCAGGGCCTCCCCCGGCTCCAGCCGGACCCGGCGCTGCGAGGCGTCCTGTGCCACGCTGACGACGAGCTCGCCGCCCGTCGCCTCCTCGACGAAGCTGGTCAGCACGTCGTCGCGGCTGACCGCCTTCACGTCGAGCACGGTCCTGTCCTCGGGGTAGTCCACTCCCGGGGTGGCCATGGCCGATCTCCCTCTCTGCGTGCCCGTCACCAGTTGCGGACGGCATCGTTCCGCGCGATGCGCCGGAGAGGCCCCATCCCGCCCGGCCGTGTCGCCCGGAGGGGTGGGTCCTGCCGGAGTCCTCGTCCCCCCATCGGCAGGGGTGGCGCGGATCTCCAGTCGGGGGGATCCACGACTCCGCCGGCGCGTCGATCGGCCTCCGCCCGGGACCGGGCGGGACGACGGCGGATCCCTCGACGGGCGCGGGATGCCGCAGGCACCCCGCGGGTGCCCCGGTCACGGGCACCGGTACCGGCGGGGGTGTCGTGGAGCGTCTGGCCGCGTCGTCCGCGTCACCTGTCGGTCGAGTTCAGCGGGACCGCGTCCGGGAGCGGGCGCAGTCGGTCGGACCGGCCGGTCGACGACGGCAGCGGCTGCCGGTACACGACCGAGGACACGAAGAGGAAGCGCGCCAGGAAGGCCAGGAGGAGGGTGACCGCCTGGCCGAGGACGGAGGGCAACCCGACGAGGTCGACCAGGAGGACGAGGACGGGGAGACGGGCGAGGGTGTCGACGTTGTTGTAGACGACCGACAGGAGAGCCCGGACCGGCCACCGGTGCCGCCCGTCACGCAGGTCGCGGAAGACGAATCGCTCCTGCAGGAGGAAGTTGTGCACGATCGCCACCTCGGTGGCGATCACAGCTGCGATGACGTAGTGCAGATCCGTCATCCGCAGCAGCCCGCCCATGAGGAGCAGGTTGAGGACGGTGCCCAGCACGCCGACCGCCGCGAACCGGGACATCCTCCCCATGCGCAACGCCACCATCTGCCGGAGGAACTGGACCCCGTTGCGCCACGAGGCCTTGCTCTCCCCCGTGGCCCGGACGCCGAAGACGAACGGGATCTCCGCCACCGTCAGGTCGTGCCGCGCCAGGAGCTCGAGGAGGATCTTGAAGCCGCGAGGCCGCAACCGGTCCAGGTCGACGGCTTCCCGCCGGACGCAGAAGAACCCCGTCATCGGGTCGGTGCAGACCCGGCCGACCCGCTTTGGGAAGCACGACCTGGCCAGGAGCGTGGAACCGCCGGACACCAGGCGGCGCCAGGAGGACGACAGCCCGGACGAGTCCCCGGCACCCCCGTACCGGCTGGCGATCGCGAGGTCCCTCCCCTCGGCCGCCTCGCGCAGGACCGGAGCCAGCTCGGGCGGGTGCTGCAGGTCCCCGTCCATCACGAGGACGTAGGCGGCCCGCGACGCGGCGATGCCCGCGGTCACCGCACCGGCCAGCCCGCCGGTGCGGTGCCCGGCCTCCCGGTGGAGCAACCGCACCGGCACGGCCACGCGGCGGGCGGCGTCACGGATGCGGTCCGGGGTGTCGTCGGTCGAGTCGTCGACGAACAGCACCTCCACGTCGCGTCGATCCCGGAACGCGCCCTCCAGTCGGCGGAGCAACTCCGCGATGTTGCCGCCCTCGTTGAAGGTGGGCACCACCACGGTGAGACCCACTGCCACTGGCTCCATCCGTGGACCTCCCCGTGGGATCCCAGACACCGGTCGGCACTGCCCTGCCCGCCACGGGCCCACGGGCCGCGAGGGACATACGTGCTGGTCGGGCGGCGGAATCCGGCCGACTGTCCCAGCCGGAGCCCGGGGGCGGAAGGCGGACTCGTCCTGGCGGTCGAAATACCGCAGAACGCGAACCCGCGGCCACCACGGGTGACGGTTCCTGGGGCACCTCACGTCCCGGGACCCCGGGCCGGCATGGCGTGCGGGTCCGCTGGAGGGATGGACGTGGCTCCTGTGCCACGCCTCGGGGTCGCCGACCGGCCGGAGGTGGGGACGACCGGCCGGGCGCCCTCGGCGTCCCGCAGGCCCCTCTCAGGCGCCGACGTAGGCCGCGAGGTGCTCGCCGGTGAGGGTGGAGCGGGCGGCGACCAGGTCGGCGGGCGTGCCCTCGAAGACGACCCGGCCGCCGTCGTGGCCGGCCCCGGGACCGAGGTCGACGATCCAGTCGGCGTGCGCCATGACCGCCTGGTGGTGCTCGATGACCACCACCGACCGGCCCGAGTCGACGAGCCGGTCGAGCAGGGCGAGCAGGTTCTCGACGTCGGCGAGGTGCAGGCCGGTGGTCGGCTCGTCGAGCACGTAGACCGCGCCCTCGTCGGCCATCTGGGCGGCCAGCTTCAGCCGCTGCCGCTCGCCGCCGGACAGCGTGGTGAGCGGCTGGCCGAGGGTGAGGTAGCCGAGCCCGACGTCGGCGAGCCGGTCGAGCACCCTCGCCGCGGCGGGCGTGCGGGCCTCGCCGGAGCCGAAGAACTCCCGGGCCCCGGCGACCGGCATCGCGAGCACCTCGCTGATGTCCCTGCCGCCGAGGCGGTACTCGAGCACCGAGGCGTCGAACCGCCGGCCCTCGCACTGCTCGCAGGGGGTGGCGACGCCGGCCATCATCCCGAGGTCGGTGTAGACGACCCCGGCGCCGTTGCAGGTGGGGCAGGCGCCCTCGGAATTGGCGCTGAACAGCGCGGGCTTGACGCCGTTGGCCTTGGCGAACGCCTTGCGGATCGGGTCCAGCAGGCCGGTGTAGGTGGCCGGGTTGCTCCGCCGCGAGCCGCGGATCGCGGTCTGGTCGACGGTCACCACGCCCTCCCGGCCCGCCACCGACCCGTGGACCAGCGAGCTCTTGCCCGACCCGGCCACCCCGGTGACGACGACGAGCACGCCGAGCGGGATGTCGACGTCGACACCCTGCAGGTTGTGCGTGCGGGCACCGCGGACCTCCAGCGCCCCGGTCGGCGTCCGCACCGAGGTCTTGAGCGCGGCCCGGTCGTCCAGGTGCCGCCCGGTCAGCGTGCCGCTGGTCCGCAGCCCCTCGACGGTGCCCTCGAACACCACCTCGCCGCCGGCGGTGCCGGCCCCGGGGCCGAGGTCGACGACGTGGTCGGCGATCGCGATCGCCTCCGGCTTGTGCTCGACGACGAGCACGGTGTTGCCCTTGTCCCGCAGCTGCAGCAGGAGGTCGTTCATCCGCTGGATGTCGTGGGGGTGCAGGCCGACGGTCGGCTCGTCGAAGACGTAGGTGACGTCGGTGAGGGCGGAGCCGAGGTGGCGGATCATCTTGGTGCGCTGGGCCTCGCCGCCGGACAGCGTGCCCGAGGGGCGGTCGAGGGACAGGTAACCCAGCCCGATCTCGACGAAGGAGTCCAGGGTCTCGCGCAGCGCCCTGAGCAGGGGGGCCACCGAGGGCTCGTCGAGGTCGCGGACCCACCCGGCGAGGTCGCTGATCTGCATCGCGCACAGGTCGGCGATGCTGGCGCCACGGATCCTCGAGGACCGGGCGGCCTCGCTGAGCCGGGAGCCGCCGCACTCGGGGCAGGTGGTGAAGGTGATCGCCCGCTCGACGAAGGCGCGGACGTGCGGCTGCATCGCGTCGACGTCCTTGGACAGCATCGACTTCTGGATCTTGGGGATGACGCCCTCGTAGGTGAGGTTGATCCCCTCGACCTTGATCTTCGTCGGCTCGCTGTAGAGGAGCGTGTCCAGCTCCCGCTTCGTGAACTGCGCGATCGGCTTGTCCATGGGCAGCCCGGCGCCGGTGAAGATGCGGCCGTACCAGCCGTCCATGCTGTAGCCGGGGACGGTCAGCGCGCCCTCGTTGAGCGACCTGCGCTCGTCGTAGAGGGCGGACAGGTCGATGTCGTTGACCCGGCCCATCCCCTCGCAGCGGGGGCACATGCCGCCGGTGATGGTGAACTCCCGGCGCTCCTTGACCTCGCGTCCGCCCCGCTCGAGCGTGACCGCGCCGGCGCCGCTGATCGAGGCGACGTTGAAGGAGAACGCCTGGGGCCCGCCGACGTGCGGCTGCCCCAGCCGGCTGAACAGGATGCGCAGCATCGCGTTGGCGTCGGTCGCGGTGCCGACCGTGGAGCGCGGGTTGGCGCCCATCCGCTCCTGGTCGACGATGATCGCCGTCGTCAGGCCGTCGAGGACGTCGACGTCGGGGCGGGCCAGCGTGGGCATGAAGCCCTGCACGAAGGCGCTGTAAGTCTCGTTGATCAGCCGCTGGGACTCCGCGGCGATCGTGCCGAACACCAGGGAGCTCTTGCCCGAGCCGGAGACGCCGGTGAAGACCGTCAGGCGGCGCTTGGGCAGCTCGACGCTGACGTCCTTGAGGTTGTTCTCGCGCGCGCCGTGCACGCGGATGAGGTCGTGGGAGTCGGCCGCGTGCGACCCGGACGCCGGCCGGTCGGTGCTGGTGGCGGGGCTCATCGTCTCTCCATCCGGTGCGCGCCGCCGTCGTCGGCGCGTTCGCTGTCTACCTGGTGGGGGTGACGGCCGGCACGGGGCGACGCCCGTCCGGCTGACACCGGGCGGGCGTCGTGCTCGCGGGACGGCGGGCGGCTCAGCCGGCCTCCTGGACGCGGACGAGGTTGCCCGCGGGGTCCCGGACGGCGAAGTCGCGGACGCCGTAGGGCTGCTCGGCCGGCTCCTGGACGACCTCGGCGTCGCCGGCCTGCAGCCGCTCGAAGGCGCCGTCGAGGTCCTCGGTGGCCAGGACGATCGAGGCGTAGGTGCCCTTGGCCATCATCTCGGTGACGGTGCGGCGCTCGTCGTCGGTGATGCCGGGGTCGACGGCCGGCGGGTGCAGGACGATCGAGGTGGGCTGGCCGGGCGGGCCCACGGTCAGCCAGCGCATCCCGCCGTACCCGACGTCGTTGCGGAGCTCGAATCCGAGGGTGTCGCGGTAGAAGGCCAGCGAGGCCTCCGGGTCGTCGTGCGGGAGGAAGGTGTAGTGGATGGTGAGGTCCATGGCGCTCACGCTAGGGACGGCGCCCTCACCGGGGCTTCTCGATTCCTGACCGGTCGGGTGACCTGCTTGGCGACGCACGCCGGGATGCCGGCGGTGGACTCGGCCGCGAGGCGCCGGTAGGTGCTCGGCGGCATGCCGACCAGCTCGGTGAAGCGGGTGCTGAACGTGCCCAGCGACGAGCAGCCGACGGCGAAGCAGGCCTCGGTGACGCTCACGTCCCCGCGGCGCAGCAGCGCCATCGCCCGCTCGATGCGCCGGGTCATCAGGTACGAGTACGGCGACTCCCCGTAGGCGCGGCGGAACTCGCGGCTGAGGTGCCCGGCCGACACGTGCACGCCCCGGGCGAGCGCCTCGACGTCGAGCGGCTGGGCGTACTCCCGGTCGATCCGGTCGCGGACGCGACGCAGCCGCGCGAGGTCGCGCAGGCGCTGCTCGTCGTCGGGTCTGCTGGTCACCTGCCGGATGGTGCCCGATGCCGGGGAGGGACGGGCGCCGGCCGCCCCGGGCCGTCGGGACCGGGGCGGCCGGCGCTCACGCCGAGTAGGCCAGGCGGGCGGCGTCGGGTCCGCACGTCGGCAGCCCGATGCCCGCGAACGAGTTGCCCGTGACCGCGGTCGAGGTCACCGCGGCGCCCTCCAGGTAGACCCCGCAC
This sequence comes from Geodermatophilus sp. SYSU D00684, assembly GCF_054050455.1. Classification (NCBI taxonomy): domain Bacteria; kingdom Bacillati; phylum Actinomycetota; class Actinomycetes; order Geodermatophilales; family Geodermatophilaceae; genus Geodermatophilus; species Geodermatophilus sp. SYSU D00684. Next base: position 11,540 of record NZ_JBJGZI010000012.1, on the reverse strand, counting down.
GCCGAGCCGCTCGCCGTCGTCCGGGTGACCTGGTTGCGGGCGATGGTGATGCCGTCGGCGTCGTACGGCGTGAAGCTCAGCGTGATCGCGGGGACGCCGCTGCTGCCGAGCCAGGTGGCGGTGTTGTCGGCGAAGCTGACGCCGCGGGTGCCCCACGGGGAGCCGCCGAGCCGCAGGACCGCGCCGGAGAACTGGTGGAACCGGTTCTGCGCGATCGTGCCGCTGTGGATCTGCGACAGGCGGATGCCGGAGTCGGTCCGGCCGTCGTCGTCGAAGAAGTCGTTGTCCCGGACGCTCAGGCCGGTGATCAGGTGGTGGTAGGTCCAGTTGCCGTCCGGCGGGGCGTCCTGGTCCACGCCGCGGCCGGTCCCGAGGGCCGGGAACGACGTCGTGTGCACGGTGTTGCCGGAGAAGTCGACGCCGTCGATGGCCCCGGTGCCCTCGGCGTGGAAGACCAGCGCGCGGCCGACCTCGAGGAACCGGTTGCCGGTGACGACCGTGTCCTCCATGACCTCCAGCCGCGAGGCGACGTCGGGACCGACGTAGACGCCCGGCCAGCTCTTCTCGATGAGGCTGTTCGTGACCGCGTTGCGGGTGCCGTGCAGCTCGACGCCGCCGGCGTAGGACCACGGCTGCTCGTCGTGCGTGACGTGCACCTGGTCGACCGTGACGTCCGCCCCGGTGAAGTACATGGCGGAGAAGTCGACCTGGTTGCGGTTGGCCGCCAGGGAGGTGCCGCCGTTGCGGAACGTCGAGCGCAGGACCCGGAAGCCCTCGCCGCGGCCCTGCATGACGACGTAGTTCTGGCCCGGCGTGTCCTGCATGGTCACGTCCTGGACGGTGACGTTGCGGGCGCCGTAGGTGTAGACGCCGTAGCCGGTGATCGTCTGCCCGGGCCGGACCAGGTTGCGGGCGCCGTTGAAGTCCCAGGTCCCGCCGGAGATCGTCACGTCGGACTGGCCGTCGACCATGAAGAGGTTGCCGCCCCAGAGGGTCGGCGAGTCCACGATGACGCCGTCGGCGAAGCGCAGCACCGCCCCGGGGTCCGCGGTGACGGTCTGGCCGCTGCGCAGCGAGAACACGAAGTCGGCGTTGAGCCGGGTCTGCCGCGGGCTCTCGAAGCTCGCCAGCAGGTAGGTGCCGGCCGGGATGTGCACGTGCTGGTTGGCCGCCAGGGCGGCGCGGATCGCGGGCGCGTCGTCGGCCCGCCCGTCGCCCCGGGCGCCGTAGCCGGCCACGCTGACGCCGGCCGGCGTCGGCTGCCCGGCCGCGGGCGGGGCGGCGGAGGTGCTCGGCGGCACGGGGGCGGGGACGGTCGACGGCGCCGGGGCCGGGGCGCTCGACGGGGCGGACGGGGCGGCCGCCGGCGTCCGCGACCCGGCCCGCGCGCCGTGCGTGCGGACCGACGAGCGGCTGCCGTGCACGGGTCCGCGCGCGGCGGCGGTCGCCGTCTCCGTGCCGTCCCCGGCCGCGGGGACGGTGCGCACGGCCGCGGTCGTGGCCGTCACCCCCAGGGCGACGGCGACCACGAGCAGCAGGGCGGACAGCCGCGCCCGGCCGGTGCCGGGGCGGGCGGGCGCCCGGTGCGGGGAGCCGGGGGACGGGGGTTCGACGGGAGGGCGCATGTCCGTACCTGCCTGCGTGTCGGGGGGAGGGCCTTCGCCGTGCGCGCGGCCGCCTGGTGCTCCCCGGGCGGGCGGGCCGCCGCGCACCTCGTCCCGGTGCCGGGACGCGACGGACCGACGCTGGTCCGGGGGCGCGCGGACGCGACGTCCCGGTGGCCGCTCGGCCGGGACGCCCGCTGCTCGGGGCCGTCCGCCGCGGCCCGGGACGGCCGGGACGCGCGCTGACGGGACGTTCCGCCGCCCGCGTCCCCCCGCGGACCGATCGGGATCGGGGCCCGCGGGGTCGTCTCCGACCGGACGGCTCGCAGCAGAACGTAGCCGCGCGGGCGTGGTGAGTCACGAAATAGTCGTCAGACCGGCAGCCCTGCCCCTGCCGTCACAGCCGCCCCAGCAGCCCGGCCCCGGAACGCGACAGCGGCCCTCCCCGGAGAGGGGAGGGCCGCTGCAGGTGAGCCGCCTGTCGGAATCGAACCGACGACCTTCTCATTACGAGTGAGATGCTCTACCGACTGAGCTAAGGCGGCGGGCGTGCGGCGTTCAGAGTACGACACCGGTCGCCCGCGCCCGCGCAGGCCCGGCGGTCAGGTGGCGGGCAGGCGCAGCGCCACGGTGAGCGCCTCGACGGCGACCTGCGGCTTCACGTTCTGCTCCAGCGCGGTGCGGCAGGCCAGGACGGCGTCGATGCGGCGCAGCGCACCCTCGGCGCCGATCCGCCGGGCGAGCTCCTCGGCGTCGGCCCGCCGGTCGGGGTGCGACAGCACCGGCGAGTGCTCCCCCGCGGCGGCGAGCACCAGCGCGTCGCGGTAGAGCGCGGCGAGGTCGACCAGCGCGCGGTCCAGCGAGTCGCGGCCGAGCCGGGTGGCGCGGCTCTTCTGCCGCTTCTCGAGGTCCTTGAGCACCCCGGCACCGCCCCGGGCGGCGGCCACCCCCGGCCCCCGGGCGCCGACGCCGAGGCTGGCCTTGACCGCCTCGGTCTCCGCGTCGTCGAGGGCGGCGGTGGCCCGGTCGGACTCCTCCTTGGCGGCGCTGACCAGGTCGTCGGCGGCGGTGAGGCAGGCGGCCAGGGAGACCAGGGACAGCGGGATGTCGAGCACGGCCTTGCGGGCCAGCCGCGCGTCCTCGTCGCGAGCCAGGTGCCGGGCGCGCCCGACGTGCCCGCCGGCCGCGGCCGCCGCCCAGGCCGCCAGCGCCGGGTCGATCCCGTCGCGGCGCACCAGCACGTCGGCGACGGCGTCGACCGGCGGCGTCCGCAGGCTCACGACGCGGCAGCGCGAGCGGATGGTGACCGGCACGTCCTCGGGGTGCAGGCTCGGCGCGCAGAGCAGGAAGACCGTCCGCGGGGGCGGCTCCTCGATCATCTTGAGCACGGCGTTGGAGGCCTGCTCGGTCATGCGGTCGGCGTCCTCGACGACGACGACCTGCCAGCGGCCCTGCGACGGCGCCCGCCCGGCCAGCCGGACCAGCTCCCGGGCCTCGACGACACCGATCGACAGGCCCTCGGGGGCGACGGTCTGCACGTCGGCGTGGGTGCCGGCGAGCACCGTCCGGCAGGCGTGGCAGGTGCCGTCGCCGCCGTCGGGGCACTGCAGCGCCGCGGCGAAGGCGCGCGCGGCCACCGAGCGGCCCGAGCCGGGCGGCCCGGTGAACAGCCAGGCGTGGGTCATCGCCGTGGGCTGGGCGACGGCGGCCTTGAGCTCGGCGACCACCGCCGGCTGCCCGATGACCTCCGCCCAGACGCCGTCGGCCGTGCTCACGCCACCCTCCCCGGCATGAGCGCGGCGACCCGCTCGCGGACGGCCGCGGCGAGCTCGTCGGCGGGGCGCTGCGCGTCGAGCACCAGGTAGCGCCCGGGCTCGGCGGCGGCGAGGGCGCGGAAGGTGGCGCGGACCCGCTCGTGGAACTCCACCGACTCGGACTCCAGCCGGTCGGCGGCGGCGCGGCCGCGGGCGCGGGCCAGGCCCGCCTCGGGCGGCAGGTCCAGCAGCACGGTGAGGTCGGGCACCAGGCCGCCGGTGGCCCAGGCCGACAGCCGCCGGACCTCGTCGAGGGCGAGCGCCCGGCCGGCGCCCTGGTAGGCCAGCGAGCTGTCCACGTAGCGGTCGGTGACCACCACCTCGCCGGCGTCGAGCGCCGGGCGGACCACCGTGTCGACGTGGTGCGCGCGGTCGGCGGCGTAGAGCAGCGCCTCGGCCCGCGGGGACAGCCCGGCGCTGGCCGGGTCGAGCAGCAACGCGCGGATCCGGGCGCCGGGCGGCGTGCCGCCGGGCTCGTGGGTCAGCCGGGCCGGCACCTCGACCAGGCCCAGCCAGTCGAACAGCCGCCGGACCTGGGTGGACTTCCCGGCGCCCTCCCCACCCTCGAAGGCGACGAACAGACCGCGGCCGGACAGGCGACCAGAGGCGTCGATCGGGGGCTCCCGGGGAGTCGTGGCGGGTGGGCGTCGGCCGGTCCACGGTACCGGCCGGGGACGACGCTCCCGGGGTCCTACGGTCGGGCGGGTGACCGCCGCCTGGGACCCCGCCGTCTACCTCCGCCACGCCGGGGAGCGGGCGCGGCCGTTCGCCGACCTCGTGGCCCGGGTGGACGCGCACGGGCCGCGCGAGGTCGTCGACCTCGGCTGCGGCACCGGGGAGCTGACCGCCTCGCTCGCGCGGCGCTGGCCCGGAGCGCGGGTGACCGGCGTCGACTCCTCGCCGGAGATGCTCGCCGCCGCGGCCGCGCACGCCGTCCCCGGGCGGGTGCGGTTCGTGCCGGGCGACGTCCGCGACTGGCGGCCGGACGGCCCGGTCGACGTCGTGGTCACCAACGCCGTCCTGCACTGGGTGCCCGGGCACGCGGACCTGCTCGCGCGGTGGGCCGGCGACCTGGCGCCGGGCGGGTGGCTGGCGCTGCAGGTGCCCGGCAACCACCGCGCCCCCACCCACCGGCTGCTCGCCGACCTGTGCACCACTCCGCGGTGGGCGCCCCGCCTGGCCGCGGCCGCTCCCCCGCCCGACCCGGTGCCGGACCCGGCGGGCTACGTCGACGTCCTCACGGCGGCGGGCCTGTCCGCCGACGTCTGGGAGACCACCTACCTGCACGTGCTGCGCGGCGCCGACCCGGTGCTCAGCTGGGTGCGCGGCACGGTGCTGCGGCCGGTGCTGGACCTGCTCGACGACGCCGGCGCCGCCGCGTTCACCGCCGAGTACGCCGCGGCGTTGCGGGCGGCCTACCCGGCGCGGCCGGACGGGACGACGGTGCTGCCCTTCCGCCGGGTGTTCGCGGTCGGGTCCCGGCCGGCAACTAGTTGACCGGGTGGAAAGTAGTTGCCACTCTGTCGCGCACCCCGACCGAGGAGGCCGCCGTGCCCGCTCCCACGCCCGAGTCCGCCACCGCCCTGCTGGCCGAGGCCGACGCGGCCGCCGCCCGGGTGCGGCGGGAGGCCAGCCCCGCGGCGTCGGCGTTCCTGCTCACCCTCGGCTGCGCCAGCGCCGGGTTCTTCCTCGCCCCGCCGGTGTCCGGCTCCGAGCGCGGGATCGGCGCGGCGGCGGTGGTCTACGCGCTGGCCGTGCTGGGCGCGGCAGCGGCGCTGCTGGCCGGCCGGGGCTCGGTGCGCGCCGGCTTCTCCACCCGGTTCGGCCTGGCGATGGGCGTCTGGGGCGCGGTGCTCGGCCTCGGGCTCGCGGTGGGCCTCACCGTGCCGGGGCTCGCCGCCGACTGGGCGTGGTGGGCGCCGCTGGCGGTCGCCGTCGCGGCGCCGTGCCTGGTCGGCGCCTGGCGGGAGCGGCCGCGGTGACCGGGCACCCGCGGCACGCCCTCGACGAGGTGATCCACGCGCCGGTGCGGTTCTCGGTGGTGGCCACGCTGGCCGCCGCGGAGGAGGCGGAGTTCGGCTTCGTCCGCGACGGCGTCCAGGTCAGCGACTCGGTGCTGTCGAAGACGGTGGCCGTGCTGGAGCGGGCGGGCTACGTCGAGGTGCGCAAGGGCTACGTCGGCAAGCGACCGCGGACCTGGCTGCGGCTGTCCGCACGCGGCCGCGCGGCCTTCGACGCGCACGTGGCGGCGCTGCGGGCGATCGCGGAGGGCCGGGCGCTCAGCGCGGGGTGAGCCGGTGGGCGTCGGTGCGGTAGGGCAGCTCGAGGACGTCGCGCCCGGCCGTGTCCGGGTGGGTGGCCAGCAGGTGGCGGAGGCCGCCGAGGAAGGCGGCGCGGGCGCCCGAGGCCATCGTGGCCACGTAGCTGCGGGTGCCGATGCCGCCGACGACCTGCTCGGGCGTCACCCGCTGGACGACCCGCGACCGCGCGGTGGCGACGTCGGCGGGCAGCGCCGCGGCGAAGGCGGCCACGACGCCCTGGTCGGCCTCGTGGCCGCGGGCCTCGCCGGCCAGCGCGGCGCCGAGCGCGGCGACCCAGGGGACGGTCTCGTCGCGGGTGTTCCACACGAACCCGACGACGCCGCCGGGCCGCAGGACCCGGCGCAGCTCACCCGCGGCCGGCGCCGGGTCGAACCAGTGCGCGGCCTGACCCGCGACGACGGCGTCGACGGAGGCGGCGGGCAGCGGGATCGCCTCCGCGCCGCCGACCTCCGCCGGGACGCCGGGGTGCCGGACGCGCAGCTGGGCCAGCATCTCCGCCGACGGGTCCACGGCGAGCACCTCGTGCCCGGCGGCGACCAGGACGTCGGTGAGCAGGCCGGTGCCCGCGCCCAGGTCGAGCACCCGCCGCGGCCGGTCACCGAGCAGGAACGCCACCGCGTCGGCCGGGTAGCCCGGGCGCAGCGCGGCGTAGTCGGCGGCGACCGACCCGAACGACGTCCGCCGCTGCTGCCAGTCGGCGGGGTCGAGCGAGCCGGTCGCCGTCACGCTCAGCTCGCGGGGACGGCGTCGGACCCGGCCGCCTTCTTCGCCGTCGTCTTCTTGGCCGCTGTCGTCTTGGCCGCTGTGGTCTTGGCCGCTGTCGTCTTGGCCGCTGTCGTCTTGGCGGTGGCCTTGGTGGCCGCCGTCTTCTTGGCCGCCGTCGTCTTGGTCGCCTTCTTGGCGGCCTTCTTCTTGGTGGCGGCGGGCCGGCTGCGGCGGTCGGCGAGCAGCTCGGCGGCGCGGTCGAGGGAGATGGTCTCGACGTCGTCGCCCTTGCGCAGGCTGGCGTTGGTCTCGCCGTCGGTGACGTAGGGACCGAACCGGCCCTCGCGGACGGTGATCTGGCCCTGGGTGACCGGGTCGGCACCGAGCTCCTTGAGCGGCGCGGCCGCGGCCCGCCGGCCCCGCTGCTTGGGCTGGGCGAACACGGCCAGCGCCTCGTCGAGGGTGACGGTGAACAGCCGCTGCTCGTTCTCCAGCGACCGCGAGTCGCTGCCCTTCTTGAGGTAGGGCCCGTACCGGCCGTTGAGCGCCTGGATCTCCTCGCCGTCGGGGGCGGTGCCCACGGTGCGCGGCAGGGTGAGCAGCTGCAGCGCCTGCTCGAGGGTCACCGTCTCCGGGGACATGGACGCGAACAGGCTCGCCGTCCGCGGGCTGTCCTTGCTGCCGTCGGGGACCACGGTGGTGACGTAGGGGCCGTAGCGACCGGCCTTGACGACCACCGGGTGGCCGGACTCGGGGTCGGTGCCCAGCTGCCGGTCACTGGAGGGCGCGGCGAGCAGCTCGGCGACCTTCTCGCTGGTCAGCTCGTCGGGCGGCAGGTCCTCGGGGAGGCTGACCCGCGGGCCCTCCTCGCCGCCGGCCTGCAGGTAGGGGCCGTAGCGGCCGACGCGGACCACGACCGGCTCGCCGGCCGGCCCGGTCGCCCGCAGCGGGATGGAGTTGACGCCGCGGGCGTCGATCTCCTCCAGCTGCTGGCCGATGACCTGCTTGAGCCCGCCGGAGGCCGCGATTCCGCCGGCGTGCCGGCCCTCGCCGCCGAAGTAGAACTCGGTCAGCCAGTCGACCCGGCCGAGCTCGCCGGCGGCGATCTCGTCGAGCTCGTTCTCCAGCGACGCGGTGAAGTCGTAGTCGACCAGCGCGGCGAAGTGCTGCTCGAGCAGGTTCACCACCGCGAAGGCGGTGAAGGAGGGCACCAGCGCGGCACCCTTCTTCCACACGTACCCGCGGTCCTGGATGGTCTGCATGATCGACGCGTAGGTCGAGGGGCGGCCGATGCCCAACTCCTCGAGCCGGGCGACCAGGCTGGGCTCGGTGTAGCGCGACGGCGGCGTCGTCGTGTGGCCCTTGGGCTCCAGCGACCGCGTGTCGAGCTGCTGGCCGCGCTCGACCCGGGGCAGCCGCCGCTCGGCGTCGTCGCTGCCGTGCTCGTCGTCGCCGTTGCCGGCGCCCTCGTCGCGGGACTCGACGTAGGCGCGCAGGAAGCCGGGGAAGGTGATGGTGCGGCCGCTGGCGGTGAACTCGACCCGCTCGTCGGTGGTGCTGCGGCCGGCCAGCCGGATGCTCACCGTCTGCCCGACGGCGTCGGCCATCTGCGAGGCGACGGTGCGCTGCCAGATCAGCTCGTAGAGGCGGAACTCGTCGCGGGCGAGCTGCCCGGCGAGCTGGCCGGGAGTGCGGAAGGAGTCGCCGGCGGGGCGGATCGCCTCGTGCGCCTCCTGCGCGCCCTTGGCCTTCTTGCTGTAGCGGCGGGCCTCGGCGGGGACGTAGGCGTCGCCGTAGAGCTCGCGGGCCTGGGTGCGGGCGGCGTTGATCGCCTCGTTGGAGAGGTTGGTCGAGTCGGTCCGCATGTAGGTGATGTGGCCGTTCTCGTACAGCCGCTGGGCCACCCGCATGACCTGCGCCGAGGACCAGCCGAGCTTGCGGCCGGCCTCCATCTGCAGCGTGGAGGTGGTGAACGGCGCGTAGGGGCGGCGCCGGTAGGGCTTCTCGTCGACCCGGCTGACCGTGACCTGCCGGCCCTCGAGCCGGGCGGCCAGGCCCCGGGCGCCGGCCTCGTCGAGGTGCACGACGTCGCCGGTCACCTGCCCGGTGGCGGGGTCGAAGTCGCGGCCGGTGGCCACGCGGCTGTCGTCGACGCTGACCAGGCGGGCGCGCAGCGTCGTCGGCTCGCCCGCGTCGGCACCGGCCCGGCCGGGGACGGCGAAGACGCCGTCGAGGGACCAGTAGTCGGCGGCGGTGAACGCCATCCGCTCGCGCTCCCGCTCGACGACGATGCGGGTGGCCACCGACTGCACGCGGCCGGCCGACAGCCGGGGCAGGACCTTCTTCCACAGGACCGGGCTGACCTCGTAGCCGTAGAGCCGGTCGAGGATGCGGCGGGTCTCCTGCGCGTCGACCAGCGCGGTGTCCAGCTCGCGGGGGTTGGCCACGGCGCGGGCGATCGCCTCGGGGGTGATCTCGTGGAAGACCATCCGGCGGACCGGGACCCGCGGCTTGAGGGTGTCGACCAGGTGCCAGGCGATGGCCTCGCCCTCGCGGTCCTCGTCTGTCGCGAGGTAGACCTCGCTGGCGTCCTTGACCAGCTGCTTGAGCCTGCTGACCTGCTGCTTGCGGTCGGGGCTGATGACGTAGAGCGGCTCGAAGGCGTTGTCGACGTCGACGCCGAGGCGGGCCCACGGGGCGCCCTTGTGCTCGGCCGGGACGTCGGCGGCGTTGCGCGGCAGGTCGCGGATGTGCCCGACGCTGGCCTCGACGACGTAGCCGTTGCCGAGGTAGCCGGCGATCTTCCCGGCCTTGGTCGGCGACTCCACGATGACCAGCGGGCGGCCACCCCCCGCAGCAGCGGCCCGGCGGCGGGCGGGCGTGCTCGTGCCGCCGGCGGTCGTGGCGGCGGTCTGGCCGTTCTTCGCGGTCTTCGTGGGCACGGTGCTCCTGTCGGGTGGTGCTGGTCGCGGCAGCGCGGTGTGCGGTCTCGTCGTCACGCGGTGCGCCCCCTCGGCGGGCCACGGTAGGCCACGACGCCGGGACGTGACCGGTCGGCGACTGCGCGCGGGCGCGCCGTCACCGCCTCCAACGGTGCAGCGACGCCGCTGTTCCCGGCCTCCCCGGGCGGGTCCCGGCTGCTCAGTCGCCCTCCTGGGACCCGGCGACCACCTGCCCGATCCCCGCGAGGGTCGGCCGGCCGGGGTCGAGGTACCAGGTGTGCCAGGTGTCCCAGTCGGCCGGCAGCGGCGTCGCCCCGAAGTCGTCGTCGCCGGTGTTCGTGCCGTGGACGTCCAGCGGCCAGGTGACGAGGTCCATCGACGGCGAGGCCTCGTGGACCTCCGCCACCTCCAGGTCCGACGCCGGGCCGTCCATCCCGGGACTGCCGAGGAGGACCAGCGCGTCGGCCGCGAGCCGCCCGGGCTCCTCCGCGGCGCGGTCGACCACGACGGTCCCGTAGCTGTGCGCGACGACGGTGACCCGGGGTGACTCGCCGCCCCGGACGGGGTCGGCCGCCCGCGCCGCCACCAGCCCGGCCAGGTCGCCGGCCAGTGCGGCCCCGCCGGTCGCCGCCCGCCCCTCGCCCCACGCCGTCGGGAACACGACGCTGCGCGGCGGGCGGTAGCCCAGCCAGGCGACCGTGGCCACCGCGGCGGTGGGGGCGGCGGCGCGGGTCGCGTCGGCGACCGCTCGCGCGTCGGCCCCCAGGCCGCCGAGGTCGTCGACGTCGTTGCCGACGCCGGGCACGTACACGCCGACGGCGTCGGCGGTGTCGAGGTCGCCGTGGACCACGGCCACCAGGTGGTCGTCGAGGTCGAGGCTCCACAGCTGCACGGGGCGGCCGGCCGCCTCCGCGCGCGCCAGTTCGGCGGCCACCGCCCGCGCGGTCCCCCCGGTGTCCTCGGACGGGTCGGCCAGCGCCCGCTCGAGCACCAGCCGGTTGGCCCGGTCCCGCGCCCACGCCGGCAGGCCGTCCAGGTTCCCGACGAGCCGGGGGTCGACCGAGGTCACCAGCTGGCGCGCCGGCGTGGACAGTCCCGCCCACCAGGCCGCCACCGACTCCGGCGACGTCCCCCATACCGGCAGGCAGGAGGGCACCCAGACGCCGTCCGCGGCCACGGCCGCCGCGAGTCCGGCGTAGCCCGGGGGCACGGCTCCCCCGGCCGCCCCGATCCCGCCCAGCGGTGAGGCCGAGTCGGCCGCGCAGGCGGCGGCGCGGGCGGCCGCGCGGAGGGCGTCGGCCGCCAGCCCGGCGACCCGCTCGGCCGCGGCGGCCTGCTCGGCGATCGCGTCGTAGTGGCCGGCCAGCGCCCCCGGCGTCGCGCCGGCCGGCGGTGCGGCCGGGGCCGGGAGGACGACCCCGCCGGCCTCGTCGAGGGTCAGGCCGCGGGCGGCGGCCTCGGCCAGCGCCTGCCCGGCCAGGTCCTGGGCGGTGCGCGCCTCCCGGGCGGTGTCCTGCAGCCGGTCCAGCGACGCGCCCAGGGCGGTGGTCACCGCCGTGACCACCGCGGACACCTCGCCCAGCGCTCCCGCCGCGGCCCGTCCCGCGTCACCGGACCAGCACGCGGCGGCCTCCAGGGCGCGGGCGACGGCCTCCGTCCGGGCGCGCCACCCCGGCAGCCGCTCGGTCACCGCCTCGAGCGTCCAGACGGCGCCGTGGAGGAGGGCGACGTCCCACGCGGCGACGGCCGTGAGACCCGGGGCGCTCACCGGGCGCCCACGGGCAGCGCCGCCCGCGCCGCCAGCAGCCGGTCGGAGACCGCGGCGTCGGCCAGCCGGTAGGACCGCACCGCGTCGAGCAGGGCGGTGGCCGCGGCGTCGGCCCCGGCGACGAGGTCGGCGACGAGCACCGCCCACAGCCGCCCGGTCGTCCCGGCCCGGTCGGACACCTCACCGGGCGCCGCCGTGGCCAGCGAGACCGCGGTCGATGCGCACAGGTCGGCGTCGGAGGACAGCTCGGCGGCCAGGGCGGCGAGCTCCTCGCCGAGCGCCTGGACGGCGTCGAGCTGGATGGCGATGGGTGCGGACAACGGCCCTCCCGGCGTGGGGGGGGGGGGGGGGGGGGGGGGGGGGGGGGGGGGGGGGGGGGGGGGGGG